>NZ_JBVHWM010000010.1:0-161318 GCF_055564375.1 Streptomyces sp. NPDC029138
AAACGCCCGGTTACATTCCGAACCCGGAAGCTAAGCCTCACAGCGCCGATGGTACTGCAGGGGGGACCCTGTGGGAGAGTAGGACACCGCCGAACTCCTTTTGAAGCTCCGGCTCTTGGGCACTGCCCAGGGGCCGGAGCTTTTTTGCGTTGAGGTAAGGTCAGGGGGCATCGTTGGCTTATTTCGCACAGGAGGCCCCCGGGTGGAGGTCCAGGAGACCCGCGTCCAGACAGACCGGGTCCTCACCATCCCCAACATCCTCAGCATGGCACGGCTCGTCGGCGTACCCCTCTTCCTGTGGTTGATCCTCAGGCCGGAGTTCGGTGGGCCGCAGAGTGATGGCTGGGCCCTCCTCGTGCTGGCCCTGAGCGGCGTCAGTGACTATCTCGACGGCAAGCTCGCCCGGCGCTGGAATCAGATCAGCAGCCTCGGCCGGCTTCTCGACCCCGCCGCCGACCGCCTCTACGTCCTTTCCACGCTGGTCGGTCTCACCTGGCGGGAGATCCTGCCGCTTTGGCTGACCGCTCTGCTGCTGTTCCGCGAGCTGGTTCTCCTGGTGATGGTGGGCATCCTCCGCCGGCACGGGTATCCGCCGCCTCAGGTGAACTTCCTCGGGAAGGCCGCGACGTTCAACTTGATGTATGCCTTCCCACTTCTGCTGCTCAGTGACGGAAGTGGTTGGATCGCGTCACTCGCTGCTATTTTCGGATGGGCGTTCGCCGGATGGGGTACAACCCTCTACTGGTGGGCAGGAGTGCTCTACGTGGTACAGGTCCGCCGCTTGGTTCGCGCGGACGCCACGGCCGATTGAGCTCGGTGATTGTCCAGACCTGACGCCTCGATGGCCCGCGGTGGAAAAGTGCGGGACAATCTGGACGGGTGAAGTCGGCTAGACCGTCGTCTCTTGGAGGAGGACGCTTCCGACATGAAGGCCGTCGTGATGGCCGGGGGCGAAGGCACGCGCCTGCGCCCCATGACCTCTAGCATGCCCAAGCCGCTCCTGCCCGTGGCGAACCGCCCGATCATGGAGCATGTGCTACGGCTGCTCAAAAGGCACGGGCTCACCGAGACCGTTGTCACCGTGCAGTTCCTGGCATCGCTCGTCAAGAACTATTTCGGTGACGGCGAAGAACTTGGCATGGAGCTCACATACGCCAATGAGGAGAAGCCACTCGGTACCGCCGGAAGCGTCAAGAACGCCGAAGAGGCGTTGAAGGACGATGCCTTCCTCGTCATCTCCGGCGATGCCCTGACCGACTTCGACCTCACCGAGCTGATCAATTTCCACAAGGAGAAGGGTGCGCTGGTCACGGTCTGCCTGACCCGGGTGCCCAATCCGCTGGAGTTCGGCATCACCATCGTCGACGAGGAAGGCAAGGTCGAGCGCTTCCTGGAGAAGCCGACCTGGGGGCAGGTCTTCTCGGACACGGTCAACACGGGCATCTATGTGATGGAGCCCGAGGTCTTCGACTACGTCGAAGCCGATGTGCCCGTCGACTGGTCCGGCGACGTCTTCCCTCAGCTGATGAAGGAAGGCAAGCCGATCTACGGCTATGTCGCCGAGGGCTACTGGGAGGACGTCGGCACGCACGAGAGCTATGTGAAGGCCCAGGCGGACGTCCTCGAAGGCAAGGTCAACGTCGACATCGACGGCTTCGAGATCTCCCCGGGTGTGTGGGTGGCCGAGGGAGCCGAGGTGCATCCCGACGCCGTGCTGCGCGGGCCGCTGTACATCGGCGACTACGCGAAGGTCGAGGCCGGCGCGGAGATCCGGGAGCACACCGTCGTCGGCTCCAATGTCGTCGTCAAGAGCGGTGCCTTCCTGCACAAGGCCGTTGTGCACGACAACGTGTACATCGGGCAGCACAGCAATCTGCGCGGCTGTGTCGTCGGCAAGAACACGGACATCATGCGTGCTGCCCGGATCGAGGACGGCGCGGTCATCGGTGACGAGTGCCTGATCGGTGAGGAATCGATCGTTCAGGGCAATGTCCGGGTCTACCCGTTCAAGACCATCGAGGCCGGTGCCTTCGTCAACACCTCGGTGATCTGGGAGTCCCGGGGGCAGGCCCATCTGTTCGGCGCCCGGGGCGTCACCGGCATCCTGAACGTGGAGATCACGCCCGAGCTGGCCGTGCGGCTCGCCGGCGCCTACGCCACGACCCTGAAGAAGGGCTCCACCGTCACCACGGCCCGCGACCACTCCCGGGGTGCCCGGGCGCTCAAGCGGGCGGTGATCTCCGCGCTCCAGGCCAGCGCCATCGACGTACGCGACCTGGAGAACGTGCCGCTGCCCGTGGCCCGGCAGCAGACCGCGCGGGGCAGTGCCGGCGGCATCATGATCCGGACCTCGCCGGGTGTCCCGGACTCGGTCGACATCATGTTCTTCGACGGGCAGGGCGCGGACCTGTCGCAGGGCAGCCAGCGCAAGCTGGACCGGGTGTTCGCGCGCCAGGAGTACCGGCGGGCGTTCCCGGGCGAGATCGGCGACCTGTACTTCCCGGCCAGCGTCTTCGACTCGTACACCGGATCGCTGCTGCGGAACGTCGACACGACCGGGATAGCCGAGTCGGGCCTCAAGGTGGTCGTGGACGCCTCGAACGGCAGTGCCGGGCTCGTGCTGCCCAGCCTGCTCGGCAAGCTCGGTGTGGACTCGCTGACGATCAACCCGGGTCTCGACGAGTCCCGGCCCACCGAGACCGCCGAGATGCGGCGGAAGGGGCTGGTGCGGCTCGGTGAGATCGTGGCGTCCTCGGGTGCCGCGTTCGGGGTGCGGTTCGACCCCGTCGGCGAGCGGCTGTCGCTCGTGGACGAGAAGGGCCGGATCATCGAGGACGACCGGGCGCTGCTGGTCATGCTGGACCTGGTGGCCGCCGAGCGGCGCAGCGGCCGGGTCGCGCTGCCCGTCACCACGACCCGGATCGCCGAGCAGGTGGCGGCGTACCACGGCACCCAGGTCGAGTGGACGACCACCTCGCCCGACGACCTCACGCGCGTGGGGCGCGAGGAGGGCACCATCTTCGGTGGTGACGGCAAGGGCGGGTTCATCGTCCCCGAGTTCAGCGGCGTCTACGACGGCACGGCCGCCTTCGTACGTCTCATCGGGCTCGTGGCGCGGACCCAGCTCACGCTGAGCCAGATCGACGCCCGGATCCCGCGGGCGCACGTCCTCAAGCGGGACCTGGCGACGCCGTGGGCGGTCAAGGGACTCGTGATGCGACGGGTGGTCGAGGCCGCGGGAGACCGCTCTGTCGACACGACCGACGGTGTGCGGGTCGTGGAGAGCGACGGGCGTTGGGTGATGGTGCTGCCCGACCCGGCCGAGGCGGTCACCCATCTGTGGGCGGAGGGGCCGGACGACGCCTCCGCGCAGGCTCTGCTGGACGAGTGGTCGGCGGTCGTGGACAGCGCCGGCCGGTGACCTGCATCGGCTGAGAGCGGCAAAAGTCGCTGCACGCGTGCGTGCCGGACAAGTGTCCCCCAAGGGGGCCTGTCCGGCACGCCGGTGGGGCCGTTCGGAGGTACTGCTCGCGACATGCGACGATGTGCGGCATGCCGCAGCAACCCCCCGTTCGGAGCAGCCCCACGCGGCCGCAGCGTCCGGACGCCTCCATGTCGTTGATCACCAACGTCATGGACCACAGCCTCGACGACGGGTACGCCGAGGCCGCCGCCCGGAGGAAGTCCGAGGGCGAGGGCGGCCTGCCGAAGACGCTCCGGGCCAAGCTGGGCCTGGCCGCCGGCCTCGTTCTCGCGGCGCTCGTCGTCACCGTGGGGGCGGCACAGGCGCGCGTGACGGCGCCCGTGGTGGCCAAGGAGCGCCAGGAGCTGATCGACCGCATCGACAGCGAGACCGCGGACGCGGACAAGCTGGAAAGCACTGTCGACACGCTGCGCGACGACGTCAGCGCGCGTCAGCGGGCGGCCCTGAAGTCGAGCGGCGGCAGCGCCGAGGCGGACCTGGTCGGCCTGCTGTCGGGTGCCACCGCGGTGCGCGGTCCCGGTGTCAAGCTCGTCGTGAACGATGCCAAGGAGGCCGACGGCGGCGGGGACGGCGCCGGCCCCCGGGAGACGTCGGGCTTCTCCGACACCGGCCGGGTGCGGGACCGCGACATGCAGCGCGTGGTCAACGGACTGTGGGCCTCCGGAGCCGAGGCGATCTCCATCAACGGGCAGCGGCTGACGGCCCTGTCCGCGATCAGGGCCGCGGGTGACGCGATACTGGTCGACAACAGGCCGCTGGTGCCGCCGTACACGGTGCTGGCGGTGGGGGACGGGGAGAGGCTGAGCACCAGGTTCCAGAACAGCGCCGACGGCCTGTATCTGCATGCCCTGGAGGAGAACTACGGCATCCGCGCCACCATCTCCGCGGAGGGCGACGTCCGGTTGCCCGCCGCACCCAGTGTGATCGTACGTACAGCACAGCCGAAGTCAGAGAAAACCGAGAAGGGCACATCGTGATCGCCGTACTGGGCCTCGTCGTGGGAGTCGTGGCCGGCCTGTTGGTCCGGCCCGAGGTTCCGGCGGTCGTCGAGCCTTATCTGCCGATCGCCGTCGTCGCGGCGTTGGACGCCGTCTTCGGTGGTCTGCGGGCCATGCTCGACGGCATCTTCGACGACAAGGTCTTCGTGGTGTCGTTCCTGTCCAACGTGGTCGTCGCCGCCCTCATCGTGTTCCTCGGTGACAAGTTGGGCGTGGGCGCGCAGCTGTCCACGGGTGTCGTCGTGGTCCTGGGCATCCGCATCTTCTCCAACGCCGCGGCGATCCGGCGGCACGTGTTCCGGGCGTGACACCGATGAGCGAGCAGAACGACAGCAACGGCGGCAACGGCCGCACCGATCAGCGGGAGAACCGGCTGCGGAGGGAACTGCCGGCCGAGGTGCCCGCGCCCGCGCCCGCGCCCGAGGCCGGGCGGCCGGCCGAGGGGGAGGCCCAGCAGCCGCTGACGGGCCGGCAGCGGCTCGTCAAGGGGTTGTGGCCGCCGCGCTTCACGCGCGCCCAACTCATCGTGGCCGTGCTGCTGTTCGGCCTCGGCTTCGGCCTGGCCGTGCAGGTGGCGTCCAACAGCGACACCGACAGCGCGCTGCGCGGAGCGCGCCAGGAAGATCTTGTGCGCATCCTCGATGAACTGGATTCGCGTACTCAGCGTCTTGAGGACGAGAAGCAGGGACTCGAAAAGCAGCGTCAGGAGCTTCAGACCAGCTCCGACCAGGCCGCGGAGGCGCGCCGGCAGACCGCCGAGAAGGAGAGGCAACTCGGCATCCTCGCGGGCACCGTGGCGGCGCAGGGTCCCGGCATCACCATGACGATCGAGGACACGAAGGGGACGGTCCAGGCGGACATGCTGCTCGACGCGATCCAGGAGTTGCGCGCGGCCGGCGCGGAGGCGATCCAGGTCAACGGGGTCCGGGTGGTCGCCGGGACCTACTTCACCGACTCCGGCAAGAGTGTGAGTGTCGACGGGAACAAGATCAACGCTCCCTATCGTTTCAAGGTCATCGGCAAGCCGCAGGACCTCGAGCCGGCGCTGAACATCCCTGGAGGCGTGGTGCAGACTCTGGAGAAGGAGCAGGCCACGGTGACCGTCGAGCGGTCGGACAAGATCGTCGTGGACGCCTTGCGACAGGCGAAGCGGCCTGACTACGCTCGGTCGTCCTCCCAGTGAACCGGCGGTGCATGGGTGCCGTCCGGCAGGGGCATGAGGTTGCGGGGGGTCGGCGCACCGAAGGGGTGGTGCGTGGTGGAAACTGTCTGGTGGATACGGACGTTGTGAGAATGTCCGGCTCGGCCGGTGTAGGCAATCAGGGTTCGTCCTGCCCCACGGGCGGGTCTGTTTCGGTCAAGGGGAATCGCCCGTGAAGTTGTTTGCGAAGTTGTTCGGCAAGAGCGCGCGAGAGGGCAGCGACAACGCGACCGCTCGTCATCGCGCACAGCCTGACGCGGAGGGCCAGCGCCCGCTGTTCCGGGACCAGGTCGCTGGTCCGGGTGGTGACATTTCCGGAGGTCAGGGCGCGGCGTCTGTTGACCCTGCCCAGTCCGGCGGCATAGGTTTCGGGCAACCGTCAACCTCAGGTACGGGTGGAGGGTTCGCCCCCGGCCCGTACGCGTCCAATGCCCCGGCGGGGCAGCCGCGGCAGGAGGATCCGTCGATGTCGGTCCTGGTGTGTACGAGGTGCGGTAACCGCAATGCGGAGAACGCCCGCTTCTGTTCCAACTGCGGGGCGCCGCTGCGTCCCGGGCTGACGCCCGAGCGGGCGTCCGAGACGACCTCCACGATCTCGATCTCGGGTCTGGAGGCCTACGACGCCGAGGCGACCGGCCAGACGCAGCTGCCGATGCTCTCCCCGGAGGCGCAGGCCGCGGTGGACGCGCTGCCGGTGGGTTCGGCGCTGCTGGTGGTGCGCCGGGGGCCGAACTCGGGCAGCCGCTTCCTGCTGGACAGCGACCTGACCACGGCCGGTCGTCATCCGCAGAGCGACATCTTCCTGGACGACGTGACCGTCTCCCGGCGCCACGTGGAGTTCCGGCGCTCCCCGGACGGCTCCTTCACGGTGGCCGACGTGGGCAGCCTGAACGGCACGTACGTCAACCGGGAGCGCATCGACCAGGTGGCCCTGTCGAACGGTGACGAGGTGCAGATCGGCAAGTACCGGCTGGTGTTCTACGCGAGCCGGCAGGGCATCTGACCCGCCCCCGGACTGACGTCCGGGGGGACCCCCAGGGAAGGTCCATGCTTCAAACACCGAGCGGCGGTGCCGGAAGCGGTACCGCCGCCAGGGACAGTGGGCTGATGAGCATCGGCACGGTGCTGAACGTGCTGCGCGACGAGTTCCCCGAAGTCACCATCTCCAAGATCCGCTTCCTGGAGTCGGAGGGGCTCATCGAGCCGCAGCGGACCCCGTCGGGATACCGCAAGTTCAGCGCCGAGGACGTCGAGCGCCTCGGTCACGTCCTGCGGATGCAGCGGGACCACTACCTGCCGCTCAAGGTGATCCGTGAGCACCTGGACGCCATGGAGCGGGGTGAGGCCGTCCCGCTGCCCGTGGTGGGCCGCCAGCGCACCGCGGAGGACGTGCCGGCACGTGTGGAGGGGCCCACGGTGGCCAGGCTCGGCAGGGCCGAGCTGCTGGCCGCCGCGGACATCGACGACGGCGACCTGAAGGAGTGGGAGTCCTACGGGCTCATCGCTCCCCTGGAGGACGGGGCGTACGACGCCGAGGCCGTCACCGTGGCCTCGCTCATCGCGGAGCTGGGCCGGTTCGGGATCGAGCCGCGCCACCTTCGGGTGATGAAGGCCGCCGCCGACCGTGAGGCGGGCCTGGTCGACCAGGTGGTGGCCCCGCTCAAGCGCCACCGCAACCCGCAGACCAGGGCACATGCCGAGGCCCGTACGAAGGAGCTGGCGGCCCTCACGGTGAAGCTGCACGCGGCCCTGGTGAAAACCGCTCTCGGCGTGCGGCTGCCCTGATCCGGCGGGCCGCGGAGCGGCCGGATCGGGCACCTGTTCCCGGCCCGACTACCCAAACGTCCCGAGCACGGCCTAGGGTTGCTGTGTGAACGAGCTCGATGTCGTAGGTGTCCGGGTCGAAATGCCCTCCAACCAACCGATCGTGCTCCTGCGCGAAGTGGGGGGCGACCGTTACCTCCCCATCTGGATCGGGCCGGGGGAGGCGACGGCGATCGCCTTCGCCCAGCAGGGCATGGCCCCCGCGCGACCGCTGACCCACGACCTGTTCAAGGACGTGCTGGAGGCCGTCGGCCAGGAGCTGACCGAAGTGCGCATCACCGATCTGCGAGAAGGCGTCTTCTACGCGGAGCTGGTGTTCGCCAGTGGGGTCGAGGTCAGCGCCCGCCCCTCCGATGCCATAGCGCTGGCCCTGCGCACCGGAACGCCGATCTACGGCAGTGACACGGTGCTGGACGACGCGGGCATCGCCATTCCGGACGAGCAGGAGGACGAGGTGGAGAAGTTCCGCGAGTTCCTCGACCAGATCTCGCCCGAGGACTTCGGCACCAGCAGCCAGTGAGACGCGGGCCGGCCCGTCGGCCCCGGGGTTCGACCGGGGCGGGCGGCGGCATCGCGAGGTCCACGCCCCGGCAATTGCCTCCGGCCAGTGAGAGCGTCCTACGGCCCCCCGCCAGCGCATTCGGCTAGCCTTTCCCCGCGGTGGGACACGGGAAACCACTCCTTGGGTGATTATCACTCGGCGTGCCGAGTGTGGCGATCGTTGACGCACCCCTGGTGACTGCCTACCGTCGAGAAGGCAGGTCAAGGACGGAGGTCGGCGTGAGAACCAGCGGCGACGGTACGGCTGGGGGTGCCCCCGGACGCGGTTTCGGGGAGAGCGGTCCGTACCCGCCCCCGAACTCGCGGCCGCGCTCAGGCGGGGGATATGCCCATCCCGGCAGCGCGGTGGAGCACGCTCCGCAGCTGCCGACGGCGGTGCCGAACGGCGGAGGGGTGGCGTCCATGACGTCCGAGCAGATCGGCTACCGCGGGCCCACGGCCTGCGCGGCTGCCGGCATCACGTACCGGCAGCTCGACTACTGGGCCCGTACGGGTCTGGTGGAGCCGAGCGTACGACCCGCTTACGGGTCGGGCACCCAGCGTCTGTACAGCTTCCGGGACGTCGTCGTCCTGAAGATCGTGAAGCGGTTCCTGGACACCGGGGTGTCCTTGCAGAACATCCGCACGGCCGTCCAGCACCTCAGAGAACGCGGTTTCCGCGATCTGGAGCGGATGACCCTGATGAGCGACGGCGCGACCGTGTACGAGTGCACGTCGCCGGACGAGGTCCACGCCCTGCTCCAGGGCGGTCAGGGTATCTTCGGGATCGCCGTCGGCGTGGTGTGGCGGGACGTGGAAAGCGCCCTCTCCCAGCTGCACGGCGAGCGCATCGACACCGGTGAGACCCTCGTCGGGCACAACCCCGCGGACGAGCTGGCGCGGCGCCGCAACCGGGCGGTCTGACCGCCGGACCTCGCGTAGGGCGCTCCGGCATCACCGCGTTGTCAGTGCCGTGGTGCAGCATCGGAGATGTGAGAAACGCGCCCACGATCCTGCATCTCGACATGGATGCCTTCTTCGCCTCGGTGGAGCAGGCATCCAAGCCGAGCCTGCGCGGGAAGGCGGTCGTCGTGGGCGGGCTCGGCCCACGCGGGGTGGTCGCCACCGCGTCGTACGAGGCACGGGTGTTCGGGGTCCACTCGGCGATGCCCATGGCGCAGGCACGCCGGCTGGCACCCAACGCCGCCTATCTGGTGCCGCGCTTCACCCTGTACCGGGCGGTCAGCGAACAGGTGATGGCGCTGCTGCGGGAGCTGTCACCGCTGGTGGAGCCGCTGAGCCTGGACGAGGCGTTCGTGGACCTGGAGGCCGGGGAAGCGGCCTGGGACGAGGAGTCGGCGCGGCGGGCCGGGGAGAAGCTGCGCGCGGACATCCTGGCGGTCACCGGGCTCACCGGGTCGGTGGGGCTCGCCGCCTCCAAGATGCTCGCGAAGATCGCCTCCGAGCAGGCCAAACCGGACGGCTTGGTGCTCATCGAGCCGGGCACCGAGCGGGCGCTGCTGGGACCGATGCCGGTGCGCACCCTGCCGGGGGTCGGGCCGGCCACAGGGGACCATCTGCGCCGGGCCGGGATCAGCACGGTCGAGGAACTGGCCGAGGCGGGTGAGGACGAACTCGTCCGGCTGCTGGGCAAGGCACACGGACACGCGCTGTACGCCATGGCCCTGGCCCGGGACGAGCGGCCCGTGGTCGCCGAGCGGGAGACCAAGTCGGTGTCGGTGGAGGACACGTACGACGTGGACATCCACGACCGGCTGCGGGTCGGCCTGGAGGTGCAGCGGCTGGCCGACCGGTGTGTGCGGCGGCTGCGCGAGGCCGGGCTGTCCGGGCGGACCATCGTGCTGAAGGTACGGCGGTACGACTTCTCCACCCTGACCCGGTCCGAGACGCTCAGAGGGCCCACGGACGACCCCGTGGTCATCCGTGAGGCGGCGGCGCGGCTGCTGGACTCCGTGGACACCACGGGAGGGGTGCGGCTGCTCGGGGTGGGGGTGTCCGGGCTCGCCGACTACACGCAGGAGGATCTGTTCGCGCAGGCGCTGCCGGTGCCTGCGGAGGAGGAGCCGGAGAAGGGGGCGGTGGAGGCTGCCGTGGAGCGGGCGGAGCCTGTCGAGCGGCAGTGGCGGGCCGGGCAGGATGTGCGGCACGCCGAGTACGGGCACGGATGGGTGCAGGGCAGTGGGCTGGGGCGGGTGACCGTGCGGTTCGAGACGCCGCAGTCCCCTCCGGGGCGGGTGCGGACGTTTTTCGTCGACGATCCTGCGCTGGAGGCCGCCGATCCGTTGCCGTTGGTTTCGGATGTCTCCCACCCGCACGGGGCTCCGCCCCGGACCCCGGAAGAGGCACGCGACCAGGGAGGAAGCCGCGATCAGGCCTCCTCCGACCCCGCCAGTTTGCCGAAGTCGTGGTCCGGGACGTTGGGGGGTGAGGCCACGTCCAGGCCGTAGTGGTGGTAGAGCTGGAGTTCCTGTTCTGGGGAGAGATGGCGGCCCACGCCGAAGTCGGGGGCGTCCTTGATCAGGGCGCGGTCGAAGGGGACGTGCAGGGTGCCTTCGACGAGTTCGCTGGGCTCCAGGGGCACGAAGGCGTCCCGGGAGAACAGGCCGGTGCGTATGGCCGCCCATTCGGGCACGCCGGTCGCGTCGTCCAGGTACACCTCGTCGATGGTGCCGATCTTGGTGCCGTTACGGTCGAACGCCTTGCGGCCGATCAGGTTGCGCGGATCGATGTCGGTCTGCACGGTCCCTCTCCCTCCACGTGGTCGCAACTCATCCGTAAGCACTACAAAAGAGCACATTCAAGGAGGCGGCCACTCGAAGGCCCTGGCGTTGACCTCGCTGGTACGCTGACAGCGGCTGCTGACCCCGTGCGGGAGAGTCCTCCGACCACCTCGGAGGCGCCGAAGGAGCAAATCCTCCCCGGAATCTCTCAGGCTCACGTACCGCACGGACGAGGTCACTCTGGAAAGCAGGGCGGATGTCGATCGGCTTCCGCCCTCACCGACGGTGAAAGCCGGTGCCCACGGGCGTCCGGTGAAGCTCTCAGGTCGAGATGACAGAGGGGGAGGCCGTCGGGGTACCCGCGCCGTGGTGCCCCTCGCAGGTCGCGTCAGACCAGGAGGCCTCCGCAATGACCGCCCATCGCATTCCGCTCTCCGAACTCGAAGCGGGCACCCCGTTCGAGCAGCGCCACATCGGGCCCGACCCGGAGGCGCGGGCCAAGATGCTCGCGCAGGTCGGATACGGCTCGCTGGACGAGCTGACCGCCGCCGCGGTCCCGGATGTGATCAAGAACGCCGACGCCCTGGACCTGCCGGGTGCCCGTACCGAGGCCGAGGTGCTCGCCGAGCTGCGCTCGCTCGCCGACCGCAACCAGGTCCTCGGCTCCATGATCGGCCTGGGCTACTACGGCACCTTCACGCCGCCCGTCATCCTGCGCAACGTCATGGAGAACCCGGCCTGGTACACGGCCTACACGCCGTACCAGCCGGAGATCTCCCAGGGCCGCCTGGAGGCCCTGCTGAACTTCCAGACGATGGTCGCCGACCTGACCGGCCTGCCCACCTCCGGCGCATCCCTGCTGGACGAGGGCACCGCCGCCGCCGAGGCGATGGCGCTGTCCCGGCGCATGGGCAAGAACAAGAAGGGTGTGTTCCTGGTCGACGCTGACGCGCTGCCGCAGACCATCGCCGTGATCGAGACCCGCGCCGAGCCGACCGGCGTCGAGGTCGTCGTCGCCGACCTCAGCGACGGCATCCCGGCGGAGATCGCCGAGCGCGAGATCAACGGCGTGCTGATCCAGTACCCGGGCGCCTCCGGTGCCGTACGGGACATCAAGCCCGTCATCGACCAGGCGCACCAGCTGGGCGCTCTCGTCACGGTCGCCGCCGACCTGCTCGCGCTGACCCTGCTGACCTCGCCGGGCGAGCTGGGGGCGGACATCGCCGTCGGTACGACCCAGCGCTTCGGTGTGCCGATGGGCTTCGGCGGGCCGCACGCCGGCTACATGGCCGTACACGAGAAGTTCGCGCGCAGCCTTCCCGGCCGGCTCGTCGGCGTCTCCGTCGACGCCGACGGCAACAAGGCCTACCGCCTCGCGCTCCAGACCCGTGAGCAGCACATCCGCCGGGAGAAGGCGACCAGCAACATCTGCACCGCGCAGGTGCTGCTCGCCGTGATGGCCGGCATGTACGCCGTCTACCACGGGCCGGAGGGCCTGAAGACCATCGCCCGGCGCACGCACCGGTACGCCACGCTCCTCGCCGAGGGGCTGAAGGCCGGCGGCGTGGAGATCGTCCACGGCGCGTACTTCGACACGCTCACCGCGCGGGTGCCCGGCAAGGCCGCCGCGATCGTCGCCGCCGCCCGGGAGAACGGGGTCAACCTGCGTCTCGTCGACGCCGACCACGTCTCGGCGGCCTGCGACGAGACCACCAACCGGGCCCAGCTGGCCGCCGTCTTCGCCGCCTTCGGCGTCGAGGGCGACATCGAGGCGCTGGACGAGAGCGCCGAGGACACCCTGCCCGAGGCGCTGCTGCGCACCGACGCGTACCTCACCCACCCGGTCTTCCACCAGCACCGCTCCGAGACGGCGATGCTGCGCTACCTGCGCAAGCTGGCCGACCGCGACTACGCGCTCGACCGCGGCATGATCCCGCTGGGCTCCTGCACCATGAAGCTCAACGCGACCACGGAGATGGAGCCGGTCACCTGGTCCGAGTTCGGGCAGATGCACCCGTTCGCGCCCGCCGAGCAGGCCCAGGGCTACCTCACGCTCATCCACGAGCTGGAGGACCGCCTCGCCGAGGTCACCGGCTACGACAAGGTCTCGCTCCAGCCGAACGCGGGCTCGCAGGGCGAGCTGGCGGGTCTCCTCGCCGTACGCGGCTACCACCGCGCCAACGGCGACGAGCAGCGGACCGTCTGCCTCATCCCGTCCTCCGCGCACGGCACCAACGCGGCCAGCGCCGTGATGGCCGGCATGAAGGTCGTCGTCGTGAAGACCGCCGAGGACGGCGAGATCGACGTCGAGGACCTGCGCGCCAAGATCGAGCAGTACCGCGACGAGCTGGCGGTGCTGATGATCACCTACCCGTCGACGCACGGTGTGTTCGAGGAGCACGTCGCCGACATCTGCGCCCAGGTCCACGAGGCGGGCGGCCAGGTGTACGTCGACGGCGCCAACCTCAACGCGCTCGTCGGCCTGGCCAAGCCGGGCCACTTCGGCGGTGACGTCTCCCACCTGAACCTGCACAAGACGTTCTGCATCCCGCACGGCGGCGGCGGTCCGGGCGTCGGCCCGGTCGCGGTCCGGTCGCACCTGGCGCCGTACCTGCCGAACCACCCGCTCCAGCCGGAGGCCGGCCCGGAGACGGGCGTGGGCCCGATCTCGGCCGCCCCGTGGGGCAGCGCGGGCATCCTGCCGATCTCGTGGGCGTACGTCCGTCTGATGGGCGGCGAGGGCCTCAAGCGCGCCACGCAGGTCGCGGTGCTCTCCGCGAACTACATCGCCAAGCGCCTGGAGCCGCACTACCCGGTGCTCTACACCGGCCCCGGCGGCCTGGTCGCGCACGAGTGCATCATCGACCTGCGCCCGCTGACCAAGGCGACCGGCGTGAGCGTGGACGACGTCGCCAAGCGGCTGATCGACTACGGTTTCCACGCGCCGACCATGTCCTTCCCGGTGGCCGGCACGCTGATGATCGAGCCGACCGAGTCCGAGGACATCACCGAGCTGGACCGTTTCTGCGATGCGATGATCGCCATCCGCGCGGAGATCGAGAAGGTCGGCTCCGGCGCGTGGCCCGCCGAGGACAACCCGCTGCGGAACGCCCCGCACACCGCCGCCGCGCTCGGCGGTGAGTGGACGCACGCCTACAGCCGCGCGGAGGCCGTCTTCCCGGCCGGTGTCTCGGCCGCCGACAAGTACTGGCCGCCGGTGCGCCGCATCGACCAGGCCTTCGGCGACCGGAACCTGGTGTGCTCCTGCCCGCCGCTGGACGCCTACGAGGACTGAGCGAGCCGCTGCCGAAGGCCCCACCCGGGTTCCGGGCGGGGCCTTCGGGCGTTCCTACGCCGTCGCCAGCGAGACCTCGGTCGCCTTGATCAGGGCGACGACGTCGGAGCCCACGAACAGGCCGAGGTCTCCGGCCGCGTCCTTCGTGATCGCGGCCGTGAGTTCACCGCCGTCCACGGAGATCCGGACTGTGGCCATGGCCTCGCCGAGCGTGAGACGGATGACCGTGCCGGGCAGCTGGTTGCGGATCGACAGACCCTCGATCCGGTTGGCGGCCAGGGAGACCTCCGTCGCCTTCACCAGGGCGCTCACCGGGGAGCCCGGAGCGAGGCCGAGGTGCTCGACGGCCTCCAGGGTGATGGCCGCGGTGAGGTCCTGGCCGCCGGTGAGCCGGACTTTGACGGTCGCCATGACTTCGCCCGGGTGCACCTCGGTGACGATGCCGGGCAGCTGGTTGCGGATGCTCAGGGTCATGGGCACCCACCGTAGAGCGCCGGTCCGCTCAGGCCGGGTATGCGTGGGTCTGCGTCGCCTTGACCGTCGCCCAGACCGGTGCACCCGGGTGCAGGTCCAGCTCGGCCGCGGCGACCGTCGTCAGGTCCGCCGCGAGCGGCAGCTCGCCGGTGAGGTCGGCGCGGATCTGGTCGCCGTGCGTCTCCAGGCCGGCGACCTCGCAGTGCCACAGGTTGCGGGCGCTGGCACCGGAGGGCCGGTCCCGGAACAGGGTCACGGCGGACGGCGGGAACGCCACGAAGACCGGGCCCGACAGCTCCTCCGTGGTCGTGATCGCGGGCCCCGCGTCGAGCCGTACCGTGTGCCCCTCGGCCTGTCCGCGGTAGAGGTTGAGGCCGACGAGCTGGGCGATGTAGTCCGTGCGCGGGTGCCGGGCGATGTCGGCGGGGGTGCCCTCCTGGACGACCCGGCCGTGCTCCACGACCACCAGCCGGTCAGCGAGCACCATGGCGTCCAGCGGGTCGTGGGTGACCAGCACGGAGACCGCCTCGAACTCGGCCAGGTGACGGCGTAGCTGTGCGCGGACCTCCAGGCGGGTACGGGCGTCCAGGGCCGCCAACGGCTCGTCCAGGAGCAGCAGCCGGGGGCGGGTGGCCAGGGCGCGGGCGAGGGCCACGCGCTGGGCCTGGCCGCCGGACAGACTCCGCGGCCTGGCGCCCGCGTGGGCCGCCAGGCCCATCCGCTCCAGCCAGGTCGCCGCCTGGGCGCGGGCCTCCGCCTTGCGCACGCCCTGGCAGCGGGGGCCGAAGGCGACGTTGTCCAGGGCGGACAGATGGGGGAAGAGGAGGTAGTCCTGGAAGACGACACCGACCGGGCGGGCCTCGGGGGGTGTGTGGGCCAGGGGGGTGCCGTCCAGGTGGAGATGACCGTCGGTGAGGGGGGTGAGGCCGGCCAGGGCGCGCAGGGCGGTGGTCTTGCCGGCGCCGTTGGGGCCCAGTAGGGCGAGGACGTCTCCGGGGGTGGCTTTCAGGGTTACGTCCAGGCGGAAGGTGCCACGGTCCACTACGAGGTGGGCGTCGAGGCCGGTGGTCTGGTGTGGGTGTGGGTGCCGCTGCGGGCGCTGGTGCTGTTGCGGGTTCGGGTGCCGGTGTGTGGTGGGTGGCCGGCCTGCGGCCGGCTTTGGGTTCCCACCGGCACCACCCGTGACGGTTTCGTCGTCGGGTGCGGGTGGCCCCTGTGGGGCGGAAGCGCCGTCGGCGGCCGCGGACGGGTTCCGGGAAGGATCGGTGCCGTCGGAGGCTGTGGGGTGGGGAGTCGTCATGAGGGTGTCATCCAGCGGTCCCTGAGGCCCGCCAGTACCGCGATCGACACGGTCAGCAGGACCAGGCTGAGGGAGATGGCGGCCTCGGGGTCGTTCTGCAAGGCCAGGTAGACCGCGAGGGGCATGGTCTGGGTGCGGCCGGGGAAGTTGCCCGCGAACGTGATCGTCGCCCCGAACTCGCCGAGCGCCCGGGCCCAGGCCAGCACCGCGCCGGCCGCGATGCCGGGCGCGATCAGCGGCAGTGTGACCCGGCGGAACGCGGTGAAGCGGGAGGCGCCGAGCGTGGTCGCCGCCTCCTCGTAGCGCGGGTCGGCGGCGCGCAGCGTGCCCTCCACGCTGATCACCAGGAAGGGCATAGCGACGAACGCCTCCGCGATCACGACCCCGGTGGTGGTGAACGGCAGGGTGATGCCGAACCACGCGTCGAGCCACCTCCCGATGACGCCGTTGCGGCCCAGGGCGAGCAGGAGGGCCACACCGCCGACCACCGGCGGCAGCACCAGTGGGAGGGTCACCAGGGCCCGTACGAGACCCCGGCCGGGGAACTCCGTACGGGCCAGCAGCCAGGCCAGCGGCACACCGAGGACGAGGCTGACGGCGGTCGCCGCGGTGGCGCTGACCAGGGACAGCTGGAGTGCCTGCCACACCTCGGCGCTGGTCAGCTGATCCGGTAGGCCGCGCCAGGGCGCGCGGACGAGCAGCGCGAGCAGCGGCAGGAGCAGGAAGGCCAGGGCCAGCACGCCCGGCAGTAGCAGCGGCAACGGCACACCGCGTCGGCCCCCGGTGCCGACGCGGCGGCGCCGGGGCCGGCCCGTGCGGGGGCCGGTCGTGGCACCGGGCCTGTCGAGGGAGGTCACGGCTTGAGGAACCCGGCCTCGGTCAGCACCTTCTGGCCCTCGGCGGAGCGCACGAGGGCGATGAACGCCTTGGCGGCCTCGGCGTTCGGCGCGTTCTTCAGCAGCGCGATCGGGTAGTCGTTGACGGCACCGGCCGATTCGGGGAACTCCACGCCCTCCACCTTGTCACCGGCGGCCTTCACATCGGTCTTGTACACCACCGCCGCGTCGGCCTCCTTCAGCTCCACCTTGGTCAGGGCGCCCTTGACGTCCTGCTCGTAGGAGACCGGCGTGAGCTTCAGCTTGCTCGCGTCCAGGGCCTTCTGGGCGGCGGCGCCGCACGGCACGGTCTTGTCGCACAGGACGACCTTCAGACCGGACCGGGTGAGGTCCTTCAGGGAGGACACCTTGTGCGGGTTGCCCGGTACGGTGGCGATCTCCAGCTGGTTGCGGACGAAGGTGACCGGGGTGCCGGCCGTGTCCTGCTTGTCCGTGACGACGGCCATCGTCTTGGGGCTGGCCGCGGCGAACACGTCCACGGGGGCGCCGCTGGTGATGTTCGCGGCGAGGGTGTCGCTGCCGCCGAAGTTGAAGCTGACCTTCGTGCCCTGATGCTGCTTCTCGAACTCCTTGCCCAGGGCCGTGAAGCTCTCCTTCAGCGAGGCCGCCGCGAACACGGTGACCGTGCCGGAGAGCTTCGGGGACGCCGACGCGCCGGCCGCGTCGGAGGAGTCGGACGAGTTGGACGAGTCGGTGGAGTCCGACGAGGAGGAGCAGGCGCTGAGGGCCATCACGACGGCGGCTCCCGCACCGGCCAGTTGGAGCATCCGCCGGGTCCGGCGCACGGAACGGGTCATCACGGATCTACTCCTCGGTTCTGTCGAACGACTGTCGCGCCCGGGCACGGCCGAGTGGTGGCCGTGCCGCGATGATACTGCCGCATCTGCCAGGCGGAAGTCTGCTGTGGCATCGCATGAGCTGCGAAGCATCGACTTCCAGCTTGCATGTGCGTTTGTACGGCGCTCGTCGACTCCGAGGTCTGACGTCCGGGTGTGCCGGGTGGGCGTGCCGGGTCAGGTCCGGTCGATGTGCACGTTGGTGGACTTCACGCGCGCGGTGGCCTCCATGCCGACCTCCAGGCCCAGTTCCTCGACCGCCTCCCGGGTCAGCAGCGAGACGAGCCGGTGCGGGCCCGCCTGGATCTCCACCTGGGCGGCGACATCGCCGAGTTTGATCGCGGTGACGATGCCGGGGAAGGCGTTGCGGGCCGAGGTGTACGAGGCGTCCTCCTCGGCGCCGCCCGCCTTGGCGAGTTCCACGGAGAACGCGGCGAGGTCTCTGCCGTCGATCAGGCGCCGGCCGGACTCGTCGCGGTGCGTGGCCACCCGGCCGGCGTCGGCCCAGCGGCGGGCGGTGTCCGGGCTGACGCCGAGCAGCCGCGCGGCCTGGCCGATCGTGTAGGACTGCATGCCGGTCACGATACTGATGATCGACTACGACGGCAGTTCAGCCCGTGTGCACCCGCGGTCGGCGTTCCCGGTCCGGTTCCGCCTCGCGCAGTACCTCACGGGTGACCGGGGCGACCTCGCCCTGGCCGAAGAGGAAGAAGCGGAGGAAGTTGGCGAACGGATTGCCCTCGGTCCACTCGAAGTAGATGTGCGGGGTGCAGCCCGTGACGTCACGGATGTGCAGCAGCAGCGCGGCGAGGGCGTTCGGGATGGAGGCGGACTCCAGCGTCAGCACCCGGTAGCGGCCGTGCAGCACCTCGCCGCGCACGGTCAGGCTCGCCTCGAACTCGGACGGGTCGGTGACCGTGACCTCGACGAAGGCGAAGTCCTCCTGCTCGGGCATGTCGTTGTCGGCGCGGATCTGCTCGATCTTGTCGCGGTACTCGGCCTTGTCCCGGCGGTCCGGCTCGTTGGCGATGAACCGCATCTTGCGGCTGGCCATGTCCCGTATGAATCGTTCCGCCATCGGATCGAGCGACACGCTCGTCACGCGCAGTTCGAAGGCGCGGGCCAGCCGGGACAGCAGGGAGACCAGCACGATGCCCGCGATGAAACAGGCACCGATCTTCACACCGTCCGGGCGCTCGATGACGTTCACGACGGTCGTGTAGAGGAACACCACCGAGATCACCGCGAACGTGACGGTCCAGCCGCGCTGTCCCGCCTTGCGCGCGGCGATGGTCACGGCGATCGCGGCCGAGCTGATCAGCACCAGCACGCCGGTGGCGTAGGCGCCGCCCTGCTTGTTGACGTCGGCGTCGAAGATCCAGGTCACCAGGAAGGCGACCAGAGTGAAGACGATGACCATCGGCCGCACCGCTCGCGCCCAGTGCGGAGCCATGCCGTAGCGGGGCAGATAGCGCGGCATCAGGTTGAGCAGACCGGCCATGGCGGAGGCGCCCGCGAACCACAGGATGGCGATGGTCGACACGTCGTACACCGTGCCGAAGGCGTTGCCGAGGTACTCGTGCGCGAGGTAGGCGAGCGCACGGCCGTTGGCCTGGCCGCCCGTCCTGAACTCCTGCTCCGGGATCAGCAGCGTGGTGATGAAGCTGGTGGCGATCAGGAAGCAGCTCATGATCAGCGCGGCGGTGGTCAGCAGCTTCTTGGTGTCCCGGATCCGGCCGGCGGGTCGCTCCTCCGTGTCGCCGGGCTCGCCCTGGACATGCGGCATGACGGCGACACCGGTCTCGAAGCCGGACAGGCCGAGGGCGAGTTTCGGGAAGACGATCAGTGCCACGCCGATCATCACGAAGACGTTCCCGTGCTCCGCGGTCAGCGCGCTGCTCCAGTCCGTGATCACATGCCCGGCGGTGACGACGTGCCACAGGCCGGTGATCACGACGACGACGTTGAGCGCGAGGTACACGCCCACCAGGGCGACCGCGACTCCGATCGCCTCCAGGAAGCCCTTGAGGAATACCGCGCCGAGCAGGGCCACCAGGAACAGCGTGATCAGCATCTGCTTGCCCTGGAGGGCCTCGGTCAGATGCGGGTTCTCCACCAGGTGGGTGGAGGCGTCGGCGGCGGACAGTGTGATGGTGATGAGGAAGTCCGTCGCCGCGAAGCCCAGCAGTGTGAGCACGAACAGCTTGCCCTGCCAGAACGACAGCAGGCGCTCCAGCATCGCGATCGAGCCCTCGCCGCGCGGGCTCTCCTCGGCGACCCTGCGGTAGACCGGCAGCGCGCCGGCCAGTGTCACGACGACGAGCACGATCGTCGCCACCGGCGAGAGCAGACCGGCGGCCAGGGCCGCGATGCCGGGCTGGTAGCCGAGGGTCGAGAAGTAGTCGACACCGGTCAGGCACATCACCCGCCACCAGCGCTGGCCCTGGTGCGGGGGCTCCGGTGCGGCGTGGGGTCCGGTGTGGCCACCGCCCTTGCCCATGTCGGACAGGCCCTCCAGCATCCAGGCGCGCAGGCGGCTGGTACTGGGAGGGCGCTCGGTCGTGACCATCGGCATGCTCCTGATGTGCGGCTCAGCTCTTTCCGGCCATCACCCGGACGGCGGCACCAGCGTAAGCAGAGCGTGACGTCTGGGCCTATGGATCACGGCTCCGGCGGCGTCAAGCTTGCGTTAAGAATGGCCCGCGCGCGGCGAAGCCGCACCAAGAAAGGGAGGCCGGGGCGGGTCCGCCGGGGTTGGGGCGGAGCGGGTGAGCCCAGGGGACGCGGTGGGGGAGTCGGCCGAGCGGCGGCCACCGAGCGTCACTCCAGACCGGATGCCCGGAACACACCGAGAGCGGTCTCGCGGTCCACGCGGCGGGCCAGGCGGTGCAGCGCGGGTTTGCCGCACAGCAGGGTGCCGGCGGCCTCGGAGCTACGGGTGCCCTCGTCCAGCCGGTACCACAGCTCCGGGTTGCGGATCAGGACCTCCGGGTCGATCTCGACGCGGTTGCCGAGGGCGTCGCGCAGTACCAGGCGCTGGGTGACGCCGTCCAGCGGGCGCACCGCGGTCAGCAGATCGGTGTGGACGCGGCGGGTGCGGTGCAGGCGGCGGGTGGCCAGCCAGCCCGGGCCGGCGGACACGCGCACCGGGAACAGTACGAGGAACAGGAGCAGGGCCAGCAGCAGCCACAGGGCACCGCGCCACCAGGTCAGCGAGCCGGCCGCCCAGTCGACGCACAACAGCAGGCCGAACAGGGCGCCGGCACAGCGGGCCGACGTGCGCGCGTCCTCGGTCCAGGCGCGGTCGTACACGACGGTCCCGGTGCCGGACGGGGGTGAGCCGGTCGGCTGGGGGCGGGTGTCGTTGCCGTGCTCCATGAGACAAACGGTAGTCCGCCGACGGTGCCTCGCGTCGGCCCTTGACGGCGCCCTGACGGACGGGGTCTGTTTCTTGACGGGACGACAGCGCGGCCGGCGTCACGCCCTCGCCCCGCCCGGCCCTCCTCGCACCCCGGGGTTCACAACCCCCGCGTGTCGATGCGCAGGTGCCACGTGTTGCGGCGGTGGACGGACAGCAGCTCGGATTCCAGGGGGGACGGGGGCACCGCCAGGACCGGGCAGACCGCGTGGGCCAGGCAGTGCCGGGAGACCCGGCCGGAGAAGGCTCGTTGCAGTCCGCGCCGGCCGGTGCCCACGACCAGGACGTCGTTCTCCCGGTTCGCGGTCGCCACCAGCGCCCGGCCGGGGGCGCCGCGCACGACGACGGGCTGCATCGGCACACCGGGGCCCTCCGCGTCGAAGATCTCCTCCAGCACCGAGGCCAGCCGTTGCTTGGCGAGCCGCTGCCACTCCTCTACGAGCAGCCCGGCGGCGGGGGAGCGCCGGGCGGCCGAGTCACCGCCCGGTGGCTCCCAGGCCAGCACAGGCCACAGCTCGGCTCTCAGTCGGCGGGCCAGCGCGGTGGCCCGGCGCAGGGCCGTGACGCTGTTGAGGGAGCCGCTCACCCCGACCACCACTCGCATGACCGCCGAGGCGTCGTAACCGGACATGACTCATGACTCCACCGTTCCGGACGGGCACCGGAGGGGGTGACACCCGTGACCCCGTGACACCCGCGGGCGTGCCCGCTGCGAGGTCCTCGCTTCCTTCCATCCCACTCCCGTGCCGGTGATTCGACCAGCCGGGCGGCAGCCGGGGCGGCAAGAACTCCCGCGCAAACGCCTCTGCGGCCGTTAAAATTCGGCGCTCAGCACGAAACTT
This sequence comes from Streptomyces sp. NPDC029138, assembly GCF_055564375.1. NCBI lineage: Bacteria > Bacillati > Actinomycetota > Actinomycetes > Kitasatosporales > Streptomycetaceae > Streptomyces > Streptomyces sp. NPDC029138. The sequence continues at coordinate 21,850 of NZ_JBVHWM010000010.1, forward strand.
TCGAGCGCCTCCAGGAGGCGAGCATGCGAACCTACGACAATCCCGTCATTCCCGGCTTCCACCCCGACCCCAGCGTGTGCCGGGTCGGCGACGACTACTACCTGGTGTGTTCCAGCTTCGAGTACTTCCCGGGCGTTCCGCTGTTCCACAGCCGGGACCTGGTGCACTGGCGCCAGATCGGCAACGTGCTCGACCGCCCGGGGCAGTTGGACCTGCCCGACGACGTCCCGGCGTCCGGCGGCGTCTACGCGCCGACGATCCGGTACCACGACGGGCTCTTCCACGTCATCACCACCAGCACGGGCGCCGGCGGCACCTTCCTCGTCACCGCGGACCGCCCCGAGGGCCCCTGGTCCGACCCGGTGCCGATCGATCTGCCCGGCATCGACCCCGACCTGGCGTGGGACGAGGACGGTTCCTGCTGGGTCGCGATGGCCGGGGTCAGCGTCGCCCGGATCGACCCGCACAGCGGACGGGTGCTGGAGGGCCCGCTGCCGATGTGGTCCGGCACCGGCCTCAGGGACCCGGAAGCTCCGCACCAGTACCGGATCGGCGACTGGTGGTACCTGCTGCTAGCCGAGGGCGGCACAGCCCTGGGCCACGGTGTCTCCGCCGCGCGCGCCCGCTCACCGCGCGGCCCATGGGAGCCGGCTCCGGGCAATCCGTTGCTGTCCCATCGCGGCACCGGCCTGCCCATCCAGTGCACCGGCCACGGCGACCTGGTCCAGGCGTCCGACGGCACCTGGTGGATGGTGCTGCTCGGCACCCGGCCCCGCGGCTGGTTCCCGGAGTTCCACGTCCTCGGCCGGGAGACGTTCCTGGTCCCGGTGGAGTGGGCCGACGGCTGGCCGCGGACGGGACCGGTCCAGGAGCGGCATCCGGCGCCGGCCGCCTGGGCGCCCGTCGAACAGCCGCCGGCACGGGACGACTTCACCGGTCCGGCGCTCGCACCGCACTGGATATCCCCGCGACGCAGGCCCGAGGGCTGCTGGTCGCTGACCGAACGGCCCGGCCGGCTCATCCTGACCGCCACCGGTGACAGCCTCGACCGGCCCGGGCACACCTTCGTCGGCCGCCGCCAGCAGCACCACGACTGCCGGGCGGCGGCTTCGCTGGAGCCCGGCGCCGCGCGGGCGGGGCTGTCCGTGCGCCTGGACGAGGCCCACCACTACGACCTGGAGGTGAGCGGGGGCACCGCGGCCGTGATCGCGCGGATCGGCCCGCTGCGGCAGCGCCTCGCCGAACACCCGGTGCCGGCCGGGCCGGTCACCCTGGCCGTCGACATCCGCGCCACCCGGGACCCCGGTGCGCAGCACGGCCCCGACACCCTCGCCTTCTCCGTCGAGACCTCCGAGGGAGCCGTCCGGCTCGCCGAACTGGACGGCCGCTATCTGTCCACGGAGGTGGCCGCCGGCTTCACCGGCCGTGTCATCGGCATGTACGTCACGGAGGGCCGGGCGGCCTTCGACTGGTTCGAGTACGCGCCCGCGACGTCGTAGGCGACATCCTGGCGTTCGGAACGCTTCCGAAAGTTTCGATGCGGCGGACAACCGGAACCTGCCCGGTCACCGCAGCCAGGACACACGTCGGGGGCCGGTGCCGCACGGGTAAGGTGCGGGCCGGCCCCTCAGGCACTGTGCCGCGCTCAGGCGGCGGTCATCACCTGTTCCGCACCCAGTGGGCGGTGCGGGGCGATGATGCGGCCGTCGGGCAGCAGCTCACCGGTGTCCTCGAAGAGGAGGACGCCGTTGCACAGCAGGCTCCACCCCTGCTCCGGGTGGTGCGCCACGAGGCGGGCGGACTCCCGGTCGGCGGATTCGGCTGGCGGGCACGGTGGCTGGTGCTGGCACATGGGCGGGATCTTTCGCTCTGTCGTGATCATGTCCGTCCCCCGTGGTGATGAGTCGGTCGGCTCCAGTGTTGTCCTCAGCGCGTCGTTCCGCAGGGATTTCACAGCACCGCTTCTCACAGGTTCAGGACGCGTCACCCGCGCGGACGGTTCAGTCCAACTGCACTGTCTCTTCGGGGGGTTCGCAGTGGCCGGATGGGACTAGTCCGGATGGCTCCGGGCGGCGGAGTGCTCGAAAGACAGTCGTACCCCGCTTCCCTTGCGGTCAGCGGGGTACGCGGGCGTCGGTCAGGCAGGCGAGCCGAGCAACGGGAGAGGAGTCGCCCGATGGGTCAGCACCGGAAGCAACTCGGCGACCGGGAACGGCCGGTGCGCCGAAATGCCGGGCGGTGCGGGCGCCAGCGGCACGAGCAGATCGGTGGCGGCCGGATGGCCCTCGCTGCCGTCGCCGGAGCAGTCGCCGTGCAACCACAGGGTGAGCATGTACAGCCCGGGCACGGACAGCAGTCGCGCCTGGTACGGCTGTTGCAGGGCCTCGGCCTGTTGCAGGGCGCGTTCGGTGGAGGCGACGTACGGGCCCTCGAAGAAGTGCGAGAAGGCCCAGCCGTCGGGAGTCAGCATGGTCTCGGCCGCGGCCACCGCGCGATCACCGCACCGGATCAGGAAGCGCCAGCCGGCCAGCCGGGTCGCGGACAGGCCTTGCGCGGTGATCCGGTCCAGCACGTGGACGGGCAGCGGGAGTTCCGGTGTCGCCGGACCCTGCGCGGCGCGCAGGGAGGGGGTGCGGGCCTCACGGACCGCGGTGGGGGAACCGAGGGCGGTGAGGACGGAGCGCAGGGCAGGCGCGGGGGCAGGGGGTACGTGCAGCGGCATGTGGGTCGCCTCTCATTCGACAGGCGCGGCGGCGCGAGGAGGGTGGGGCGGACGGCGCTGTCAGCTCACGGAAGGCTGGAGAGGTGGGGGCCCGGGTTGGTGTGAAAGAGAGTGCGGCTCGGTCTGCCGCCCGTCAACCGGGACGGCAGGAACACCGCGGAAACCAGGACCGAGGGCGCCAACCTTCTGCCTTGTGGACGAAGTTTATACGACGCGTGTTCGGCCGATGTTTCGTCTATCCGATTCCGGTCGGCCGGGCAAGGTGGAATTAGGCCGTCGATTTGCGGAAATCATCCCGTTTTCCGGACTGGCCCCCGTCGCTGACCTCGTCATACGCACCGGTAACGGTCGGCCGAATGTCGTCGGCGTTTTTCACGAGGTGTGCGGGGCACCCGAAGGTGCGAGTGCGGCATGCCCCGTGAATGTGCCGCCGGGAACATTCCGACAGACTAGCGGGCGGCGGGCCCGCGCGGGACGTTATCGATCGCTTCGGCTGGGCATCATCCCACCTGACCCGGGAGCCAGGCGGCCGGATCGTCGGCCCGCCCATCCGAGGAGGGACACTTCGATGGGGGAGAAGGTCGTGGCAGGGCAGTTCGACCTGTCCGATCGCCAGCGCTACCGCGAAAAGCTCCAGAAGTGCCTGACGGGGCTGGAGCGGCTGCTGCGCGAGAAGCGATTCGACCGTCCCAAGAACCTCATGGGAGTCGAGATCGAGTTGAATCTCGCCGGGTCCGACGGTATGCCGAAAATGTTGAACGGGCAGGTACTGGAGCGCATCGCGAGCCGCGATTTCCAAACAGAACTCGCCATGTTCAACCTGGAAGTCAACATCGCCCCACACCGTCTGGGCGGCCGGGTATTCGACCGGCTCGCCGAGGAACTGCGCACCTCGCTCGCGTATGCCGACCGGAAGGCCGGCGAGGTCGACGCGGGCATCGTGATGATCGGCATCCTGCCCACCCTCGACCGGGACGACCTGGTCTCCTCCAACCTCTCCGAGGTCGACCGCTACACCCTCCTCAACGACCAGATCGTCGCCGCGCGCGGAGAGGACTTCCGGCTCGACATCGAGGGCGTGGAGCACCTCGTGTGCACCTCGAAGTCGATCGTGCCCGAGGCCGCGTGCACCTCCCTGCAACTGCATCTCCAGGTCACCCCGGCGCGGTTCGCCGACGTCTGGAACGCGGCCCAGGCGGCCTCCGCCGCGCAGATCGCCGTCGGCGCCAACTCGCCGTTCCTCTTCGGGCACGAGCTGTGGCGCGAGTCCCGGCCGCCGCTGTTCCTCCAGTCCACCGACACCCGGCCGCCCGAGCTCCAGGCGCAGGGCGTACGGCCGCGCACCTGGTTCGGCGAGCGGTGGATCACCTCCGCGTACGACCTGTTCGAGGAGAACCTGCGCTACTTCCCGGCCCTGCTGCCGATCTGCGACGACGAGGAGCCGCTGGAGGTCATCGAGGCCGGCGGGGTGCCCAAGCTCGCCGAACTCGTCCTGCACAACGGCACGATCTACCGCTGGAACCGGCCGGTGTACGGCATCGCGGACGGCGTCCCGCACCTCAGGGTGGAGAACCGGGTGCTGCCGGCCGGGCCGACCATCACCGACGTGATCGCCAACGCGGCCTTCTACTACGGCCTCGTCCGCGCCCTCGCCGAGGAGTCCCGGCCGGTGTGGACGCGGCTGCCGTTCGCCGCGGCCGAGGCGAACTTCGACGCGGCGTGCCGGTACGGCATCGACGCGCGCTTCGTCTGGCCCCGGCGGGGGCGGTACGGCGGCACGGGCGAGGTCGACGCGGTCACGCTGGTCCGCGACGAGCTGCTGCCGCTCGCCTCGGCCGGGCTGGACGCGTGGGGCGTGGAGCCCGCCGACCGGGACCTCTACCTGGGCGTGATCGAGGAACGCTGCCGGCGCCGGGTCAACGGGGCGTCCTGGCAGGCGGCCACCTTCCACCGGGCGCTGGAGCGGGGGCTGTCGCGGGAGGCGGCCCTGGCGGCGACGACGCGGCGGTACGCCGAGCTGATGCATGTGGGGGAGCCGGTGCACACATGGCCGGTGGGGTTGCCGGAGCCGGTGCCCCTGGGCTGAGCCCCAGCCTCCGGCCGAGCTGCTGGAGGGGCCGAGCGCCTGGCTCCGCCGAGCCGCTGAAGGGGCTGAGCGCCGCGCGTGCCGCCGGGTCGCGCCGTGGGGGTTGAGCGCCGGTGCTGCGGAGAAGAGCGGGGGCGGAGAAGAGGGGGCAGCGGGCATCGGTGGGGGCGTGTCGGGGGAACTGGTCAGGGGCCGAGCACCGCGCGTGCCGCCGGGTCGCGCCGTGGGGGCTGAGTGCCGGTGCGGCGGAGGAGTGGGGGCGGGGGAGCAGAGCGGGTGGCGGAGAAGAGGGGGGCGCGGAGAAGGTAGGGGCGGACATCCGTGGGCGGTGGAGGGCTGTCGGAGGTGTCGGTCGTGGACAGCAGTGGGCTGTCATGAGGTCACAAGACGAGGTGCCGGGCTTCCGGGGCCATCTCGCGCTCTTCGTAGCTCCTTCTGCGATCCTTGCCAGGCGAAGGTGGGCCAGGGGCCCGTGAGCCGGCTGGAGGCAGGGGTGCAGGTGGAGGCTGACTCGGTGGCCGATTCCGCGGCGCGGGAGCGCGACCCGCGGCGGATCCTGCGGGACGAGACGCTGCTCGTCCTCGCGCTCTCGCTCGGAGCGAGCGGTATCTCCGCGCTGATCAGCTTCATCGGCTCGGTCACCAAGCCGGGCGGCCTGAAGGACCAGGCGGCCACCCTCAACGCCTCCGCCGCCCCGGGCCGCCCCTGGCTGGACCTGGCCTGGCAGCTCTTCGGCATCGCCACCGCGCTGGTTCCCGTGGCACTCGTCGCCCACCTGCTCCTGCGCGAGGGCGCGGGCCTGCGCACCCTCGGCTTCGACCGCACCCGGCCCTGGCCCGACCTCGCCCGGGGCGCCGGTATCGCGGCCGTGATCGGCAGCACCGGCATCGCCTTCTATCTGGCCGCCCGCGGCCTCGGCTTCAACCTCACCGTCGTACCGGAGGCACTTCCGGACGTGTGGTGGAAGTACCCGGTGCTGATCCTCTCCGCGTTGCAGAACGCGATCCTCGAAGAGGTGATCGTCGTCGGCTATCTGCTGCGCAGGCTGGGCCAGTTGGGCTGGACCCCGGGCACCGCGCTGGTGGCCAGCGCGGTCCTGCGCGGCTCTTACCACCTCTACCAGGGTATCGGCGGCTTCCTCGGCAACATGGTCATGGGCGTGGTGTTCGTCTACCTCTACCGCCGCTGGGGCCGGGTCGGGCCGCTGGTCGTCGCGCACTCCCTGCTCGACATCGGCGCGTTCGTCGGTTACGCCCTCCTCGCGGGCAGGGTGGGCTGGCTGCCGACCGCCTGACGCACGCCTCAGGCGTGCAGTTCGCCGTCGATGACCGTCACCGCGAAGCCGGTGAGCAGGGTGCGGTCGCCCCGCAGGCCGGTGCGGACCAGCCCGGTGCGGCGGGAGGCCTGGAGCCCGGTGAGGTCGTCGCGGCCGAGGCCGGCGGACCAGTGCGGGGCGAGCGCGGTGTGGGCGCTGCCGGTCACCGGGTCCTCGTCGATGCCGACGTTCGGGAAGAAGCAGCGGGAGACGAAGTCGTAGCCACGGGACGGCTCGTCGGCGCGGGCGGTGGCGATGATGCCGCGCGAGGAGTAGGCGCCGAGGGCCCGGTGGTCGGGGGAGAGGCCGAGCACGGTCTTCTCGTCGGCGAGTTCCACCAGCAGGTCGCCGACGTTCGGGCCGGTGTCGAACGCGGCGACCGGCCGCGCGCCGAGCGCCTCGGCGACCCCGGCCGGGATCTCCACCGGGGTGAGCGGGGCGGTCGGGAAGTCCAGGGTGACCGAGCCGTCCGCGCCGGGCGTGGCGATCAGCACGCCGCTGCGGGTGGCGAACCGCACGGGACCCTCGTGGGCGCCGGTGGTGTGCAGGACGTGGGCCGTGGCGAGGGTGGCGTGGCCGCACATCGCGACCTCGGTGACGGGCGTGAACCAGCGCAGCGCCCAGTCGGCCTCGCCGTCCTCGGGCAGCCGGTGCGCGAACGCCGTCTCGGCGTGGTTGACCTCCATGGCGACGTTCTGGAGCCAGTCGTCGTCCGGGAAGACGTCGTCCAGGAGCAGGACTCCGGCCGGGTTGCCGGCGAAGGGACGGTCGGTGAAGGCGTCGACGATTCGCATGCGCATGGCGCCGACGCTAGCGGCTGCGACGGCCGCCGGACCAAGGCCAATTCGCGAGTGCCGGACTGATTCCCGGCCGGCCGCGGTCGCGCGCGCCCGCAGCCACGGGGCGAGTTGGGCGATGCCGAACGACACCTCCACGACGAGGAACGGCCACAGCACCGCCGGCCCGCCGTGTGCCAGCGCGTACGCCTGCCACAGCGAGAACACGGACGCGCGCGGTGCCGTCGAGGAGGCCGTGCAGCGGCAGCGGTCGTACGACGCGCAGGACGGACCAGACCACCACGACCGAGCCCAGCAGGTTGGCGTACAGGGTCTGCATCGGGGTGAGCGCCGGCATCGTGCCGAGGCCGGCCGCCTCACCGCCGGCCGACAGGAGGGCGCAGGTAGGCGGGGGCGAAAGGGCTCATCGGGCCTCCTCGGAAAGGGCTCGCTCGGGCGCCGCTCACGCGCGCGCACCGGGGTGTCCAAGGGCACGCTGCGCCTCTACGAGAAGATCGGCCTGATCGAGGGCGTCCGGCTGCCCAATGGCTACCGCGACTTCCCCCGGAGACGGTGACCTGGCTGGAGTACGTGCGCACCGCGCGGACGCTCGGGTTCACCCTGGCCGAGATCGCCCGGCACGGCGCGGAACTGCGGGACCTCACCGCCCGCGTCGGCACCGGCTGCCCCTTGCGGGCGGCTGAACGGATCGACTGATCGGATCGGCTGACCGGCCTCACGCCCTCCCTCGCCCGGCAAGGGGGTTGTCATGCGATCGTTCCCGATATATCGTTGAGACATCGCGAACGATACGCGATGCAGACGTGACAGATCGACGATGGAATGGAGTGATCGCGATGCATACCCACGGTTTCGAGCGTGGACATCGGCACGAGGGCCCCGGCCGGCGGGGCATGGGTGGCTTCGACGGGCGGCGGGCCGCCTTCGGGCCCTTCGGGCCGGGCGGCCCGGGATTCGGCCCCGGCGGACCCGGTTTCGGACCGGGCCCCTGGGGACCGCGCGGACGGGGCGGTCCGCGAGGGCGGGCGCGGCGCGGTGACGTACGCGCCTCGATCCTGGCCCTGCTCAAGGACCGGCCCATGCACGGCTACGAGATGATCCAGGAGATCGCCGAACGCAGCGGCGGCGCCTGGAAGCCCAGCCCCGGCTCGGTCTACCCGACCCTCCAGCTGCTGGAGGACGAGGGGCTGATCGCCAGCGCGAGCGAGGGCGGCAAGAAGCTGTTCTCCCTGACCGAGAGCGGGCGCGCCGCCGCCGGCGAGGGGCCGGACGCCCCGTGGGAGGAGGCCTCGCGCGGAGTCGACTGGGAGGCCCTCGCCGAGATCCGCCAGGCGGGTTTCGGGCTGATGGAGGCCTTCGGTCAGGTCTGGAAGACCGGCAGCAAGGAGCAGCGCGAGAAGGCGCTCGCCGTCATCAACGACGCCCGCAAGAAGCTGTACCTCATCCTCGCCGACGAGGACTGAGCCTCGTGAGCGAACGGCCGCCGCCCGTACGACGGTCCAGGCGCCCCGCGGCGTCCGCGCGGGGCGCCTTCGTCTGCCCTTCGTCTGTCCTTCGCCTGTCGCGGCTCAGGCCACCAGGCCGTCCAGCTTGCGCAGCGACTCGTTCAGGGCGGCCGTCGCCGAGTCCTTGAGCTTGCCCGCCATCAACGACACCGCGGCCCCGGTGAACTCCCCGTCGATCCGGAGCGTCGTGGCGTCCCCGTCCGGGGTCAGTGTGTAACGGGTGGCGACGGTCACCGCCATCGGGCCCTTGCCTCGGATGGCGAACACCCGGGCCGGTTCCAGCTCCTCGATGGTCCAGTCGACCTCCGCCGGAAAGCCCATCAGCTTCATGTTCTCCTGGAACGTCCCGCCCACGGCCAGGGTCTCCGGACCGCCCTGGGGGAAGCCGGTGTGGGTGGCGTTCCACGCCCCGTACGACGGCCAGTCGGTGAGCTGGGCCCACACCTTCTCGGCCGGCGCCTGGATGCGTGCCTCCGCGCTGACTTCGGCCATGCGACCACCCCTTCGGATCGGGCGTATCGGGCTACGGTGTCGCGGAACGTAGCCGCAAGGGCGCGAACATTCAATACTGACGAACCGTCAGAAGTGGTCCGTGGGCGTTCCGCTCTTGTGCGGGATCGGTCAGATCTCCTCCGTAAGGATGAGATCCGAGTCGGCGATGTGCACTCCGCGTGGGACGCGAAAATGGTTCCCCTCGTGGATGCCCCGTCCCGTTGAGGCTGATGAGGTGGGGGATGTGCAACCCCGTACAGCCCACCGGACCGCCGATGACGGAGCGGTTCCGCACCCGGACGGCGCTGCCGGGCTCGGTGTCGAGCTGGCAGTGGTGGTCGCCGCTGCCCGTCGGAGGGCCGTCCGGGACAGGGACCGGCACACCGACACCGCCCATCTGCTGCACGCCCTGCTGGAACACGACCCCGAGGCCCGTGCCGCCGTCGGCGGCCCGCAGCGGCTCGCCCGGCTCCTCGGCTACCTCGTGCAGCGCAGCATCGGCTACGGGCTGCGCTGGCAGAGCAGCGTGGAGGACTCCGGTGCGACTCCCCTCGTACCCGCCCCGGCCGCTCCCGCCGAGTCCGTCGGGTCGGTGGGCAACGCCGAGGGCTGGTCCCCCGCCGCGTCGGCCGCGCTGGCGGACGCCCGCGCGCGAGCCCGGCGACGGGGCGCGGCCGGCGTCGGCGGCACCGACCTGCTCGCCGCGCTCGCCGCAGACCCGTGGTCCCGGGCGGCCGAGGTCCTGGAACGCGCCGGCATCGCCGCCCCCGAGCTGTCCGCGCGGATCGAGGCGGGAGCCGACGCGTACGCCGACGGCGGCGAGACGGCCTGCTGACCCCGGGGCCGGACCGGCTGGTCCCGTCCACCAGCTGAGACAGGTGTCACCAGGGGTGACGCTCCTGTCGACGCCTGTCATCATGTGCCGGTGCATACGTCTGTGAGCAGTCAGGACAGCCCCGGCAAGGGAGCCGGGCTCGGTCTCGCGCTCGGCTCGGCGCTGGCCTTCGGCGGGTCCGGAGTGGCCGCCAAGCCGCTGATCGAGGCGGGACTCGATCCGCTCCACGTGGTGTGGCTGCGGGTGGCGGGTGCCGCCCTGGTGATGCTGCCCGTCGCGATACGGCACCGTGCCCTGCCGCGCCGCCGGCCCGCGCTGCTCGCCGGGTTCGGGCTGCTCGCCGTGGCCGGTGTCCAGGCCTGCTACTTCGCCGCGCTCTCCCGTATACCGGTCGGCGTGGCCCTGCTCATCGAGTACCTGGCTCCCGCCCTGGTGCTGGGCTGGGTGCGGTTCGTGCAGCGACGGCCCGTCAGCCGCGCCGCCGCGCTCGGCGTGGTCCTCGCCGCCGGTGGCCTCGCCTGTGTGGTCGAGGTCTGGTCCGGTCTGAGTTTCGACGCGCTGGGCCTGGTGCTCGCCCTCGGTGCCGCCTGCTGCCAGGTCGGCTACTTCGTCCTGTCCGACCAGGGCAGCGACGCGGGCGACGCGGCGCCGGACCCGCTCGGTGTCATCGCCTACGGGCTGCTCGTCGGCGCCGCCGTGCTGACCGTGGTGGCCCGCCCCTGGAGCATGGACTGGTCGGTGCTGGCGGGCTCCGCGCGCCTGAACGGCACCGCCGTACCGGCCGTCGCCCTGCTCGCCTGGATCGTGCTGGTCGCCACCGTGATCGCGTACGTCACCGGCGTGCTCTCCGTGCGCCGGCTGTCGCCGCAGGTCGCCGGGGTCGTCGCCTGCCTGGAGGCGGTCATCGCGACCGTGCTGGCCTGGGTGCTGCTCGGCGAGCATCTGTCCGCGCCGCAGGTGGCCGGTGGTGCGGTCGTGCTGGTCGGCGCGTTCATCGCCCAGTCCGCCACCCCGGCCAAGGGCTCCTCCGGGCCGGTCGCCTCGGGTGGCGCGGAAAGGGAGCTGTCCGCGCGGGGTACGGCCGCTTAGAGTCCGGATCAGGTCGCACAAGGTCCGCCCGCCCCGCCGAAGCGGTACGCTCCCGGACTTCCGCACGTCCACGTGCGCACCGTCTCCGTGATCATGGAGCCGGAGCGGGTGACCGTGCTCGCTGTCGTGCTGCTCGGCGAGCGGCTCACGGTGACCACGGCGGCCGGCATCCTGCTGATGCTCGGCGCGGTCGCGGGCCTCGCGGTGAGCGAGCCCCGCGCGGCCGGCCGGCGGAAGGCGGTACCGGTGTGACCCTCCGGCGCTACCGCTGTGCCAGATAGTCCGGCAGCTCGATGCCGGGCGCCAGGTCGGCGTTGCGGACCGGTGTGTCGTAGCCCCTGCGGATCGGAACGACCCCGGCCCAGTGCGGCAGGTCCATGTCCTCGGGCTCGTCGTTGGCGTCGCCGGTGCGGACCTTGGCCGAGACCTCCTCCAGGTCCAGCCGGATGACGGCGGTGGCGGCCAGCTCCTTCTTGTTCGCGGGCCGGGAGTCGGCGGCCCGGCCCGGGACGACGTGGTCGACCAGCGCGTCCAGGGCCAGCCGCCGCTCCTCGGGGTCGGTGACCTCGTGCGCGATGCCGTGCACCACGACCGAGCGGTAGTTGATCGAGTGGTGGAAGGCGGAGCGGGCCAGCACGAGCCCGTCGACGTGGGTGACCGTCAGGCACACCGGCAGGCCCGGGTCGGCCTGGCCGGTCATCCGCAGTGGCCGGGAGCCGGTCGAGCCGTGGACGTAGAGCCGCTCGCCGACCCGGCCGTACAGCGTCGGCAGCACCACCGGGGCGCCGTCCCGGACGAAGCCGAGGTGGCAGACGTACCCCTCGTCCAGAATCGCGTGGACCAGCTCCTTGTCGTACGACGCCCGCTCGGCGGAGCGCGTGGGCACGGTCCGGTCGGTCGGCGTGTAGGCGGCGGCCCGCGTGTCCTCGGTCGTGCCCTGCATGTCGGTCCCCTCCATGGCGGCGAGTTTTGCACTAGTGCATAATGCTCTTTGTGCTAGGAGAATATCGGATCACCGGGCGCGGTGCAGCCGAGATCGCGGCCGGCGTCGAGCAGGCGGTCGGCACCGGCGAGCTGCAACCGGGCCAGGCCCTGCCCCCCATGCGGGAGTTGGCGGCCCAGCTGGGGGTGAACCCGAACACGGTCGCCGCCGCCTACCGCATCCTGCGCGAACGCGGAGTGATCGAGACCGCCGGCCGCCGGGGCAGCCGTATCCGCCCCAAGCCGGCCACCACCGGCCGCGAGCAGCTGCGCGTGGAGGTGCCCCCCGGAGGCCGCGACCTCTCCACGGGCAATCCCGACCCGGCCCTGCTGCCCCGCCTGGCCCCGGCTCTCGCCGCGGCGGCGGAGCAGGGCGACCGCATGCCCGTCCTCTACGGCGACGACCCCGTGGACGCGGACCTCGCCCGCCTCGCCCGCGCCGAACTCGACGCCGACGGGGTTCCGGCGGGCCCGCTGACCGTGACGTCCGGCTCCCTCGACGCCGTCGAACGCGTCCTCACCGCGCACCTCAGGCCCGGCGACACGGTCGCCGTCGAGGACCCCGGCTGGGGCAGCCTCCTGGACCTCGTCCCCGCCCTCGGCCTGCACACGGCCCCGGTCGGCGTGGACGACGACGGGCCGCGCGCGGACGACCTTCGCCGCGCCCTGGAGTCCGGGGCCCGCACCCTGATCGTCACCGACCGGGCCCAGAACCCGACCGGCGCCTCGGTCACCGCCACGCGCGCGCGTGCCCTGCGCGCGGTGCTGCGGGACCACCCGGGGACCCTGCTCATCGAGGACGACCACGGCCACGGCATCGTCGACCTGCCACTGCACCCCCTCGCGGGCGTCACCCACCACTGGGCCTTCGTCCGCTCGGCCGCCAAGGCCTACGGCCCCGACCTGCGCCTCGCCGTCCTCGCCGGGGACCCCGTCACCGTCGACCGGGTCCGAGGCCGCCAGCGCCTGGGCCCCGGCTGGGTGAGCCTCCTCCTGCAACGGGCCGTGGCCCACCTCTGGACCCACGGCGCGGTCGACCGGGGGGCGGTGGCGCAGTCGTACCGTGCCCGCAGGATCGGCCTGGTCGACGCGCTGGCGGAGCGGGGGGTGGTCGCGCACGGCCGCAGCGGCATGAACGTCTGGGTGCCGGTCCCCGACGAGACGGGTGCCATCGCCCGCCTGCTCCAAAGAGGCTGGGCGGTGGCCCCGGGAGCCCGCTTCCGCCTGGCCTCGCGGCAGGCGGTCCGCATCACGATCTCACCGCTCACCGAGGAGGACGTCGTTCCCCTGGCCGACGCGGTGGCAGCGGCGGTACGCCCGTCCCCGGCCCGCGTCTACGGCTGACGGCGACGGAGAAAGGGGCGCGGCGAACCGCGCGACAAGCCACAACGGACCCGCACCCACGCACGCACCCCGCCCCATCACGCGCTCCTGCCCCGCACCTGCGTGAGCGCGGCCCCCGCCAGCACGATCACCGCCCCCACCGGCGTCGTCCACCGCAGCGACTCCCCGAGAATCGCCACTCCCGCGGCCGTGGCGATGACGGGAATGAAGTACGTGACCATCTGAGGGTGGTGGGCCCGACCTCGGCGACCAGCCCGTACTGGATCAGCACCGCGAGCCCGGTCCCCAACGCGCCCAGCGCGGCGACGGCCAGCAGCGGGACGACGGAGAAGTGCTCCGGCACGCTGGTGAACAGCGGCGTCACCACGGCAAGCTGCACGGTCGCCAGCAGCAACTGGCCCCCGGTCATCGACAGATGGGAGTTCCCCGTGCCGGTCAGCGTCCGCCGTACATAGATCCAGCCCACCGGATAGCTCAGCGAGGCCAGCAGTGCCATCGCCGTACCCCTGGCGTCCAGCCCGTGGAAGCCCTGCCAGGCTCCCAGCACGGTGAGGACGCCCAGGAAACCGAGCCCGAGCCCGGCGACGCGCACGCGGGTCGGCCGGTCCTCGGACAGGGCGACCAGGGACAGCGCCATGCCCCACAGGGGAGACGTGGCGTTGCAGATGCCGGCCAGGGTGGACGGGATCGTCAGCTCGGAGTAGGCGAACAAGGAGAACGGCAGGGCGTTCAGCAGGAACGCGGCGACCGCCATGTGCCCCCAGAGCCGGGCCCCGCGCGGCAGCCGCTCCCGCTTCACCGCCATCGCCGCCACCAGTACCGCCGTACCGAACACCAGCCGTCCGAGGGTGACCTGGAAGGGCGCGTACCCCTCGGTCCCCACCTTGATCAACAGGAAGCTGAAGCCCCAGATCAGGGACAGGACGCCGAAGCGGAGCCGCCAGTCGAGGCGGGCGCGCGGCCGGGCGGGGGCGGGGGACTGGGACCTGGTTCGGGTCGATGTGGTGACCGTGCTCATGGTCTCCACGATGCTGGAGACAACCTCGTAGCACAATCGAGAATTATCGCCTGGTACCTCTTAGAATCACTTACATGTTGAACCTGGAGCGCCTGCGCACCCTCGACGCCCTGGCCCGGCACGGCTCGGTCAGCGCCGCCGCCGACGCGCTGCACGTCACCACCTCCGCCGTCTCCCAGCAGCTGGGCAAGCTGGAACGGGAGGTCGGCCAGCAGCTCCTCGCCAAGAACGGCCGTGGCGTACGGCTCACGGACGCCGGCCGGCTGCTGTCGGAGCACGCGGCGCGCATCCTGTCGCAGGTCGAGCTGGCCCAGTCCGACCTGGAGGCGCATCGCGGCCAGGTCGTCGGCGAACTGAGGCTGTCGGCGTTCCCGACGGCCGCCCGCGGCCTCTTCCCCGCCGCGCTCGGCGCCCTGCGCACCGAGCACCCGGGGCTGCGCGTGCGCTCCAGCGAGCTGGAACCGGAGCAGGGCATCGCCGGGGTCGTGCGCGGTGATCTCGATCTCGCGGTGGTCCTGGACTGGTACAACAAGCCGATGCCCGTGCCGGACGGCCTGGTCAAGGCGCCCCTGCTGGACGACCCGGCCGAGGTCGCCGTGCCCGCGACGCACCGGCTCGCGGACCGGGACGAGGTGGACCTCACCGAGTTCGCCGAGGACGAGTGGATCACCTGGGGCGAGGGCGAGTTCTGCCACGAGTGGCTGATGTTCACCCTGCGGTCCAAGGGCGTCGAGCCGATCGTCGGCCACCGCGCGGGCGAGACCCACACCCAACTCGGCCTCGTCGCGGCCGGGCTGGGCGTGTGCATCGCGCCGCTGCTGGGCCGGCACCCGGTGCCCGAGGGCGTGGTCCTGGTGCCGCTCAAGCAGCGCGTGCGCCGCCATGTGTACGTGGTCTGGCGGGCGGACGCCGACCGCCGTCCCTCCATCCGGGCGGCCGTCGAGGCGCTGCGTACGGCGGCGCGGAAGCTGGGCTGAGACCCGCGGCCCGCGCTACGCCCCGCTCAGCTTCCGGAAGTCCCACGACACGATCTTGTCCGGGGTCAGCCGGGCCCAGGCGTGCCGGCCGTCGTGCGGCATCTCGTCCAGGCCGAAGTTCTTGCGCGCGAACAGCGTCTCGGCGGTGTCGAGTTCGGCGCACAGCTCACCCCGGCGCGGCACCTCGCCGACGAACTCCACCCGGCCGGACAGCTCGACCCCGCGCAACTGGTCGTACTCCTCGCCGGAGTCCACCACGACGGCCACCCGGGGGTCGCGGCGCAGCTGCGCCCAGCGCCGGCTGCGCACCACCGAGTACAGCCACAGCGAGGTGCCGTCCCAGGCGAACCACAGCGCGCTGACGTGCGGCGCGCCGTCGGCCGAGACGGTCGCGACCCGGCAGGTGCGCTGGGCGGTGAGGAACTCGTCCAGCTCGCCGGGCGTCATCATGATCTTCCGGCCCCGGCGCTGCTGCGTGACGGTCATGCGGCCCCCTCTTCTCCCACGTCGTGTCAGAAAACTATGGTGATCCTCTGACATCACGTCAGAAAAGAGAAGCCGTCGTCTTCAAGGGGGCGCCGCCATGCCGTCGAACGAGCGACTCGACGACCTCCTCGACCCCGTGAGCACCGTGCTCCTCACCGTGGAGTGCCAGCAGGGGGTCGTCGGCCCGGACAGCGCCCTGCCCGAACTCGCCCGCGTGGCACGCTCCTCCGGTGTCCTGCACAACGTGGCCCGGCTGGTCGCCGCCGCCCACGAGACCGGTGTGCAGGTGATCCACGCGGTCGCCGAGCGCCGGCCCGACGGCCGGGGCGCGAACCGCAACGCCCGCCTTTTCCGGGCCGCCGAACGGCTTCCCGTGCGGCAGCTGACCGGCAGCACGGCGGTCCGCGTCGCGCCCCCGATCGAGGTCACCGAGGAGGACTTCGTCGTACGGCGGCTGCACGGGCTGTCCCCGATCCACGGCACCGACGTCGACGCCCTGCTGCGCAACCTCGGCTGCCGCACGCTGATCGTCACCGGCGTCTCGGCCAACGTCGCCGTGCCCAACGCGGTGTTCGACGCCGTCAACCTCGGCTACACCGCCGTCGTCGCGGCCGACGCCATCGCGGGGGTGCCCGCCGACTACACCCCCGCGATGATCCGCAACACGCTCGCGCTGGTCGCCACGGTCGCGACCACCGACGAGCTGCTCGGCTGCTTCGGACGCGCGCGCGGACGGCGCTGAGCCCGATCAGGCCAGCGTGATCTCGTCGCCGGAGACGGTGATCTTCGCCGCGGGCAGCGGCTTCGTCGCGGGACCCTTCTTCACACTGCCGTCCGTCACGGAGAACTCGCTGTTGTGGCACGGGCACACGATCACGCCGTTGGCCACGCTGCCCACCGCGCAGCCCTGGTGGGTGCACTTGGACGAGAACGCCTTGTAGGTGCCCGCCGACGGCTGGGTGACCACGACACCCTGGTCCTTGAAGATCTTGCCGCCGCCCTCGGGGATGTCGGCGGTCCTGGCCAGCGCGGTGCCGTCGGCGCCGTCCTGCGCGGACCCGCCGGATCCCGAGCCGGTGTCGACGGTGTCGGACGAGTCGTCGCCCGAACCGCAGGCGGTCAGCGCGGCGGCGAGCCCCGCCGCTCCGGCCGCCGCCATGACGGTACGGCGGGCCGGTCCCGCTGCGGGGTGGAGCGATGGGCTTGTCATGTGAGGATTCCCTTCCGCGGAGCTGCTCGTGATCCGTCATGGGGTACGGCCGGGGGGCGGCGGCCGTTCAGACGGGCATCCAGATCCTTCCCGTCCGGTGATGAACGCACCGTGAGCCACGGCTGTCGGCCGGCCGTCCGGGCGTACCCCAGTAACCTGGGGCGATGCTCAAGGAAGTCACCGCGACCCGCTACATCACGCCCCTGCGTGAGGGGGGCTCGCTGCCGGGGCTCGTCGAGGCCGACGACTTCGGGACGTACGTCATGAAGTTCACCGGCGCCGGACAGGGCCGCAAGACGCTGGTCGCCGAGGTGGTGTGCGGCGAACTCGCCCGGCGCCTCGGATTCCGCGTGCCCCGCCTGGTCACCGTCCACCTGGACCCGGTCCTCGGGCTCGGCGAGCCCGAGCAGCAGGTGCAGGACCTGCTGCGGGGCAGCGGCGGCACCAACCTCGGCATGGACTTCCTGTCCGGCGCCCTCGGCTACGACCCGCTCGCCTTCCAGGTGAGCCCCGAGGAGGCCGGCCGGATCGTCTGGTTCGACGCGCTGATCAACAACGTCGACCGCTCCTGGCGCAACCCCAACCTGCTCGTGCACCAGGGCGAGCTGTGGCTCATCGACCACGGCGCCACCATGATCTGGCACCACAACTGGCCCGCGGCCGAGGCCTCGGCGGCCCGGCCGTACGACGCCTCCGACCACGCCCTCGCCCGCTTCGCCCCCGACGTGTCCGCCGCCGCGGCCGAGCTGGCCCCCCGGGTCACCGAGGACCTGCTCGCCGAGGTCACCGCCGAGATCCCGGACGTCTGGCTCGCCGACGAGCCCGGCTTCGACACCCCGGACGACCTGCGCCGGGCCTACACGCGGCCGCTGCTCGCGCGGGCGGCCGTCATCGCCGAGCGGATCACCGGCATCGGCACCGGTGACGGCTCCGGAACCGAGGAGGGCAAGTGAGCGAGCGCCACATCCACATGGCCGGCCATGTGACCGAGCGGCACATCACCCGGGCGGGCCAGGGCGGCGACCGGGACGTGTTCGAGTACGCGCTGCTGCGGGTCGTGCCCCGGGTGGAGCGCGGGGAGTGCGTCAACGCGGGCGTGGTCGTGTACTGCCGCGCCCGGGACTACGTCGGCGCCCGCACCCATCTGGACGAGGCCCGGCTGCTCGCGCTGGACCCGGCCGCCGACGTCGCCGGGGTGCGGGCCGCACTCCGTGCGATCGAACGGCACTGCGCGGGCGGCGACCAGGCCGGACAGGCGGCCGGCGACGACGCGGGGCGCCGCTACCGCTGGGTGATCGCCCCCCGCTCCACCGTGGTGCAGCCCGGCCCCGTGCACACCGGCCTGACGGTCGACCCGGCCGCCGAGACGGAGCGGTTGCTGGACCTCCTGGTGAGGTAATGGATCACACCGGGCGGATGTGCCGTTGACACCGGGTGCCAGGGCTTCTAGCGTCACGGGTGCTGAAGGTACTAAGCGGTCGCTCACCGCACCAGGGGTCCTCTCCGAGGGCCCGACAGGTTCTCTCAAGGGCGAGGAGACACAGCAATGTCCACCACTGAACAGCGGGTCGCGGTCGTCACCGGCGCGGCGCGCGGCATCGGCGCCGCCACCGCCGTACGACTGGCCGCCGAAGGTCGCGCGGTAGCCGTGATCGATCTGGACGAGGCCGCCTGCAAGGACACCGTCGAGAAGATCACCGCGGCCGGCGGCAAGGCCATCGCGGTCGGCGCCGACGTCTCCGACGAGGCGCAGGTCGAGGCGGCCGTCGCCCGGATCGTGGAGGAGCTGGGCGCCCCGACGATCCTCGTCAACAACGCGGGCGTGCTGCGCGACAACCTGCTGTTCAAGATGAGCGTCTCCGACTGGGACACGGTCATGAACGTGCACCTGCGCGGCTCGTTCCTGATGACCAAGGCCGTCCAGAAGCACATGGTGGACGCCGGCTGGGGCCGCGTCGTCAACCTGTCCTCCTCCTCGGCGCTCGGCAACCGCGGCCAGGTCAACTACTCGGCCGCCAAGGCGGGTCTCCAGGGCTTCACCAAGACCCTCGCCATCGAGCTGGGCAAGTTCGGCATCACCGCCAACGCCGTCGCCCCCGGCTTCATCGCCACCGAGATGACCAAGGCCACCGCCGACCGGGTCGGCATGGGCTTCGACGACTTCAAGAAGGCCGCCGCCACCCAGATCCCGGTGCAGCGCGTCGGCGAGCCCGAGGACATCGCCAACGCCATCGCGTTCTTCACCGGCGAGGCCGCCGGCTTCGTCTCCGGCCAGGTGCTGTACGTCGCCGGCGGACCGCTCAACTAAGGATCCAGGGGTAACACGGACATGACTGAACTCCCGGAGCCGTCCGGCAAGGTCGCGCTCGTCACCGGCGCCAGCCGCGGTATCGGCTACGGCGTCGCCGAGGCGCTCATCGCGCGCGGCGACCGCGTGTGCATCACCGGTCGCAACGAGGACGCCCTGAAGGAGGCCGTCGAGCAGCTCGGCGCCGAGCGGGTCATCGGCGTCGCCGGCAAGGCCCACGACCTCGACCACCAGGCCGAGGCCGTCGAGCGCACCATGGAGGCCTTCGGCCGGGTCGACTTCCTGGTCAACAACGCGGGCACCAACCCGGTGTTCGGCCCGATCGCGGACCTCGACCTGAACGTCGCCCGCAAGGTCTTCGAGACCAACGTGATCTCCGCGCTCGGCTTCGCCCAGAAGACCTGGCACGCCTGGCAGAAGGACAACGGCGGCGCGATCGTCAACATCGCCTCCGTCGCGGGCCTCGCGCCCTCGCCCTTCATCGGCGCCTACGGCGTCAGCAAGGCCGCGATGATCAACCTGACCCAGCAGCTCGCGCACGAGTTCGCGCCCAAGGTGCGGGTCAACGCGATCGCCCCGGCCGTCGTCAAGACCAAGTTCGCGCAGGCCCTGTACGAGAACCGCGAGGAGGAGGCGGCGGCCGCCTACCCCCTCGGCCGGCTCGGTGTGCCCTCCGACATCGGCGGGGCCGCCGCGTTCCTCACCTCCCGGCAGTCCGACTGGATCACCGGTCAGACCCTCGTCGTGGACGGCGGCATCTTCCTCAACGCCGGCGTGGGCTGAGCCCGCGCATCTCTTCCGGGCGTCGATTTTCGGACGGATCGGCGCCCGGAAGGCCGTACAGCGTCCGCACAGCGGAATGACAACGTCGTCATCGCTCAGTCGATCAAGAAGGCCTGAATTCGGGCAGGTTCAGGGGTACGAACGCTGCGGTATGGTCTGCCGACCCTTGGTATGGCAGATCGAGGAGCGTGCGCGTGTTCAACCGGAACCGATTCCTGCGGAGAGTCGCGGCGATCGCGTCCATATCGCTGGTGGCCGGATGCAGTCTGCTGTCCGACGGCGACCCCGACAGCCAGGGGCCGATCGTCGTGGGTACCACCAGCGCCCCCAGCACCCTGGACCCGGCCGGCGCCTGGGACGGTTCGTGGGAGCTGTACCGGAACATCTTCCAGACGCTCCTCGCCTACCCGAACGGCGCCACCACCCCCCAGCCCGACGCCGCCGAGAGCTGCTCCTTCACCGACTCCACCAGCCGCACCTACCGCTGCAAGCTGCGCGCCGGCCTGAAGTTCGCCGACGGCGACCCGCTGACCGCCGAGGCCGTCCGGCACTCCATCGACCGCATCCGCACCATCGACGCCCCCGGCGGCCCCGCCGGGCTGCTCGGCAGCCTGGACCGCGTCCGGACCAGCGGCGACCGCGAGATCGTCTTCCACCTCAACCAGCCCGACGCCACCTTCCCGTTCGTGCTGGCCACCCCCGCCATGTCGATCGTCGACCCGGACGACTACCCCGCCAACTCCCTGCGCAAGGACACCACGGTCCACGGCTCCGGGCCGTACAAGCTC
Organism: Streptomyces sp. NPDC029138; assembly: GCF_055564375.1. Lineage (NCBI taxonomy): Bacteria > Bacillati > Actinomycetota > Actinomycetes > Kitasatosporales > Streptomycetaceae > Streptomyces > Streptomyces sp. NPDC029138. Next base: position 42,586 of record NZ_JBVHWM010000010.1, read on the forward strand.
CAGTCCTACGACGAGGGCGGCAAGGCCGTCCTGGTCCGCAACGACACCTACCAGGGCTTCGCCAAGCGGCAGAACGACGCGGTGACCATCCGCTACTTCAAGGACTCCGCCGGCATGGTCAGGGCGCTGCGGGACAAGCAGATCGACGTCACCTACCGAGGCCTCGCCGCCGACGACATCCTCGCCCTCCAGGAGCACGACAACGAGGACCTGCAACTGGTCGACGGCACCGGCACCGACATCAGCTACCTGGTGTTCAACCCCAAGGACCCCTGGGCCAAGCAGCCCGCCGTGCGCAAGGCCATCGCCCAGATCGTGGACCGGGGCGCCATCGCGCACAAGGTCTACAAGGACACCGTCGACCCGCTGTACTCGATGGTCCCCAAGGGCCTGACCGGCCACGCCACCCCGTTCTTCGACGACTACGGCGAACCGAGCGTCGCCAAGGCCCGCAAGATCCTCTCCGACGCCGGCATCACCCAGCCCGTGCCGCTCACCTTCTGGTACACCACCGACCGCTACGGCTCCGAGACGGCCCTGATGTTCCGGGAACTGAAGCGGCAGCTGGACGACTCCGGCCTGTTCACCATCACCCTCAGGAGCCGCCCCTGGAAGAGCTATGTGGTCGGCTACCAGAAGGGTGAGTACCCGGTGTTCGGACGCGGCTGGTTCCCGGACTTCCCGGACGCCGACAACTTCATCGCGCCGTTCGTCGGCGAGCACAACGCGCTCGGTACGCCCTACCCGTCCAAGGAGCTGACCGACCGGCTGCTGCCCCACGCGCGCGCGGAGAGCGACCGCGCCCAGACCGTCAAGGACGTGGAGGCGGCCCAGCAGATCATGGTGAACGACGCCCGGCTGATCCCGCTGTGGCAGGGCCGGCAGTTCCTCGCGGCCAGCGTCGACATCTCCGGCGGCGAGCAGGCCCTGGACCCCTCGACGATCATGATGATGTGGACGCTGCACCGCAAGACCAGCTGGTGAGACCGGCTGTGGGCTGGGCGAACGGCCCTCGCGGCTCCGGTTGTCAGTGGTCGCCTGTAGGTTCGGAAACCTGGAAGTGACCGCACGCCGTAGTTGATCCACACCATGAGGACGTTGACGTGACCGACATCGCCATGCTGCCCGAGTCCTGGCGCGGGGTTCTGGGCGACGAGCTCCAGCAGCCCTACTTCAAGGAGCTGACCGAGTTCGTCGAGGAGGAGCGGGCGAGGGGCCCCGTCTACCCGCCGCGCGAGGAGGTCTTCGCCGCGCTGGACGCCACGCCGTACGAGCGGGTGAAGGTCCTGATCCTGGGCCAGGACCCGTACCACGGCGAGGGCCAGGGCCACGGCCTGTGCTTCTCGGTCCGTCCCGGCGTGAAGACCCCGCCCTCCCTGCGGAACATCTACAAGGAGATGCAGGAGGAGCTGGCCCTGCCCGTCCCGGACAACGGCTATCTGATGCCGTGGGCCCGGCAGGGCGTGCTGCTGCTCAACGCGGTCCTCACGGTCCGGGCCGGCGAGGCCAACTCGCACAAGGGCAAGGGCTGGGAGAAGTTCACGGACGCGGTGATCCGCGCGGTGGCCTCCCGGCCCGATCCGGCCGTCTTCGTCCTGTGGGGCAACTACGCCCAGAAGAAGCTCCCGCTGATCGACGAGACCCGGCACGCGGTGGTCAAGGGCGCGCACCCCTCGCCGCTGTCCGCCAAGAAGTTCTTCGGCTCCCGCCCGTTCACGCAGATCAACGAGGCGATCGCCGCGCAGGGGCACGAGCCGATCGACTGGCGCATCCCGAACCTCGGGTGACGGCCGGCCCTCGGGGCGCGAGGGCCGGGACAGCACGGCGAAGACGGCCAGGGCCCGGTCCTAGGGGGCCGCGCCCCGAGGGGACGTGAGGCGGTGTCGACAGGCGGCTGCGCCGCGTGGGCGCGACCAGCCACGGCGGACCCGCGGTCGACCACCGGCCCGCACCGCAACGGCGCCGCCTGACCAGGAATCCCCGCGGGGCCGGTTAGCGTCAGGGTCGAACCATTGCCAACGGCCCGGAGGGCACCCGTGGCGGAGCGACAGGAACAGGCGGCGCCGGACGCCGTGCTCACGCGGATCGGGCAGGTCGTGATGCTGCACCACGGCGGCGACCGCGAGGAGGCCCGCAGCCGCTTCCTCGACCTTTGGGCGGAGATCGGTGAGGACGGCGACCCGCTGCACCGCTGCACCCTCGCCCACTACCTGGCCGACACCCAGGACGACCCCGCGGACGAACTCGCCTGGGACCTGCGGGCGCTGTCGGCGGCGGAGGAGATCGCCGACGGCCGCGTGGACGGCGACCCGTCGAGCGTGCGGGGCTTCTTCCCCTCCCTGCACCTCAACCTGGCCGCCGACTACGCCAAGCTGGGCCGCGCCGAGGCCGCCCGCAGTCATCTGCGCCGGGCCCGCGGCGCCGCGCGTTGCCTCGCTGACGACGGCTACGGCGCGGGCGTCCGCTCCGCGATCAGCCGCCTGGCGCTGCGGCTGGGCGAGGACGGCACGCCTGGCGACGAACGCTAGGGGCGTGGGTCAGTGACCCGCCGGCAGGGTTGTGAGTTCGGGTGGGTGCGCGAGACCGTTTGAGGCGATAGTGCCGGTGTCGTCTGTTGGAGGACCTCCGTGACGGATCTCGCGCCCGCGTCGCTGCCCGCGCCGCCCTACTACGCCGTGGTGTTCACCGCCGTGCGGACCGCCGGCGACAACGGCTATGGGGAGACGGACGAGCGGTTGCTGAAACTGGCTGCCGAGCAGCCGGGATTCCTCGGTGTCGATTCCGCCCGCCGTGCGGACGGCCTGGGGATCACGGTGTCGTACTGGAGGGACGAGGACTCGATCGCCGCTTGGCGGGATCACGCGGAGCACGCCCTGGCCCGCGCGCAGGGACGCGAGCACTGGTACTCCTCGTTCTCGCTCCACGTGGCCAAGGTCGAGCGCGCCTACGGGTTCACCCGCCCGGCGGACATGTAGGTGCCACCGCCGCCCATGCTCCCCCGCGCCGCCGGGAGTTCACTGGCTTCGGGGCGCGGGACGGTGGCCGTATGCCTGTGCGCAGATCCTCGCTTCCGGACTGTCCTTGTGCCAGCCGCCGTACGTCCTGCCCAGGGCGCACACGTCCGGAGGACCGGGCGCCGCCGGGGGCGGGGAGGGCGCGGGGGTGTGCGGCCGGCGGGAGGCGACCGGGAGCGGGGGCCCGGGTGGGGCCGCCGGTGGCCGGCGGGTGACCTCGGGCGCGGCCGGGGCCCGGTGCCGGGCGGGTGGTCCGGAGCGCTGCGGGCGCCGGGACGGGCCGACCATCTCCAGCGCCTCGCGGGCCGGTGCCTGCACCACCCGGGGCTCCGCGCTGTCCGCCCGGGGCGCCGTCGGCTGGGAGGGCGCGGTGTCCGGCGGCGATCCCGGTGGCGCCGCCTGCCGCACCGTCACACAGCCGGACAGGGCCGAGACGGCCACGGTGACCAGAAGCGCTGCGGTCGTCGTCGTTCGATACACCCACGCAACTCTGCTGGGTCGGCACCCGGCTCGGCACCGGGGAAGCCGAATCCGGTGCCCCGTACGGGTGATCGCGTGCCCCCCGCGGAGGGACGCGCCGTACCGGGGCTGACGTTCAGCCGCCGTCGGCGCCCTCGGGCCGCACTCCCATCAGGCCCCCGAGCAGCTCCCGCAGCCCCGTGCGGATCTCCTCCAGGCCCGGTGTCCGGGTGCTGAAGGAACCGGCCGCGCACGAGAACATCAGCCCGTCCGCCCAGGCGACCAGGGACAGCACCTGGCGGGCCGGGTCCGGTGATCCCACGGCGGTCAGCAGCGCGGTCAGCTGCTCCTTGAAGACGGCGCCGGTCCGGTCGTAGAAGGCGCGCAGTTCGGGGCGGCGGGTGGCCTCCAGGGCCAGCTCGTAGCGGGCGATCAGCAGGTCGCGGTTACGGGTCAGGGAGCGGTGGACCGCGAGCGCCAGCCCGTCCGCCAGCGCCTCGGGTCCGCCGCTCGGGTCCGGCATCTCCGCCAGTGCCAGCACCCGTGCCTCCCGCTCCGCGTGCCGCCGCACCGCGAGTTCCAGCAGCGCCTGCCGGGTGCGCGCCACGTTCGACGTCGAGCCCAGCGGCAGCCCGGCCGCCTCGTCCACCGCCCGGTGCGTCAGCCCGCGCATGCCGCGCTCGGCGAGCAGGGCGAGGGCGGCGTCGGCGACGAGATCGGCGCGGGAGGTGCCGGAGGTGCGATTGGTGTCGGTCGCGCTGTGGGTGCCGGAGGTGCTTTTGGTGTCGGTCGTGCGGGGGGTACCGGTGGTGGCGGGCTGCTGTGCGGGCATGAGGCGACCCTATCCGTCGCACTACGGCCGTAGTACAGTCGCGGCCACTACAGGTGTAGTCCCGAGGAGGGGTCATGGCAGAGACGGCCCGCGTGATCGTCATCGGCGGCGGGATCGGAGGGCTGGCCGTGGCAGCCGCCCTGCACCTCAAGGGCTGGGCCGTGACCGTGCTGGAGCGCGCTCCCGCCCTGAACCCCGTCGGCGCGGCCATCTCCCTCGCCCCGAACGGCCTGCGCGCCCTGGACGTCCTCGGCATCGGTGAGGAGATCCGCGACCTGGCGGCCTGGCAGGGCGACGGGGGACTGCGCACCCCGGGCGGGCGCTGGCTGTCCCGCGTGAACGCCGAGGCCGCGGCCGCCCGCTTCGGCGGCCCCTTGGTCCTGCTGCCCCGGGCCACCCTCGTCGACCGGCTCGCCGCCCTGCTCCCGCCCGGCGCCGTCCGCACCGGGACGCCCGCGACCCTCGCCGACCCCGGCGACCGGGCCCGGCCCGCCCGCGTGACCGCCGGCGGGGAGGAACTGGAGGCCGACCTGGTCGTCGGCGCGGACGGCGTCAGCTCCCGGGTCCGCGCCGCCCTGTTCCCCGCCCACCCCGGGCCGGTGTACGCGGGGTTCACCACCTGGCGCGTCCTGATCCCCGTGCCCGGCGCCGAGTTCACCCCGCACGAGACCTGGGGCCGCGGTCACATCTGGGGCACCCAGCCCCTCAAGGACGGCCGGGTCTACGCCTACGCGGCGGCCATGGTCCCGGCGGGGGAGCGCGTCCCGGACGACGAGCGGGCCGAACTCCTGCGCCGCTACGGCGACTGGCACGACCCGATCCCGGCCGTGCTCGCCGCCGTCCGCCCCGAGGACGTGCTCCGGCACGACGTCCACCATCTCGCCCGGCCCCTGCCCGCGTACCACTCGGGCCGGACCGCCCTCCTCGGCGACGCCGCCCACGCCATGCCCCCGACCCTCGGCCAGGGCGGCAACCAGGCCATCGAGGATGCCGTCGTCCTCGCCCACCACAGCGGAGATCTGGCCGCCTACACCGCGGACCGGCTCCCGCGCACGGCCGCCATCGCCCGCCAGGCCGTCCGGGTCGCCCGCCTGAACATGGCCGGCACCCGGGCCGTCGCGGCCGTACGGAACACGGTCATCGCGGCCTTGTCGCAGGCCGGGCCCGCGCTCTTCCTGCGCGGCTTCGACGGCATCGCCGACTGGCGGCCCCCGTATGCTTCCGGCAGGCAACACGCAGGCAAGCCGTAGGGGAGAGCACGTGAAGGTCGGCTGCATCGGACTCGGGGACATCGCGCAGAAGGCGTATCTGCCGGTGCTCGGCATGCAGCCGGGAGTCGACCTGCATGTGCAGACCCGCACGCCCGCCACCCTGCACCGGGTCGGCGACAGCCTGCACCTGCCCCGGGAGCAGCGGCACACCACCCTGGACTCGCTGCTCGCCGCCGGCCTCGACGCGGCCTTCGTGCACGCGCCCACCGCCGTCCACCCCGAGATCGTCACCCGGCTGCTGGAGGCCGGCGTGCCGACGTACGTGGACAAGCCCCTCGCCTACGAACTCGCCGACTCCGAGCGGCTGGTCGGGCTCGCCGAGCGGCGGGGCGTCTCGCTGTTCGTCGGCTTCAACCGCCGGTACGCCCCCGGGTACGCCCAGTGCCTGGACCACCCGCGCGAGCTGATCCTCATGCAGAAGAACCGGATCGGGCTGCCCGAGGAACCGCGCTCGATGATCCTGGACGACTTCATCCATGTCGTCGACACCCTGCGCTTCCTGGTGCCGGGCCCGGTCGACGACGTCACCGTGCGGGCTCGCGCCGAGGGCGGGCTGCTGCACCACGTCGTGCTCCAGCTCGGCGGCGACGGCTTCACCGCGCTCGGCGTGATGAACCGGCTCAGCGGCTCCACCGAGGAGATCCTGGAGGTGTCCGGGCAGGACACCAAGCGCCAGGTGGTCAACCTCGCCGAGGTGATCGACCACAAGGGGCAGCCGACCGTGCGTCGGCGCGGCGACTGGGTGCCGGTGGCCCGCCAGCGCGGCATCGAACAGGCGGCCCTCACGTTCCTCGACGCCGTGCGGGCCGGGAAGCCGCTCAGCGCCAGGGACGCGCTGGCGACTCATGAACTGTGTGAGCGGGTGGTCCGAGCGGTTCAGGACCGCTGCGGCGCAGCCTGAGCGCCCGCGCCCCCTCGGTCCCGCACAGCGCCGCCAGCACCAGCAGCGCCCCGTCCACCGGCCAGTCGCCGTAGCGGACGTACGGCGTGATGCCGTGGGCGAGCGGTACGTCGTACACGCGCGCGGCGCTCGCGTCGGTGCCGAGCCACGAGCCGAGGCGCTGCCCGCCCGGGCCGTACACCGCCGAGACGCCCGTGAGGGTGGCGTGCACCATCGGGCGGCCGGTCTCCGCGGCGCGCAGCGCGGCCAGCGAGGCGTGCTGCTCCGGGGCCCAGCTGCGCTGGAAGGACGAGGTGGACGACTGGCCGAGGAGGACGTCCGCGCCGTCCTCGGCGAGGCGCCGGCTCATGTCCGGGAACGCGGTCTCGAAGCAGATCAGCGGGCCGATCCGCAGCCCGTGCCCGACGTTCATCACGGTCTGTTCGGTGCCGCGGTGCCGGTCCTCGCCGGCCGCCCGGCCCACCGAGGTGGCCCAGCCAAGCAGCGAACGGGCCGGTATGTACTCACCGAACGGGACCAGCCGCATCTTGTCGTACCGGTCGCCGGTCAGGCCGCCCGGGCCGACCAGCACCGAACTCTTGTAGATGCCGGGCCGGTCGGAGCGGCGGGCGTCCACGTTCACCAGCAGATCGGCGCCGGTCTCGCGGGACAGCGCGGCGAGCCGCCGGGCCAGGTCGGGGCGGTCGTCCAGGTCGAAGCCGACGCTGGACTCCCCCCACACCACCAGGTCGACGCCCTCCCCGGCGAGCCGCCGGGTCAGCTGCTCCTCCCGGTCGAACCGCTTGTCGCCACTGTCCTGCCCGGCCACGATCCCCGGCTGCACGACGGCGATCCGCACCCGCCCGTCGACGTCCGGACGCGGCGCCCACGCCCACGCGGCCGAGGTCGCGGCGGCCGTGGCGACCAGCGAGGCCACGGCCGGTACCCGCCAGGCGCGGACGGCGAGCAGCTCGGCGACCGCCACGTTGACGGCCACCACCAGGAAGCTGAGCAGCCAGACCCCGCCGACCGAGGCCAGCCGCAGCGCCGGGCCCACCTGCCACTGGCTGGCGCCCAGCATGCCCCACGGCCCGCCGAGCCCCTGCCAGGACCGGACCAGCTCCACCGCCAGCCAGGCCGACGGCACCACCACCAGCGCGGCGGCACCCCGGCCCGCCGACGGCACCCCGCCCAGGAACCGGCGCACCAGCCAGCCCCAGGGCGCCCAGAGCAGGCCCAGCAGCGCGGCGATCAGGAAGATGAACACGTGCAGGCTCGGCAGCAGCCAGTGGTGGACGGCCGTCAGGAAGCCGATGCCGCCCCACCAGCCGTCGTACGCGGCCCGCCGCCCGGTCGGCGCGGAGCGGGCGAGCAGAATCCACGGCACCAGCGCGATGTACGCGAACCACCACAGCGAGGGGGCCGGGAACGAGAGCACCGGCAGGGCACCGGTGAGGGCGGCGGCGGCCGAGCGGCGCCAGGGGGAGGTCAGCCAGCGGTTGATCGTCCTCATAGGGAGCCTCCCTACCCAGCGATAGGTCCAGTGTGCGCGTGGAGTGTGACGGCGGGCGCGTTTCAGCTCGGGTGGGGGCGGTGGTTCGGCCGCCGCGGGCCGGGGAGGGCTGCTCGCGCCCACGCGGCGGAGCCGCATGTCGGTACAGCCGCGCACCTCTACGGGGCACCTGGACCGCGGCGCCATTTCTCGTGTACGACGACCTCGCGCAGGCGCCAGCCCTCGGCGGTGCGCAGGAGCGCGAAGTCGTAGCGGCCGCCGCACACCAGGTCGGGGGCGGCGGAGCCGTCGGGGTCGGTGAAGCGCATGGGGTTGAGGTAGTCGGCGCGGACGCGGGCGGTGTCCCCGGTGTCCTGGTCCAGGACGCCGAAGCGGACCTGACGGTTGACGATCAGGTGCTGGCGCATGGCGAACAGGGTCAGGTTCCCGGCGAGCCACGCGGTGATCTGTCCGGCGTCGCCCTCGATACCGCCCGCCGAGCGGTAGTCGGCGCGTCCGTCCGTCGTGAACAGCCCTCGGTACGCCGTCCAGTCGCCGTCGTCCACCGCCACCGCGTACGCGGTGACCAGGTCGTCCACGGCCAGGCGGTCCCTCACGGTCGCGAACTCCGCACGCTGGGTCATCGGCACAGTGTTGGGCACGGCGGGCGCGGAGCCAAGAGGTGTGCGGGGTGAATATTCGGTGGTGCGGGGCGGGTCCGGCGGCCGAACCTGTCCCGGTGAGCGAACAGAACGAACAACTCGTCGACACCGAGCCCAGATTCCGCGTCCGCGCCCGGCACACGGACACCACGGTCACCGTCTACCAGGCCTACCGCCCGAAGATCGGCCGGGCCGCCGCCCGCACCGGACGCTTTCCGTCCGCCTGGAAGCGGGACCGGATGACGTGGATCAAGCCGTCCTTCCTGTGGATGATGTACCGCTGCGGCTGGGGGACGAAGGAGGGCCAGGAGACCGTCCTGGCCGTCGAGATCAGCCGGGACGGCTTCGAGTGGGCCCTGCGCCACGCCTGCCTGTCCCACTACGTCCCCGCGCTCCACGCCGACCAGGCCGCCTGGAAGGCGGAGCTGGCGCGCTGTCCGGCCCGCGTCCAGTGGGACCCGGAGCGGGATCTGCACCTCGACCCGCTGCCGTACCGGTCGTTGCAGCTCGGCCTCGCCGGGGAGGCGGCGGCCCGGTACGCCGACGAGTGGATCGTCGGCATCGAGGACGTCACACCGCTGGCCACGGAGATCCACGGGCTGGTGCGGGCGGGGGAACTGGAGCGGGCGAAGGGGCTGTTGCCGAAGGAGCGGCCGTATCCGGCGGCCGACGAGGTGCTGGCGCATCTGCGGGCGTAGAGCGGCGGCGGGGTGCTCGCGGGGATGCGGGCACCGGGCAGGCCGCGCCGGGTCGCGTCAGGCCGCCTCGATGACCTGACCGCGGATCGCCTCGGCCCACTCGATCACCAACAGCTCGTACTCCGCGCGCTCCTGGGCCGACAGGGTGCCGCCCGCACGCAGCCACAGCGCCCGGATCTGCTCGTTCACCTCGGCAGCAGAGCGCACGGAACCAGGGGGCAGGAATTCGGGGGACATGCCGACCAGCCTAGGGGCAAGGGCTGACCGTGCGCTACCGCGCGGCTACGCAGAAGGTATGGGGTTGGTCACCGGCGCCGCCCGGCCATCCGTCCGTGGCCGCGAAGTGCCCGGCGCCCGCGGGGCGTTGCCCAGGTCGTGGGCGGGCCGCCGCGGGCGCGAAGATGTCCGAAACAGAGGTGGTCGGGCGGACCGTCAGCCCGCCGACTCCGCCGCGTGCGGGCTCAGCACGCCGGCGCCGACGAGGGCGATGATCACCACGCCGAGGGCGACGCGGTACCAGACGAAGGGCATGAAGCTCTTGTTGGAGATCCACTTCATGAACCAGGCGATGACCGCGTATCCCGACGCGAACGCGATCACCGTCGCGAACAGGGTGGGCGGCCAGTCCACATGGCCCTCGCCCAGCGAGTCCTTCACCTCGAAGGCGCCGGAGGCGAGGACGGCCGGGATGGCGAGCAGGAACGAGTAGCGGGCCGCGGCCTCGCGCTTGTACCCCATGAACAGGCCGCCGCTGATGGTCGCGCCGGAGCGGGAGACGCCGGGGATGAGGGCGCAGGCCTGGCAGAGACCGAAGATCAGGCCGTCCTTGACGCTCAGGTTCTCCAGGGTCTTGCGCTGCTTGGGCGCCCGGTGCCGGCCGCCGGTCTCGTCGCGGGCCGCCATCCGGTCGGCGATGCCGATGATCACGCCGATGACGATGAGCATGGTGGCGGTGATCCGCAGATCGCGGAACGGGCCCTCGATCTGGTCCTTCAGCGTCACGCCCAGCACCCCGATCGGGATGGAGCCGACGATCACCAGCCAGCCCATCTGCGCGTCGTGGTTGCGCCGCATCGCCTTGTCGAACAGCGAGCGGAACCAGGACGTGATGATCCGGCCGATGTCCTTGCGGAAGTAGATGAGGACCGCGGTCTCCGTGCCGATCTGCGTGATGGCCGTGAAGGCCGCCCCCGGGTCCTTCCAGCCCGAGAACGCCGCGGTCAGCCGCAGGTGCGCGCTGGAGGAGACGGGCAGGAACTCGGTCAGCCCCTGGACGAGTCCGAGGACGAGGGATTCAAACCAAGACATGAAGGTATGGCGTCCAAGCGCTGAGGGATGAAGAGGTGATCATATGACGGAGGAAGCGTAGCGGGCCCCGCCGACAGCGCGGCGACGAGGTCCCGTCTAGGCGGCCGAGGGCCCGGCGACCGTCCAGCCCGGGGTCTGCGGATGGGCGGTCAGGTCCTCGTGGCGCACGGGGTCGCCGCAGGCCTGGCAGGTGACCACCGGCACCAGTTCGTTGCCGCAGCTGTGCTCGACGGCCATGGGCAGGTCGACGCCCTTGCGCAGATGCCGGTCGCCCCACTCCTTGAGGGTCATCAGGACCGGCTCCAGCTCCAGCCCGGCCTGCGTGGGCCGGTACTCGAAGCGCTGGGGGCGCTCGCTGTAGAGGCGCTTGGTGAGGATGCCGGCCTCCACCAGGCTGCGCAGCCGGGCGGACAGGATGTCGCGCGGGGCGCCGATGTTGCGTACGAGCTGGTCGAAGCGGCCGTTGCCCAGGCACACCTCCCGCAGGACGAGCAGGGAGTACTTCTCCCCGACGACCGCGAGGGCGTCGGCGATGGAGCAGGGGCGCGAATCCTTGGTGGCGGCCATGGGGCCCAGTCTAAAGGAGGGTTTGATTTCCCAACCCTAAGGGCTATGGTGGATCCAGATTTCCTACTCACCGGTAGCTCGTCCGATGAAGCTGGAGGCCGGCGCCATGCGAGACGCGGTCATCGTCGAAGCCGTACGCACCCCTGTCGGAAAGGGCAAGCCGAACGGCTCCCTCGCCCACGTCCACCCCGTGCAACTCCTCGCCCACACCCTCAGCACCCTGGTCGAGCGCTCCGGCGTCGACCCGGCGCTGATCGACGACGTGATCGGCGGCACCGTCGACCAGGTCGGCGAGCAGGCCATGAACACCACCCGGTACGCCGTCCTCGCCGCCGGCCTCCCCGAGTCCGTCCCGGCGACCACCGTGGACCGCCAGTGCGGCTCCTCCCAGCAGGCCGTCCACTTCGCCGCGCAGGGCGTGATCTCGGGCGCGTACGACCTCGTCGTCGCCTGCGGCGTGGAGTCGATGAGCCGGGTGCCGATGTGGTCCAACGTGCCCGCGGGCAAGGACCCGTTCGGGCCCGGCGTCGCCGAGCGCTATCCGGACGGGCTGGTTCCGCAGGGGATCAGCGCCGAACTCATCGCCGCCAAATGGTCCCTCACGCGCGCGCGGATGGACGAGTTCGCCGTCTCCTCGCACCACAAGGCCGCCGCCGCGTGGCGGACCGGGCTCTTCGACGCCGAGGTCGCGCCGCTGGACGGCGTCGCACGCGACGAGTGCGTCCGCCCGGACAGCACTCCCGAGATCCTCGCGGGCCTCAAGCCCGCCTACTACGACCCCGGCTTCGCCGAGCGCTTCCCGCAGATCGAGTGGAACGTCACCGCGGGCAACGCGAGCCCCGTCAACGATGGCGCCTCCGCCGTCCTGATCACCTCCAGCGACACCGCGGCCCGGCTCGGCCTGCGCCCACTGGCCCGTCTGCACAGCTTCGCCGTGACCGGCTCCGACCCGCTGCTGATGCTCACCGGGGTCATCCCGGCCACCGAGAAGGTGCTGCGCCGGGCCGGACTGACGCTGGACGACATCGACCTGTTCGAGGTCAACGAGGCCTTCTCCAGCGTGGTGCTCGCCTGGCAGCAGGAGACCGGCGCCGACCTCGCCAAGGTCAACGTGCACGGCGGCGCCATCGCCCTCGGCCACCCCCTCGGCGCCAGCGGCACCCGGCTGACCACGACCCTGGTCCACGCGATGCGCGAACGCGGCGCCCGCTACGCGCTCCAGACCATGTGCGAGGCGGGCGGACTCGCCAACGCGATGATCCTGGAAGGAGTCTGAGCCCGGGCTCCGGCGACGGGACGGGGCGGGGCAGGACAGCGCCGAGCAGCGGACCGGCCACCGCCGGGACCGCCGGTCATCGCCGGGGCCGCCGGTCACCAGGCCACGACCCGGCCGGCGGCGGTCACCAGGCCATGGTCCGCCCGGCGGCGGTCCCGGCCATGACGCGCTCGGTGGTGGTCAGCAGGCCATGACTCGTCTGGCGGCGGCCACCCAGGCCAGGACGGGCCTGGTGGTGGTCACCAGGCCACGATCCGCCCGGCGGCGGTCCCGGCCATGACGCCCCCGGTGGTGGTCAGCAAGACGCGCCTGGCGGCGGTGACCAGGCCATGGTCCGCCCGGCGGCGGTCCCGGCCATGACGCGCTCGGTGGTGGTCAGCAGGCCATGACGCGTCTGGCGGCGGCCACCCAGGCCAGGACGGGCCTGGTGGTGGTCACCAGGCCACGATCCGCCCGGCGGCGGTCCCGGCCATGACGCCCCCGGTGGTGGTCAGCAAGACGCGCCTGGCGGCGGTCACCAGGCCACGATCCGCCCGGCGGCGGCCCCGGCTATGACCGGCCCGGCGGCGTGACCAGGCCATGGTCCGCCCGGCGCCGGTCACTAGCTCGTCGGTCGCGGCGATGGCAGCCTCCCGGTGCGCGGCCAGCACGGTGTGGTCGGCGGCGTCGCGCAGGTCGAACGCGGCGAGGGCCGCCTGGCGGGCCGGGCCGGTCAGGGACGGTTCGAGGACGGAGACCGCGACCAAGGGGGCGGTCACGGCGGAGCGGGTCGCGTGGGACGCCGCCCGCGCCGCCTCGGCGGCGCCCTGGCCCGCGCCGTTCAGGCGAAGGTCCTCGCGCGCCACAGGGCCCGCCGATGGTCACCCAGGGCCGCCACCAGTTCGCCCAGCGCCACGCGCAGCGCCTCCGCCCTCCGCTCGGCGTGGGCGGCCCGCTCACGGCGGGACTGGAGCAGCGCGGTGAACGCGCCGCCGGGCAGCGTGCCGGCCACGGCGATGACGCTGGACCACATCGAAGGCTCCCCTCGGCGGACGGGCGCCGGCGCTCACCGGCCGCGCAGCTGGTGGCGCTTGCGCCAGGCCACCACCGTGCCCGCAAGCGCCGGTACGGCGATGCAGGCCATCGCGATCAGGAAGGCGGGGGAGGTCGGCGCCGAGGCGCGGGCGCCGGCGACGGCGTAGGCGGCCGTGTTCGGGACCGAGCCGAGAGCGGTGGCCAGCAGGAAGGGCAGCCAGCCCATGCGGGAGACGGCCGCGCAGTAGTTCGCCGCCCAGAACGGCACCCCCGGGAAGAGCCGCAGGGCCAGCATGGACCGGAATCCGTGCCGGCTGAGCTGCCCGTCGGCCGCTCGCAGCCAGCGGCCCCGCAGCAGCGGGCGCAGCGCGTCCTGACCGAGCAGCCGGCCCAGTCCGAAGGCCACCCCGGCACCGAGCACCGTGCCCGCCAGCGCCGTCGCCAGCCCCACCTGCGAGCCGAACAGCGCGCCCGCGGCCAGGTTCAGCAAGGGGCGCGGCACGAACGCGACGGTGCACAGCCCGTACGCCGCGGCGAACACGACGGCCGCCGCGGCCCCGCCGAGCTGCGGCGGCCAGCCGTGCGTCAGCAGTTGCTGCGGCTCGAAGAGCAGCACGCACGCGGCGGCACCCACGAGCAGGGCGACCAGCAGCGACAGCCGGGCGTACGGGGACAGCAGCACGCGCGTGCAGCGGGCGGCCAACCCCGCGGGGCGCACGGGGAGAACGGGGACGACGAACTCCTGGGCGGCGGCCCGAGGGGAGGCCGTGGCGGTGCCAGAGCGGTTGGCATCGAGCATCCGATGACATTAACCGACGAACGTGTGTGATCGCCGTCAACTGTGTCCCATGACCGTCACCGCACGGCACCGGCGCCCTCGGACGCCGGTGAACGAGGACGGGCCCAGGCGCCGGCGACGCCCGGACCCGTGCCTCATGCGGCGAGACGGCCCGCGTGCCTCATGCGGCGAGCAGGACCGCGTGCCTCATGCGGCGAGAGCGTGACCGGGGTGCAGAACCACCTTGGTGTAGCCCTCGATCCGCTTGTCGAACTTCTCGTACGCCTGCGGCGCCTGGTCCAGCGGCAGCTCGTGGGAGACCACGAAGCTGGGCTTGGCCCGCCCGGCGATGATCATGTCGCGCAACTGGCGGTTGTACCGCTTGACGTTGCACTGACCGGTACCCATCTGCTGGCCCTTCTCGAACATCCTGCCGATGGAGACCAGCAGCTGGCCGTGCTTGGCGTGCTCGTCCGGGCCGCCGGGGTCCGAGGGCACGTACAGACCCGGTACGCCGAGCATGCCCGTCGGCCGTACCGTCTCGACCAACTCGTTGAGGACGATGGCGGGTTCCTCGTGGCTGGCGTCGTGGCTCTGGGCCTGGTAGCCGACGGCGTCGACGCCCTTGTCGGTGCCCTCACCTCCGGTCTGTTCCTTGATCTGCTCCGCTGGGTCGCCCTTGGTGAAGTCGATGGGGATGGCTCCCATCTCCTCCGCCTTGGCCAGCCGCTCGGGCACCCGGTCGACGGAGAAGACCTTCGCCGCACCGCGCAGCAGTGCGGAGTAGGCGGCCATCAGGCCCACCGGTCCGGCGCCGTAGACGGCCACGGACTCACCGGGGGACACCTGGGCGAGTTCGCACCCGTGGTAGCCCGTCGGGAAGATGTCGGCGAGCAGCACGAAGTCGGTCTCGAACTCCTCGCCCGGAGGCAGCTTCAGGCAGTTGAAGTCGGCGTACGGCACCCGCAGCCGCTCGGCCTGGCCGCCGATGAACGGCCCCATCGCCACATAGCCGTAGGCCCCGCCGGCGAATCCGGGGTTGACCGTCAGGCAGAAGCCGGTCCTTCCGACGAGACAGTTCTTGCAGAATCCACAGGCGACGTTGAACGGCATCACGACGCGGTCACCCTCGGACAGGGAGGTCACCCCGCTGCCGACCTCCTCGATGATGCCCAGGTTCTCGTGTCCGAAGACGATGCCCGCCTCGGCCGCCGTGCGGCCCTCGTACATGTGCAGGTCCGAGCCGCAGATCGCGGTCGACGTGACCCGTACGAGGACATCGTTGGGGTGCTGGATCTGGGGGTCCTGGACCTCCTTCACCACCACGCTGAAAGGCTCTTCGTAGACGACGGCTTTCACGTCTGTCACCTCCGCGTCGAGCGTCACCCCCCTTCCAGGGAACGCCTGTACGGAGGGGGTTGCAAGCCGCGTCGGGACGGATCAATGCACTGCGCAATAAGATTGCAGATGCGAATGCGCGGGAAAACCATTCGACGCCGGACGCACCCCTCGGCGATGATCGACGGCATGTTCCGGTACGCCTTCCTCGTCGCAGCATCCGCCGTCGCGGATGCTGCGAAGGCTGCCGTCCCGCACCTCGTGGCCGCCGTCGACGGCGCCCGAAGCTGACCCTCTCCGGATCGTCCGGCGGACCCCGCAGGGGGAGGGTCGGCGAGTCCCCGGGGTCCCGCATCGTCTGTCACGGCTGAGAGGCTACGAGGTACAGCCATGTCCAAAACGGCCTACGTGCGCACCAAGCCGCACCTGAACATCGGCACCATGGGTCACGTCGACCACGGCAAGACCACCCTGACCGCCGCCATCACCAAGGTCCTCGCCGAACGCGGCACCGGCACCTTCGTCCCGTTCGACCGCATCGACCGCGCCCCGGAGGAGGCCGCCCGCGGCATCACCATCAACATCGCCCACGTCGAGTACGAGACCGACACCCGGCACTACGCCCACGTCGACATGCCCGGCCACGCCGACTACGTCAAGAACATGGTCACCGGTGCCGCGCAGCTCGACGGGGCCATCCTCGTCGTCTCCGCGCTCGACGGGATCATGCCGCAGACCGCCGAACACGTGCTGCTCGCCCGGCAGGTCGGGGTCGACCACATCGTGGTCGCGCTGAACAAGGCCGACGCGGGGGACGAGGAGCTGACCGACCTGGTCGAGCTGGAGGTCCGCGACCTGCTCACCGCCCAGGGGTATCCGGGCGACGCCGTACCCGTCGTCCGCGTCTCCGGGCTGAGGGCCCTGGAGGGCGACCCGCGCTGGACGGCGTCCGTCGAGGCGCTGCTCGACGCGGTGGACACGTACGTGCCGATGCCGGAGCGGTATCTGGACGCGCCGTTCCTGCTCCCGGTCGAGAACGTGCTGACCATCACCGGGCGGGGCACGGTCGTGACCGGGGCCGTGGAGCGGGGGACGCTCCGGCTGGGCGACCGGGTGACGGTGCTGGGCGCGGACGCCGAGACCGTGGTCACCGGGATCGAGACCTTCGGCAAGCCGATGGAGGAGGCGCAGGCCGGGGACAACGTGGCGCTGCTGCTGCGGGGGGTGCCCCGGGACGCCGTCCGGCGCGGGCACGTGGTCGCGGCGCCGGGCAGCGTGGTGCCGAGCCGTCGGTTCACGGCGCGGGTGTATGTGCTCTCCGGGCGCGAGGGGGGTCGTACGACGCCCGTCGTCAGCGGTTACCGGCCGCAGTTCTACATCCGGACGGCGGACGTCGTCGGTTCCGTGGACCTCGGCGAGGTGGCTGTCGCCCGGCCCGGAGACACGGTGGAGATGAGCGTCGAGCTGGGACGGGAGGTGCCGCTGGAGCCGGGGCTCGGTTTCGCCGTCCGTGAGGGCGGGCGGACCGTGGGAGCGGGGACCGTCGTCGCCGTGGGGTGAAGGGTCGCGGGACGTGCGGGGTGGGCGGGCGCGGGAGGTGCGGGGGTGAACGGTTGCGGGAGGTGCGGGCGCCGACAATGGAGAAGTGAACGCATCGATACCCGTCACCCGCACCACCGACCACGGCACCGCCAAGCTGATGCCCGATGTCGACCGTGAGCGGGCCTGGCTGCTCACGGTCGACGGGGCGCCGCAGTCGTACGTCGACCTCGATGATCCGGAGTATCTGGAGTTCGAGTACGCGCGGCGGCTGGGGTACGTCCTGGACACCGTGGCCGAGACCGGGCGGGCGGTGGACGCGGTGCACCTGGGCGGAGGAGCGCTCACGCTTCCCCGGTACCTCGCCGCCGCCCGCCCCGGCTCCCGGCAGGACGTCGTCGAGGCGGACCGGGGACTGCTGGAGCTGGTCACCGAGTGGTTGCCGCTGCCGGAGGGCTCGGGCATCGCGCTGCACGCGGCCGACGCCCGGGCCTGGCTGGAGGAGGCGCCCGACGACCACGCCGATGTGCTGATCGCCGACGTGTTCGGCGGGTCCCGGGTGCCGGCGCACCTGACCACGCTCGCCTACGTCCGTGCGGCCGAGCGGGTGCTGCGGGCCGACGGGGTGTACCTGGCCAACCTCGCGGACGCGGCGCCGTTCGGGTTCCTCCGCTCCCAACTGGCGACTCTGGCCGCGGTGTTCGAGGAGCTGGCGCTGATCGCCGAGCCGGCCGTGCTACGCGGGCGGCGGTTCGGGAACGCGGTGGCCGTGGCCTCGCACCGGCCGCTGGACACCGCCGCGCTGGCCCGGCGCACCGCAGCGGACGCCTTTCCGGCGCGGGTCGAACACGGGGCAGCCGTCAGGGAGTTCATCCGTGCGGCCCGGCCGGTCGAGGACGCCGACGCCGTACCGTCACCCGAGCCCCCCGACGGGGCGTTC
This sequence comes from Streptomyces sp. NPDC029138, assembly GCF_055564375.1. NCBI lineage: Bacteria > Bacillati > Actinomycetota > Actinomycetes > Kitasatosporales > Streptomycetaceae > Streptomyces > Streptomyces sp. NPDC029138. The sequence goes on from NZ_JBVHWM010000010.1 coordinate 60,654, forward strand.
GGTATCGGCTGACGCCGGCGGCGAGCCGGCGACCGGGCGGGTACGGCGGGTCAGATTGCGGACGTCCGGGACCAGCAGCACGAGGGCCGTGACCACGACCACGCGAACGCGGCGGCGATCAGCGAGCCGTTCGCACCGAGACCGGTCACGACGGCGGCCGCGGTCAGCAGGGAGTAGTTGCGTCCCGCCCAGGCGGGTCCGCGAGGGCGGGCGGGGGAGCCGGCGGTCTGCGTCACCGGACGACTGTCCCCGCCCGGCTCCCGCTCTGCCAAGTGAGTTGGCGGACGACGGTCAGTCCGCGATCGGGTCGCCGTGGAGCCGTACCGTGCTGAGGATCTTGTTCATGGTCGCGTCGGGCACCTCGTCCTTGACGCCCTTGGCGCCGTAGAACGTCCACGAGACGAAGCTGCCCGTGGAGTTCTTGAAGGCGAACGTGGTGGCCTTGCCGTCGGTGTCGCACTTGTTCTTCTTCGGCACGCCGACGACGTACGACGTCGCGACGCTGCCCTTCACGCCCGACGCCGTCGTGAAGGGCTTCGCCTTGCCGATCCGCAGATACTTCTTCGCGGCCTCCGACTGGTCGGTGTAGCCGCCGAACGCGAAGGTGGCCGAGTCGCCGCGGGCGATGCTCGCGGTGTCCTTGGCGCCGTTCTCGCCCTTGGTGCCGCTGCCCGCGAGCGCGTGCGACTCCTTGGTGCCGCTGTCCTCGGAGGTGCAGTAGTCCGGCTTCAGGAACGTGGTGCCGGAGAAGCCGATGTACGCCGAGCCGTCGCCCTTCGCCTCGTCCTCGAAGAAGGAGAAGACGCCGGGCCGCTGCACCTCCCAGTCGGCGGGTACGTCGAACGCCGTGCCGTACTTGGGATTGACCACGACCTTCCAGCCCGCCACGGTCGGCTTCTCGGTCTCGTTGCCGCGCGGGTTGCCGGTCGCGGAGGACGTGGGCGAGGCGGGCTCGGTGGCCGTCGGCGACGGGCTCGTGTGCTGTCCGCCCTTGCCGTTGTCCGCCTCGTCGTCCTTCGAGCCGCCCAGCACCAGATAGCCCGTCACGGCCGCGGTGACCACGACGGCCGTGGCCGCGACGATCGCGACGAGCTTGGTACGGCCGCCATTGCCCTGCGGCGGCTGGGGCACGGGCGCGCCGGGAGGCTGCCCCCACTGCGGCTGCTGTCCGTACGGGCCGGCCTGTGCCTGCTGTCCGTGTGCCTGCTGTCCGTACGGGGCGGCCTGCGGGTACTGCTGGTATCCGGGCTGCTGGTACGGGTTCGGCTGCTGGTAACCAGGCTGCTGATAAGGGTTCTGCTGCTGGTTCTGCTGCGGGTTCGGCGCGCCCCCTGGCGGCTGCTGATCTGGCCACATGGCCAGTAACCCTAGTGGCTTCACTGGTCAGGCTCTGCTACTCGTGAGTAACATGCCTGGCCATGAGCGCAGACCAGATGTCGATCGACGACATGCTCGCCGCCACCGTACCCATGGCCCGGACCCTGAACCTGGAGTTCCTGGAGACCACCCCCGACCAGGCCGTGGTGTCCCTGCCGGACCAGAGCGCGTACCACAACCACGTGGGCGGCCCGCACGCCGGTGCGATGTTCACCCTGGGCGAGTCGGCCAGCGGCGCCATCGTGCTGGCCGCCTTCGGGGACCAGCTCTCGCGTGCCGTGCCGCTCGCCGTGCGGGCCGACATCGCCTACAAGAAGCTGGCCATGGGCGCCGTCACCGCGACGGCGAAGCTGGGCCGCCCGGCCGCCGAGGTCGTCGCCGAACTGGACGCCGGACAGCGCCCCGAGTTCCCGGTGTCGATCGAGATCCGGCGCGCGGACGGCGCCGTGACCGGCGAGATGACCGTCGTGTGGACCCTCCGGCTGAACGACCAGCAGAAGTGAGCACCACGCCCCGCTCCCGACGCGCCGGAGCGGGGCGCCGCGTTCCTCGGTCTCCTCGAACCCGGCAAGGAGCACGGGAACTGACGGCCTGTATCCAGACCTCCGGCACCGGCACCTTCTTCTGCCGGCCGGCATGTTCATCATCTGCGGCGCCTCCAGCAACGGCATCATGTGGAGCAACCGGGTGCCCGCCGCCCACCACCACGGCATGCACGCGACCGTCGCCTGACCCATGTTGTCCCTGGTCTTCACCGCCTCGGCCCAGCCGTCCGTGATCGCCTTCGCCGTCGGCTACGTCTCGTCGGCGTGACGACCGTGCCCCCGGTCATCGCCCTCAGCCGGCGGACGTACGGGGACGACGGCCCCATCGTCTTCGGCTGGGCCAACTCCGCCCACCGCCATCGCGCGAGACGTCTTCGGCACCTACGACACGGTGTGGATCGCCGGCTCGCCCAGGCCGGGAAGCCGGAGATTTCGTGTGCCATCCGGCTTTTCCGGTGCCGAACTTGACGGCTGATCGGGACGCGGTTCGCGGATACCGGCGGTAACCCTCGGAGAACAAACCGACTTCGCCGCCGGAGGCATTCTCACTTCTTGTTTCCTGTGAGTCGCGTGTGCCAAGGTGAGCCTCCCCACGGGAGGGCAAAGGCAGACGACATCGACGTCGACGCCGGCCCTTTAGGTATGCACCAATCAGGCACTGCTTTCCCGCGGGAACCGCCCCCCACATGCGGTCCCGCGGCTGGAAAGGAAATGGTTCCGTGCAGTCCTCTCACCCCCCACGCCCGCCCTATCCGCCCCTGCCCGGCCCGACCGGGGAGTCCGACCGCGCGCTCGTCGCCCGGCTGAGCGGCCCGGACGACGGCCGCCACCACGCCGTCGCGCTGCTGCTCGCCCGGCACTGGCGGGCCACCCGCGACTATGCCGTGGTCTGTCTGGCCGCCGCCGGGTCCAGCGCCCAGCTGGTGGCCACCGCCGCCTTCCAACAGGTGCTCGGCCGCATGGCGGGCGGCGCGATCGGCGGCGCTCTGCGCCCGCAGTTGCTGGTCGCCGTCCGCGACACCGTCCGCGCCTGGGCCGCCGACGAGGCTGCCCGCATCGCCCTGCCGGAATTGCGCAAAACCACCGGCGGGCGCGGTCTGCGCGCCACAAAGCCCGGGCCACCGGAAAGCAGGCAGCTCGCCGCCCAGGCATTCCAGGCCCTTCCCGGCGCCTCGCAATGCCTTCTCTGGCACACCGAGGTCGAAGCCGAACCCATAAACATACCGGCCGGTCTGTTGGGCGTCGACGCGGCCACCGCGACAACCGCCCTGGAGCAGGCGCGCGAGCAATTCCGCGCCGGTTGCGTACGCGCCCACCGCGAACTCGCGCCCACCAAGGAATGCCGCTTCCACAACCGGCTCCTCGACGTCCCCATCCGGCGCGGCGGCACCCTGCTGCCGGACGTGCGCCGGCACCTGACGGTCTGTGCCCACTGCCGGCACGCCGCCGAACAACTCGGTCTCTTCGACGGCGGCCTGCCCCTGCTGCTCGCCGAGACCGTGCTCGGCTGGGGGGCCCGCCGCTACCTCGGCTCATGGCCCGGCCGCGGCACCCGTGAGGAGTGGCCGCCCCCGGCCCCCGAGGAATGGCCGCCCCCGCCGACCGCACCCCCCGCCACCGGCGGCCGGCACCGCACCGGACCCGGCCACCGCCACCGCAAGGCCGTCGTCATCGGCGTCGGACTCACCTCGCTCGCCCTGCTCGCCACCGTCCTCGGGGTCCGCAGTCGGTCCCACGACAACGGTGTCCCCGACCCCGGCGCCACCTGGGGCGCCCCTGCCGGCGAGACCACACGGCCCAGCGGCACCGGCGCCCGCTCCGCCGCCTCACCCTCCGCCGCCTCCGTCGGCGCACCCGTCGAGGTCGCCCACGGCGCCCTGCGCGGGCCGGCCTCCGGGCTCTGCCTGGACGTGCGCGGCGCCCGGATCGCGGCGGGCGCGGGCGTGCGGCTCGCACCGTGCTCGGCGGCGGCCTCGCAGCAGTGGTCGTACCGGGACGACGGCCTGTTGCGCAGCGCCGCCGACCCCTCCCTGTGCCTCGCCGCCGCCCCCGGGACGAAAACCGCGACGCTGGCCGACTGCGCCATGCCCGCCGGGGAGGTGTCGTACGACGTCACCGTGCGCGGCGAGATCCTGCTGCGCCGACACCACGGGCTGGCCCTCACACCGGGTTCCGGCCGTCCCGGTGCGGGGGTCACGGTGGCGGAACGGGACGGGTCGGCGGAGCAGAGGTGGGTGTTCGGGGCTGGGGCGGCGCGTTCCGGTGACCGGCCGGAGGGTTCGGAGGGTTCGGAGGGTTCTGGAACTGGGCCGGAGGGGCCCGGTGGGCGCGGCGAGTCCGGTGCCGGGCGGCCGGGGGCGTCCAGGGATGGTGCCGGGCAGGCTCCCGGGCACGAGGGGGACGGCGGCACCTCCCGGGGGAAGCCGGGGCGTGCCGGTCAGGGCGGCGGTGAGCAGGGCGAGCCGCGCATCGCGCAGGTCCGTGCGGGGGAGGCGGAGCCGGAGCGGCCGACCGGGGCAGGGGGTGCCGGTGCGGCCGGGGGAGCGGGGGGCGTGGCGCAGGCGGGCGACCTTCTCGGTCCGGTCGCCGACGCGCTGACCTCGCCGGTCGGGGGTGCCGGTACCGGTATCGGCGGGGCCGCGTCGGCGGCCGTACGGACGGTGCTCGGCTGACACACGGTCGGCGAGTACGCCAACGCCGCCCTGTCCGTATCCCGTCGGCCCGGTTCGAGCCACCGGGCCGGCGTGATGCGGAATTCACAGAAGGCGGCCGGACGTCCCGGCGCGTGGCGCGGGGGCGCATGCCCGGTGAAGCGGGCGGACGGTTTTGACGGGCTTGTGCCGGTGTGGCGTACGCGGTCGGTGAGGCCTCCGTCGTCGCCGGTGCGGGGAAATGCTGGATTTACCGCCTGTTGCGCGGAATTCGGCAGGCTGGCCGAATCGGCGCCACCGCACAGGGAAAGGCTGCGCCGTTATTGACCCGCGAGTAACGACCTCGCTAGTTTCCGAGGCCCTCGCACCAGAGTGTCTCCCCGCGCATCCCCCCACCGAGCTGTCTCCTCGATCGTGCCGGAGCATCATGACCTCCCCTGTGCGTGCCCATGACCTGATCCTGTGCCTCACCCCGTTCGGAGAACCCGACGCCGGCCTGGCCGCTGCCGCCTGTGCCGCCGGTGCGCTCGGCGTCCTGGACCTGGGCACCGGCGACCGAAGATGCCGCGAGCAGCTGTCCCGGCTGAGGCGTACGGCACCGGGCCCCTTCGGCGTACGGGTGACCGGTCGCTGTGCCCTCACCCCCGCGGACCTCGGCGGCGCCGTGGACACCGTGGTGCTCACCCCGGACGCGACCTGGGCGGCGGGCCGACTCGCGGCCGGCTGCCGTGTGCTGGCGGAAGTGCGCGACCTCGGTCAGGCCCGTGCGGCGGCCCGTGCGGGTGCGCGCGGACTGATCGCCCGGGGCGGCGAGAGCGGTGGCAGGGTCGGCGAGCTGAGCACCTTCGTCCTGCTGCAACAGATGCTGGCGGACGAGGAGTTGAGGGGCCTGCCCGTATGGGCGTGCGGGGGCGTCGGCCCGCGTACGGCGGCGGCTGCCGTGGCGGGCGGCGCGGCCGGTGTCGTCCTCGACAGCCAACTGGCCCTGCTGGCCGAGTCGGCGCTGCCCGAGGCGGTGCGGGCGGTGCTGCGGTCCCTGGACGGTTCCGAGACCGTGGTGCTGGGCGGGCACCGGGTACTGCGGCGACGCGGCCCCGACGCGCCACAGCCGCCCGCCGACGACCCCGAAACGGTCGCGTCCCTGCTGAGCGCCCGCGAGTTGCGCGGCCGACTGCTGCCCGTGGGCCAGGACGGCTTCCTCGCGGCCCGGTTCGCCGAGCGTTGGGGGGACGTGCGGGGGGTCGTACGCGGGGTGTCGGCGGCGGTGGAGGAGGTGGTCGGGTCGGCGGCGGTCGGGTCGGCGGTGGTCGGTGAGGTGGTCGAGTCCGCCGCGATGCCTGACCTGGGCGGGGCGGCGGCGCCGACGCCACCGGCGGGTACGGCCCTGCGGCCCGGGTCGGCGATGAGCCGGGCGCTGGGCACTCGGTTACCGGTCGCGCAGGGGCCCATGACGCGGGTCAGTGACCAGGCCGGATTCGCCGCCGCCGTGGCCGAGGACGGCGCGTTGCCCTTCCTCGCGCTGGCCCTGGCCGACGGTGAGCGGACCCGGGCGATGCTCACCGAGGCGCGGGCCGTGCTGGACGGCCGCCCCTGGGGCGTGGGCGTGCTCGGCTTCGCGCCGGAGGACATCCGGAACGCCCAGCTGGACGCCGTACGGGAGCTGCGGCCCACGCACGCGATCGTCGCGGGCGGCCGGCCCGCCCAGGCGGAGGCGCTGGAGCGGGCCGGCATCCGCACCTTCCTGCACGTGCCCTCGCCGGGGCTGCTGCGGCAGTTCCTGGACGCGGGCGTGCGCAGGTTCGTGTTCGAGGGGGCCGAGTGCGGCGGGCATGTCGGGCCCCGGGCCTCCTTCCCGCTCTGGGAGGCCCAACTGGCCGAACTGGAAGGCTTCCTGGCGGACGCCGACGACGAGACGGCGCATGCGCTCGAGGTGTTCTTCGCGGGCGGCGTCCACGACGAGCGGTCGGCGGCGATGGTCGCCGCGCTGGCCGCGCCGCTCACCGCCCGGGGCGCCGCCGTCGGCGTCCTCATGGGCACCGCCTACCTGTTCACCGAGGAGGCCGTCGCCCGAGGCGCCGTCCAGCCGCTGTTCCAGCGGCAGGTCCTGGCCGCCACCGAGACCGCGCTGCTGGAGACGGCACCGGGCCATGCCACCCGCTGTGTGCCCAGCCCCTTCACCCGGACCTACCGCGAGCACGAAGCCGCGTTACGCGCACAGGGCTTGGCCGACCGGGAGGTCTGGGAGCGGCTGGAACGGCTCAACGTCGGCCGGCTGCGCATCGCCGGCAAGGGCCTGACCCGCGCCGACGACGGTGAGGTGCGGGCCGTGGCGGAGGAACGGCAGCTCACCGAGGGTCTGTTCATGGCGGGGCAGATCGCCGTGCTGCGCTCGGCGCGCACGACCCTGGCGGCCCTGCACCACGCGGTGACCGACGGCGCGGCCGACTTCCTCACCCGGCGGGTCGCGCGGCTCGGCCCCGACACGCCGACCGGACGAGCCGACCGGGCCGTACGGCCCAGTCCCCGCGCCACCCCCGAACCGCCGCCGCCCCCGCCGCTCGACATCGCGATCGTCGGCATGGCCTGCATGTTCCCGCAGGCCCCCGACCTCGCCACCTTCTGGGCGAACATCGTCACCGGACGCGACGCCGTCACCGAGGTCCCGCCCGGCCGATGGGACCCCGCCGTGCACCACACCGCCGGCAGCACCGCGTCGAAATGGGGCGGCTTCCTGCCGCCCGTCCCCTTCGACCCGCTGCGCTACGGCATCCCGCCCACCTCCCTCGGCAGCATCGAACCCGTCCAGCTGCTGTCCCTGGAAGCGGCCCGCGGAGCACTGGAGGACGCCGGATACGGCGAGCAGGGACGGCAGTTCGACCGCTCCCGCACCTCGGTCGTCTTCGGCGCCGAGGCCGGCAGCGACCTGTCCAACGCGGTCACCCTGCGGGCCGTGCTCCCGTCGTACTACGGCAAGGTCCCCGAGGGACTGGACGACCAACTGCCCCGGCTCACCGAGGACTCCTTCCCCGGCATGCTGGCCAACGTCATCTCCGGCCGCATCGCCAACCGCCTGGACCTCGGCGGCGCCAACTACACCGTCGACGCCGCCTGCGCCTCCTCCCTCGCCGCGCTGGACGTGGCCTGCAAGGAACTCGTCTGCGGCACCAGCGACCTCGTGCTGTGCGGCGGCGCCGACCTGCACAACGGCATCAACGACTACGTCCTGTTCTCCTCCGTCCACGCGCTCTCCCCGACCGGCCGGTCCCGCGCCTTCGACGCCTCCGCCGACGGCATCGCCCTCGGCGAGGGCGTGGCCTGCGTGGTCCTCAAACGGCTCGCGGACGCCGAACGCGACGGCGACCGGATCTACGGCGTGGTCAAGGGCCTCGGCTCCGCCAGCGACGGCCGCTCCCTCGGCCTGACCGCGCCCCGTCCCGAGGGCCAGCGGACCGCGCTGGAGCGGGCGTACCGCAATGCCGGTGTCCCGCCGGCCGCGGTCGGTCTGCTGGAGGCGCACGGCACCGGGACCGTCGTCGGCGACCGCACCGAACTCACCGTGCTCGGTCAGGTGTTCGCCGAGGCGGGCGCCGCGACGGGCGGTTGTGCCCTCGGGTCGGTCAAGTCGCAGATCGGGCACACCAAGTGCACTGCCGGACTCGCCGGCCTGATCAAGACCACGCTGGCGCTGTACACCGGCGTCAAGCCGCCCACCCTGCACCTGGAGCGACCCAACCCGGCCTGGGACGAGGCCGACAGCCCGTTCGTCTTCCACACCCGCGCCCAGCCCTGGGCGGCACCGGCCGCCGAACGCCTCGCCGGGATCAGCGCGTTCGGCTTCGGCGGGACCAACTTCCACGCGGTACTGGCGGCGTACGGTGACGCGCCACCGCCCCGGCAGGCCCTGGACGCCTGGCCCGCCGAGCTGTTCCTCTTCCGGGGCCGCGACATGGCGGCGGCCCGCCGGACCGCCGAGGAGATCCTGCGCGCCGCCGAGTCCGCCGACAGTCCGTGGCGTCTGCGCGACCTCGCCCTCGCAGCGGCCCACCGCGCCGACACGTCCCACGAACCGGCACAGGCGGCAGTCGTCTCCCACGACACCGGAGAACTGATCGGACAACTGCGACGGATCGCGGCGGGTGAGCAGGACCCGGGCGCGGGGGCGTATTTCGCGGAGACGGGCGGAGGGGGCGCTCGCGCGGACGGGGGCGCCGGCGCCCACCCCCCGGGTCCCGACTCCCCGTTCCACCGAACCGCCCCGCACTCCGCCCCCACCGGCACAGCAGCAGTCGGCAGTGGCCAAGTCGCCTTTCTCTTCCCCGGGCAGGGCAGTCAGCGCACCGGTATGCTCGGCGAGCTTTTCGTCGTGTTGCCCGAGCTGAGGGACTACCTGCACCTCGGTCGCACCCACGCCGACCGGCTCTTTCCGCCGGCCGCCTTCGACGACGCCGCGCGTGAGCGGCAGCGGGCCGCTCTCACCGACACCCGGACGGCGCAGCCCGCCCTCGGTGTCACCGGTCTCGCCGCGCACGCCTTCCTCACGTCGGCCGGTGTCCACCCGGACCTGGCCGCCGGGCACAGCTACGGCGAACTGGTCGCCCTCGCAGCGGCCGGCGCCCTCGAGCCGGAGACCCTGCTGGAGCTGAGCGCCGAGCGGGCCGGCGCGATCCTGGCGGCGGCCGGCGACGAGCCCGGCACCATGGCCGCCGTGGGTGCCCCCGCCGAAACCGTCGTACGCACCCTGCGCGCGGCCGGGGCACCGGGGTCCGTCGTCGTCGCCAACCTCAACTCGCCCGAGCAGACGGTGATTTCGGGACCGAGCGCGGATGTCGACACCGCCGTACGGGCCCTGCGCGCGGCCGGGCTCGGCGCCCGCCGCATCCCGGTGGCCTGCGCCTTCCACAGCCCGCTCGTGGCCCCCGCGGGGGAGCGCTTCGCCAAGGTGCTCGCGGACAAGCCGGTCCGGGCGCCCGAGTTCCCCGTCTGGGCCAACCGCACCGCCGCCCCCTACCCGCAGGACCCCGACGGCGTACGCGCCGAACTGGCCGCCCAGATCGGCGCCCCGGTGGCCTTCGCCGCGCAGATCGAGGCGATGTACGAGGCGGGCGCGCGGATCTTCGTGGAGGCGGGCCCGGGGACGATCCTCACCCGGCTCGTCGGCCAGATCCTCGGCGGCCGCCCGCACCGCACGGTCGCCTGCGAGCCACGGGCCGACAGCGGCCTGGCCGGCTGGCTCGACGCACTCGCCCGCCTCGCCGTCGCCGGGCAGCCGGTGCGCACCGCGTGGCTCTTCCGGGGCCGCGACGCCGTCGACGCGCTGCGCACCCCGGCACCGAAACGGCCCGGCTGGACGGTCGACGGACACCTCGTCCGTACGGCCGACGGAGCACTCCTGCCCGGTGCCCTCGCGCCGGCCCGACGCGTCCTGGAGACGACTGTGACGACCGACCAGCCGAACGGCGCCCCGGCCGACCGGGACGCGCTGATCTCCGAATTCCTGCGCACCAGCCGGGAGATGATCGCGGCCCAACGGGACGTGCTGCTCACCTACTTCGGCGCCACGCCACCGGCGCCCGCCGTCCCCGTCGCACCCGTGGCCCCCCTGACGTCCGCGCGGGCCCTGGAGCCTGTCGAGACCGTACGGCAACCGCCCGCGCGACCGGAGCCGAGCGGCCCCGTCGAGCCGGGTCCGCCGGAGGACGTGGAGCGGGTCGTACGGGAGATCATCAGTGAGCGCACCGGCTACCCCGTCGACATGATCGAGCCCGGCCTGGACCTCGAAGCAGATCTGAGCATCGACTCCATCAAGCGGGCCGAGATCGCGGGCGAACTCGCGCAGCGCCTGGGGATCGCGGGCGGCCCGGAACTGCTCGACGACACGGAACTGGAGGAGTTGGCCAAGGCCCGCACCGCGGCAGCGGTCACGGCGTGGCTGTCGGCACGGATCGGTGCGGCAACCCATGACGGTCAAGTGCCATCCGAGGACGGGCGCTTGGGGATGGGGACGCCCAGCGACACCCCTGCCGGTGTCGCTCCCCAGCGCTGCGAACTGCGGCCCGTCCCGCTTCCCGACCCGGCACCGGCCACTGACCTGTCCGGCCGGCGGTTCGTCCTGCTCGGCGGTGCCGCCGACGACACGGCGGCCCAGGTCGCCGCGCGGCTCACCCGGTACGGCGCCGACGCCGTGCTCCGCGACCGAGGCCACCTCCTCGGCGCCGCCGACGGCCCGGTCGACGGCGTCCTCTACCTGGGCGCGCTGACAGGCCCCGACCTCCCGGTGCTGCCGGACGCCTTCCCGGTGTTCCGGGCGGCGCTGGAGCGCGGCCCCCACGTGCTGCTGGCCGTGCGCGCCGCCGAGGGCGCCGGGGCGCTGCGGGCGGCGGGGCTGGACGGTCTGATCCGCAGCGTCGGCCGCGAGTACCCGGACCTCCTGGCGCGGGTGCTGGCGGTCGCCGACACCGGCCCGGCGGCCGTCGCCGACGCGGTCCTCGCAGAGCTGCGCGCTCCGGAACCAGCTCCGGAACCGGGTCGGGTACCTCGTGAACCCGCTCGGGCACCTCGGGAACCCGCTCAGGCACTCTTGGAACCCGCTCCGGCACCTTTGGAAAACGCTCCGGCACCTTCGGAACCCACTCCGGCACCGGCCCCCGTCGTCCTGCGCACGGCCGCCGGACTCCGCCACGCCCTGGCGTTGGTGCCCGCGCCCCTCGGCCCGCTCGGCACCACCGGGGCCGGACCCGCCGGGGACGGCGCCGCCGAGGCCGCCGCGCTCGGGCTCGACCGGGACTCCGTGGTCCTGCTGGTCGGCGGCGCCCGGGGCATCACGGCGAGGTTCGCGGTCACGCTCGCGGCCTCCTGCCGGTGCCGGATCGAGGTGCTCGGCCGTACGCCCGCTCCCACCGCACCCGAGGCCCCGCACACCGCCGCCGCCCGCACCCCCGTCGAGCTGCGGGCCGCGCTCGCGGCGGGCCCCGGCGCCCCGAAGCCCGCCGACATCAACCGTTCCGCCGAACTGATCCTCGCCCAGCGGGAGATCACCACCACGCTCGCCGAACTCACCGCTCTCGGCAGCCCGGCCCGCTACCGCGCGGTGGACTTCCGGGAACGCGACACGGTCCTCCAGGCCGTCAAGGAGATCCACGCCGAACACGGCCGGCTCGACGGTGTCGTCTTCGCCGCCGGCGTGATCGAGGACCGGCTGATCGCCGAGAAGACCCCCGATTCCTTCCGACGGGTCTACGGCACCAAGACGGCCGGGGCCGCCTCGCTGTTCGCCGCCCTGGACGACCTGCCCGCCGCACCGGCGTTCACCGTGCTGTTCGGCAGCATCGCCGCCGTCCTCGGCAACCGGGGCCAGGCCGACTACGCCGCCGCGAACGACGCCCTGGAAGCGCTCGGCGCCGACTGGGCGGCCCGTACCGGCCACCGCGCGCTCACCGTTCACTGGGGTCCCTGGGCGCCGGCCGGCAGCCACACCGGCATGGTCGGCGCGGAACTCGGCCGCGAGTACGCCCGGCGCGGGGTCGCGCTGATCGACCCGGAGGAGGGCACCGCGGCCCTGCTCCGCGAACTCGCCTGGGGCGACCCGGCGGCCCGCGCCGTCGTCTACACCGCCTCGGGCTGGTGACATGACAGACAGTCAGCCACCCGTCGCCATCGTCGGGATGGCGGTGCTGCTGCCAGGCGCCCGCGACCTCGACGCCTACTGGCGCAACCTGCGCGACGGCACCGACGCGATCACCGAGGTCCCCGCCGGCCGCTGGGACGCCGACTACTACGCCCCCGGCTCGGCCGCCGGACCCGCCGTCGCCGACCAGGTGTACTGCCGGCGCGGCGGATTCGTGGACGGCCTGGCCGAGGTGGAGGTCACCCGCTACGGCATCATGCCCGCCTCGGTGCCCGGCACCGAGCCCGACCAGTTGATCGCCCTCGATGTGGCCGCCGCCGCGCTCGCCGACGCGGGCGGCCCGGAACGACTGCCCGAACGGCACCGGACCGGGGTCGTGCTGGGCCGGGGCGGTTATCTCACCCCGGGCCTGGCCCGGCTGGACCAACGGGTGCGTACGGCCCACCAACTCGTCCGCACGCTCGGCGAGTTGCTGCCCGGCCTGGGAGCCGGCCAACTGGACCGCATCCGGGCCGCGTTCACCGAACGGCTCGGGCCCGACAGCCCCGACGCCGCGATCGGCCTGGTACCCAACCTCGCCGCCTCCCGCATCGCCAACCGCCTCGATCTGCGCGGGCCGGCCTACACCGTGGACGCGGCCTGCGCCTCCTCCCTGGTCGCCGTCGACCAGGCGGTCACCGCGCTCACCACCGGCCGCTGCGACCTGATGCTGGCCGGGGGAGTGCACCACTGCCACGACATCACCCTGTGGAGCGTCTTCTCCCAGCTCCGCGCCCTCTCCCCGACCGAGCGCATCCGCCCCTTCCACCGCGACGCCGACGGCACCCTCATCGGCGAGGGCACCGGGGTCGTCGTACTGAAACGGCTCGCGGACGCCGAACGCGACGGCGACCGCGTGTACGCAGTGATCCGGGGCACGGGCGTGGCCGGCGACGGCCGTACGGCGGGACTCGTCAGCCCCGACCCCGGCGGGCAGACCCGCGCCGTGCGCCAGGCCTGGCGGGCCGCCGGACTCGACCCCGCCGCGCCGGACTCCATCGGCCTGCTGGAGGCGCACGGCACGGCCACACCCGCCGGTGACACGGCCGAACTCACCACGCTGGCCGAGGTGTTCGGGCCGGGAACGGGTCACGGCCGGGACGCCGACCGTCCCGTGCTCGGCTCGGTGAAGTCGATGATCGGTCACACCATGCCGGCGGCGGGAGTGGCGGGCCTGGTCAAGGCCGCGCTCGCCCTCCACCACCGCACCCTCCTGCCCACCCTCCACTGCGACGAGCCCCACCCCGGCCTCGCCACCACCCGCTTCCACACCCTCCAGCGCGCCCAACCCTGGGAGACCGCCCCGGGGCGCACGCGGAGAAGAGCAGCGGTGAACGCGTTCGGCTTCGGCGGAATCAACGCCCATGTGGTGCTGGAGGAGGCAGCGGCTTTCGCCGGGGCCGGCGGGGCGAGCGCGCAGGTGGGGGCGGGCAGGTGGTCCGCGCCCACGCTCGCGGAGAGCGACACGGATGGGCGTTCCGTGCCTGTTGCCGGGGGCGGCGGGAGTGGTGCGCGGGCGGACGCGGACGGGTGTTCCGTGCCTGTTCGTGCCGGGGGCGGCGGGAGTGGCGCGGAGGCGGACACGGATGGGCGTTCCGTGCCTGTTGCAGGGGGCGGCGGCAGTGGTGCGCGGGCGGACGCGGACGGGTGTTCCGTGCCTGTTCGTGCCGGGGACAACGGGAGTGGTGCGCAGGCGGTCATGGGCGGGTGTTCCGTGTCCGCGCTCGCCGGGGCTGAAGGGGGCCGGGCGCGGGCGGACACGGATGGGCGTTCCCTGTCCGCGCTCGCACAGAGCGGGAAACAGGCGGCCACGGACGGGCGGACTGCGTCCACTCGCCCCGCTCTCAGTGGCAGCCCCCCGCGCGTCACCGAACCCGAGCGTGTCCTCCTGCTGTCGGCCGATGACGTGGACAGCCTCGCCGCGCTCCTCGATGCCGGCGACTCCGCCGTCCTCGCCGCCGGGCTCGACCCCGCCCGGCCGCACAGCGACGCAGGTCCGGTCCGGCTCGGTGTCGTGGAGCCGACCGCCAAGCGGCTCGCCCTCGCCCGGCGCGCGGTCGCCAGGGGCCGCGCCTGGCACGGCCGTGGTGACGTGTGGTTCCGGCCGGCGCCCCTGCTCGGCCGGTCCGGCGGCAGACTGGCGTTCGTCTTCCCGGGCCTGGAGGCCGACTTCACACCCCGCACCGACGACATCGCCGCCCACTTCGGCCTCCCCCCGGCCTCCGGCACCGGCCCGGACGTTCAGGTCGGCGACATCGGCCGGCACGGCTTCGGCGTCGTCGGCGTCGGCCGCCTGCTGGACCAGGCCCTGCGCCGCATGGGCGTCGTACCGGACGCGGTCGCCGGGCACAGCGTCGGCGAGTGGACGGCCATGGTCGCGGCCGGGCTGTACTCGGCGGACCAAGTGGACGTTTTCATGGCCGAGTTCGACCCGGACTCGGTCACCGTCCCCGGCCTCGTCTTCGCCGCCGTCGGCACCTCCGCCGCCCATGTCCACGCCATCCTCGCCGGCGCCTGGGCGGACGCCGGGATCGTGCTCTCCCACGACAACGCGCCCCGCCAGTCCATGGTCTGCGGCCCCGGCCCGGCGGTGGAGGCGTTCGTCCGGTCGCTCCGCGCCGAGGGCGTGCTCTGCCAGGTGCTGCCGTTCCGGTCCGGCTTCCACACGCCGATGCTCGAACCGTTCCTCGCCCCCATCAAGGAGGCCGCCGACCGCTTCCGGCTCCACCCGCCGACCGTGCCGGTGTGGTCGGGCACGACAGCCGCTCCCTTCCCACCGGACGAACCGGCGGTCCGCGACCTGTTCGTCCGGCACCTCCTGGAACCCGTCCGCTTCCGCGAGCTGACCGAGGCCCTGTACACCGCCGGTCACCGCGTCTTCGTCCAGACCGGCCCCGGCCGGCTGCCCTCCCTGATCGGCGACACTCTCGGCGACCGCGATCACCTGGCCGTAGCCGCCAACTCACCTCACCACAGCGGTCTGGCCCAACTCCGCCGTGCCGCAACGGCGTTGTGGACGGCCGGGGCAACCGTGGCACCGGCGGCACCCCCGAGTGCCGGGGCGGGGCCGGCCGCCGTACGCCCGCCCGTCCGCCTCGACCTCGGCAGCGCCCTGGTGTCCCTGGACGTCGCGACCCGCGAGGCGCTGCGCGCGCACCTGCGACCGACGGAGCCGGGCGTACGGCCCCACTCCGGCACCCCGGCGCTGGACGACCTCGCCGTGCACCACCCGGCCGCCGCCGAACTGACCGCCCTTCTGCGGGACACGGCGATCACGGCGGCGGAGCTGATCGCGGCGGGCCACCGACCCAACGACCGAACGCCTCCCACGCCGGCGACAGGTGCGCCCGACTCCGGCAGCACCCCCACCGCCGCTGTTGCCACCGTCCCCAGCACCCCCACCACGACCGTCCCCCGCGCCCCCACCACCACGACCCTGCACGTCTCCCCGCACACCATGCCCCACCTCCTCGACCACTGCTTCTTCCCCCAGCGTCCCGGCTGGCCCGACCTGGAGGACCGCTGGCCGGTCGTCCCGGCCACCACGATCGTCCGGCACATGATGGACGCGGCGGAGGCGGCGGCGCCCGGCCTGCGCGCCGTCGCCGTGCACGGCGCCCGCTTCGACCGCTGGCTCACCGCCGTACCCCCGGTCGACGTCCAGGTCACCGTCACCCCGACCCCCGATCGCCCGCACCGCGTCCCCGTCCCCCCGCCCCCCGATCGCCCGCACCGCGTCCCCGTCCCCCCGCCCCCCGATCGCCCGGACCGTCTCCCCGTCACCCCCACCCCCGACCACCCCACCCACGTCACCGTCACCTTCGGCCCCACCGCCCGCGCCGTCGTCGAACTCGCGCCGCACCACCCCGCACCGCCCCCGCCCGGCCCCCGCCCGGACGCCCCCGAACGCCGCCCCGCGCACACCGCCGCGCAGCTCTACCGCGACCGCTGGATGTTCCACGGCCCGGGGTTCCAGGGCCTGACCGAGCTGACGGCGATCGGGGAGCGGCACGTCCGCGGAGTGATCACCACCCCGGCGGCCCCCGGTGCCCTGCTCGACAACGTCGGCCAGTTGCTCGGCTACTGGATCATGGCGACCCGCACCGAGCGGACCGTCGTCTTCCCGGTGCAGTTGGGGGAGGCCCGGTTCCACGGACCGCACCCGGAGCCGGGCACAGAGGTCCACTGCCTGCTGCGGATCACCTCTCTCACGGACACCGTGCTGGAGGCGGACGCGGAGCTGACCGTCGGCGGCCGGGTGTGGGCACGGCTGACCGGCTGGCAGGACCGCCGCTTCGACAACGACCCCACGACCAGGCCCGTCGAACGCTTCCCCGAGCGCCACACCCTCTCCACGGTCCTGCCCGGCGGCTGGGCGCTGGTGCACGAGCGGTGGCCGGACCTCGCCTCCCGTGAACTGATCATGCGCAACTCACTGGGCGGCGCGGAGCGCGCCGCCTACGCGGAGCGCCCACCGCGCGGACGCCGGCCGTGGCTGCTCGGCAGGATCGCGGTCAAGGACGCCGTACGGCACTGGCTCTGGCAGCAGGGTGAAGGACCGGTCTTCCCGGCGGAGATCCGGGTCGGCAACGACGCACTCGGCCGCCCGTACGTCACCGGAGTGCACGGCCGCGACCTGCCCCCACTGGACGTCTCGCTCGCGCACCGCGCCGAGGCGGGCGTGGCGCTCGTACGGCCGCACCGCCCGCGGCCCGGTCCCGGCATCGACATCGAAGAGGTCACCGACCGGGACGCGGCGACCCTCATCACCGCGCTCGGCCCGGCCGAACTGCGGCTCCTGCGGGCGCGGTGCGCGGACGGCGGCGATCCGCAGTCCGTGTGGTTCACGCGGTTCTGGGCCGCCAAGGAGGCGGTCGCCAAGGCCGAGGGTGTCGGATTCGGGGGCCGGCCACGGGACTTCGCCGTTCTGGAGGCCGCCCCGGACGGCTGCCGGCTCGTCGTCACGGGCCGCCTGGAACGCGCCTACACCGTGCACTGCGCGCCGGTGGCCAACCCGCCCGGCCTGCCCGAGCGCGCCTACGTGGTGGCCTGGACGACCGGGCCCGGAACGGACGCCGCACCCCCCGACCCAGCAGCCGACGCCGCACCCCACGACCCCGCAGCAGAGGAGCAGCCCCGATGAACCCGACCCCGCCGGCCCCGGCGCGGCCCACCGCCGACACCGTGCTGGCCGACGTCACCGGCATGCTCCGCACGGTCCTCGCGGAGTACGGCGACGACGACATGGCCATCGGCATGTCCACCACCTTCAACCACGATCTGGAACTGGAGAGCATCGACCTCGTCACCCTGGCGGGCCTGCTGGAGGAGCGGTACGGACAGCGGGTCAACCTCGCCGAGTTCCTGGCCGGCATGGAGTTCGAGGAGATCATCGACCTGACCGTCGGCCGGCTCGTGGAGTACGTGGTGTGGAGCCTGAAGACCACCCAGGCGGGCTGACCGATGGCGATGGTCGACGCCGGCGGCATCCGGCTGCACGTCCAGCGCATCGGCCCCACGGACGGCCGCACCCCGCACTCCACCGTCGTCCTCGTGCACGGACTGCTCACCGACAGCCTGGCGAGCTACTACTTCACCGTCGCGCCCGCGTTCGCGGCGGCCGGACTCGACGTCGTCATGTACGACCTGCGCGGCCACGGCCGCAGCGAGCGCCCGCCGCACGGCTACACCCTGGACCACAACATCGACGACCTGACGGCGCTCCTGGACCGACTGGGCGTGACCGGGCCCGCGCACCTCGTCGGCAACTCCTACGGCGGCACCATCGCCTTCGGCTACGCGGCCCGCCACCCCGGCCGGGCGGCCACCCTGACCCTGATCGAGTCCGAGCCGGCCACGGCCGCGTGGGCCGCCAAACTCGGCCGCATCCTGCGCCGGGTGGTGACCGAACTCGCGCACAACGAGCCGGACGCGCTCGCCTGGATCACCGCCCATCGCGGCCACAACACCGCCCGCCTCGCCAAGGGCGCGGCCCGGCTCGCCCGCGAGACCACCCTCGGCCGGGACATCCCCGCCAGCCGTGTGCTCACCGAGGCCGAGATCAGGGCCGTACGCTGCCCGGTCCTCGGTGTGTACGGCGGTGACTCGGACCTGGCGGACCTGGTACCGGCGCAGCGGCGGCTGCTCCCGGACTTCCGGGCGGTCGTCCTGCCGGGGCACGAGCACTCGGTCCTGGTCGAGGCGCCCGGCACCGTCGGCGCGCACATCCTGGACCTGGTCTCGTCGGGGGCGGGCGTCCGGTGAGCGGCTTCCTCTTCGTCGTCCCGCCGCTGACCGGGCACATCAACCCGGCCGTCGGCGTCGCCGCCCGGCTCACCGCGCACGGCCACCGGGTGGCCTGGGCGTGCGCCGACCCCGCGCTGGTACGGCGGCTCGCGGGCGCGGACGCCGTGGTGTTCCAGTGCGCGGGTCCGGTGCCGGGCGCCGAGGGCGCCGTACGACCGCCGGACCTGCGGGGCGCGGAGGCGCTGAAGTTCCTGTGGGAGTGGTATCTGGTGCCGCTCGCCCACGCGATGGCGCCCGGGGTCCGCGCGGCCGTCGCCGCGTTCCGGCCCGATGTGGTCGTCGCCGACCAGCAGGCCTTCGCCGGCGCCCTGGTGGCGGAGCGCCTCGGGCTGCCCTGGGCCACCTCCGCGACCACGTCCGCCGAGTTCAGCGGCGCCTACGACGGCCTGCCCAAGGTCGCCGACCGGCTCCGGCAGCATCTGGCCGAGCTGCGCGCCCGGGTCGGCGACCCGTCCGGCACCGCCGACCCGCGCTTCTCGCCCCACCTGTTGCTGGTGTTCAGCACACCGGAACTCATCGGTCCGCGGGCGCCGTTGGCTCCGCACGTCCACTACGTCGGCCCGTCCCTCGCCGACCGCCCGGCCGGGCCCGGATTCCCGTGGGAACGGCTGGACCACGGCCGGGCCAAGGTCCTGGTGACGCTCGGCACGGCCAACGCCGACGCCGGCGGCCGATTTCTCGCGGAGGCCCTGACCGCGCTGCGGGACCGTGCCGCCCGCGTCCAGGCGGTGATCGCCGACCCGGGCGGCACCCTGCCCGCGGTGCCGGACGACAAGGACATCCTGATCCTGCCGTCGGTACCCCAACTCCCGCTCATGGAGCGGATGGACGCCGTCGTCTGCCACGCGGGCCACAACACCGTGTGCGAGGCCCTGTGGCACGGCGTCCCGCTCGTCGTCGCGCCCATCCGGGACGACCAGCCGGTGGTGGCGGGGCAGGTCGTGGACTGCGGCGCGGGCGTCCGGGTCCGGTTCGGCCGGGTCACCGCGGCCCGGCTGGGCGCCGCCCTCGACACCGTCCTGCACGACTCCGCCCACCGGGCCGCCGCCGTCCGGACCAGCACCGCCTTCCGCGCGGCGGGCGGCGCCCCGACGGCCGCGACCCACCTCGAACGACTGGCAACGGAGAGCCGATGAGCGACGCGCGTGAGAGCGACGTCTTCAAGACGGACGCCCATGGAACCGGCGCCTCTCAGACGGACGCGCCTGGGACGGACGCGCCTGGGACGGACGCGCCTGGGACGGACGCGCCTGGGACGGACGCGCCTGAGAAGGACACGCCTGAGAAGGACACGCCTGGGACGGACGCGCCTGAGAAGGACACGCCCGAGCAGGACGCCCCCGAGCAGAACCCCGTCGACAAGGCAGCCCGCGTCGCCGTCCTGCGCCTCGCCTACCGGGCCGACCTGGAAGCCGGCACCGACCGCTTCCTCGCCCCCCGGCGCACCACCTGCCCCTGGTGCTCCTCCGGCCGGCTCGTCCCCCGCCTGCGCACCACGGATCTGCTCCAGCACAAGCCCGGCCGCTTCACCCTGGACCGCTGCGCCGACTGCGGCCACGTCTTCCAGAACCCCCGACTGACGGCCGAAGGCCTGGATTTCTACTACCGCGACTTCTACGACGGCCTCGGCGAGCAGCGCATGAGCGGTACCTTCGGCGGGCGCGGCGCGATGTACCTGGGCCGCGCCGAGGCCATGCTGCCGTACGACCCCGCGCCGAAGACCTGGCTCGACGTCGGCACCGGTCACGGCCACTTCTGCGCGGCGGCCCGCGCCGTCCTGCCGGACACCGCCTTCGACGGGCTCGACTTCACCGACGGCGTCGAACTCGCCGCCCGCGAGGGCCGCGTGGAGCACGCCTACCGCGGCGCGTTTCCCGACCTGGTCCCCGAACTCACCGCCCGCTACGACGTGGTGAGCATGTTCCACTACCTGGAACACAGCACCGACCCCGACCGCGAACTGCGCGCCGCACACCGAGCCGTACGCCCCGGCGGCCACGTCCTCATCGAGGTCCCGGACCCGGAGAGCCGCTACGCCCGGCTCCTCGGCCGCTGGTGGCTGCCCTGGCTCCAGCCGCAGCACCTGCACTTCATGCCGGTCGCCAATCTGCGCCGCCGGCTCACCGACCTGGGGTTCACGGTGGTCGCGGAGCAGCACGCCGAGGCCCACGACCCGGTCGACCTGCTGGCCGCCGTCTGGCTCGCCCTCGACCACATGGCCCCCCGCGAGGACGCGCCCTGGCTCCCCGAACCACCGAACGCGCTCCACCGCGCCGCCCGCACCGCACTCCTCCTGGCCGGCGTCCCGGCCCTCCTCACCGCCACCCTCCTGGACCGCTTCGCGATACGCCCCCTGTCCCGCCACCTGGGCCTGTCCAACGCCTACCGCTTGGTGGCCCGCAGGGATTGACGCCTCCCAGGGCATCTCCCCACCACCCGAGTCGGGTGCGCACGAACACCCTCAAGGGCGCCTCGTCAACACCCGAGTCGGGTGGGTGGGTGGGCGAACCGGCTCACAACACCTTCGCGCGGATCAACGCCGACAACACCAACGCCCCCGGCAGCAACGGCACCCAGTCGGACAGCACCCGGTACCCGATCACCGTGGCCGTCGCCACCGCGGGCCCCGCGCCGAACGTGACCAACGTCCACACCAGCGCCGCGTCGACCGCCAGCCCGCCCGGCGCGGGCACCGCACCGACGGCCGTGCCCGCCGCCAGGTAGGCGAGCACCACCTGCTCCCACGGCAGCCCCAGCCCGAGCGAGGCCCCGACACAGGCCAGCGTGCCGGCCTGCACCAGCGGCATCGCGACCGCCCCGCCCCACAGGGCGAGCACCCGGCAGGGCCGGGAGTGCACCACGCGCACGTCGGCCAGGGCGGAGCGCAGCAGCCCGGTCACCGGCCGCCGTAACGGCCGTACGACCGTCAGCAGTACCCCCGCCACCGCGACCGCCCCGCCCGCGACGGCGGCGAGCGGCACCAGCAGCCGTCCGTCCGGGACCAGGTCCCCGAGGCGCCGCCAGGCCGGGGACACCGCCAGGAACACCAGCAGGACCAGCGTCTTCGCCGTGGACTTGGCCAGTGAGTACAGCCCGATCGACGCGGTCGCCCGCTCCAGCGGTACGCCCCGGCCGCGCAGAAAGCGCAGGGTGACCGCGTGGGCACCGAGCCCGGCGGGGAGCGCGTGATTGGCGGCGCCGGCGGCGAACTGCGAGGCCAGCAGCAGCCCCGGCGGCAACGGGTCGGGCAGGGCGCCCTGCCGGACGCAGGAGGCGGCCACCCAGGTCAGACACGTGAAGCCGGCTCCGGCCAGCAGCCACCCCGGGTCGGCCGCGACCAGCCGCCGTACCCCCTCGTACACCACGGGCCGGTTCGCCACACCCCAGCCGACGGCGAGCAGCAGGGGAGCCAGGCACAGGGCCAGCCGTACCGGCCGGGCGGACATACGGGACGCCGGGCGGGCCGGAGCCGTGGTCACGGGACAGGGACCCGTGGCCGGCGTGGCGGACCCGGGACAGGGAGCGGTGGCAGGGGGCAGCGAGCGGGACGGGGACAGTGAGGACACGGGGACGTCGTCCTTCCGCGGCGGGCCCCACGGCGGGGACCTGGGGGAGGCGGGCCGGGCGGAACCGCGGAGAGCCTTCCCCTCCCGCGTGACACCGGGATGGCCGGAAACGAAAGGGGCGAGGGCGGGACGGTGCCGCCGGTCGGGCGCGGGCAGGCAGCCGTTCACCACCGACCAGGTAGCCTTCCCTTGGGGCGCGCTTTACATGCGACGACCCGGCGGGCAAGGACAGCGACAGGGGAGGAACCGGCGGTGCACGTCCAGGAATGGCTCGACTCGGTGCCGGCGGCTGCCGTCTACGCCGTGGTGGCTCTGGTGATCGGTCTGGAGAGCCTGGGCATCCCGCTGCCGGGGGAGATCATCCTGGTCTCCGCGGCGCTGATGTCCTCCCAGCACTCGGGCGTCGACCCGGTGGTCCTCGGTGCCTGCGCGACCGCGGGCGCGGTGATCGGCGACTCCATCGGCTACGCCATCGGCCGCAAGGGCGGACGCCCGCTGCTGGCCTGGCTCGGCAGGAAGTTCCCACGTCACTTCAGCGCGGGCCATGTCGCCACCGCCGAGCGGTCCTTCGAGAAGTGGGGCATGTGGGCGGTCTTCTTCGGCCGCTTCGTCGCCCTCCTGCGTATCTTCGCCGGTCCCCTCGCGGGCGTCCTGCACATGCCGTACTGGAAGTTCCTGATCGCCAACGTCCTCGGCGGCATCTGCTGGGCCGGCGGCACCACGGCCGTCATCTACTACGTGGGCATCGTCGCCGAGGACTGGCTGAAGCGCTTCTCGTACGTGGGTCTGGCGGTGGCCGTACTGATCGGCCTGGCCTCCATGCTGATCCTGAAGCGCAAGGCGAAGAAGGCCCAGCAGGACCACCGGGAAGCGGAGCCGGTGAGCGCGGGGGAGTGAACCGCCCCGGGACTCCTACTGGTGCACATCCTTGTGCGCCTTGCCCAACTCCGCGTACAAGGTTCCGTTGAGGGTGACCCCCTCCCGCTCCTCCGCGGACAGGGGCCGCTTCACCTTCGCCGGTACTCCCGCCACCAACGACCCGGCCGGCACCACCATCCCCTGCGGCACCAGCGCCTGAGCCGCGACCACCGACCCCGCCCCGATCACCGCCCCGTTGAGCACGGTCGCCCCCATCCCGATGAGGCAGTCGTCCTCGACGGTGGCCCCGTGCACCACCGCGTTGTGCCCGATGGACACCCGCTCGCCCACGCTCACGGGAAACCCGGGATCGGCGTGCAGGGTGACGTTGTCCTGCACATTGGCCCGCGCCCCCACGGTGATCTTCTCGACGTCACCGCGCACCACGGCCCCGTACCAGACACTGGCCCCCGCGTGCAGCGTGACATCCCCGATCACGGACGCCGTGGGCGCCACGAACGCCTCCGGGTCGATCTGCGGCTCCTTGCCCCCGATACCCACGATCAGCGCCTTGTGCGTCATCACCGTCTCCTCGTGTCAGCGGTACACGGCACCGTACGACACCAGGTGGGGCAAAGATCACAGCAGCCCGCCCTCACCGCCGGAACCGACCGGTGAGTAACGTGACCCCGTGCCGAAGCGCAAGAACACGTTCTCATCCTGGCGACAGGGCCTCGCGCAGCGAGCCGTACACGCGGCCTGGTCCTGGATGCAGCGCAACGGGTCCGTCACGGCCGAGCGTCCCGCGGGCTTCCGCTTCGGCTCCATCGGCGAAGCCACCCGTCTGGCCTTCCCGCTCGGCACGGTCTTCGGCGAACCCTGGATCCGGCTCGGCTCCCACTGCATCATCGCCGAGCAGGTCACCCTCACCGCCGGCCTGATGCCCGACCTGGACCTCGGCCCGGAGCCCATCCTGCGCATCGGCGACGGCGTGGTCCTCGGCCGCGGCAGCCATGTCATCGCGGACACCACGGTCACCATCGGCAGCGACTGCTACTTCGGCCCGTACGTCTACGTCACGTCCACCAACCACTCCTACGACGACCCGCACGAGCCCATCGGCAGGCAGTGGCCACGGATGGAGCCGGTCCAGATCGGCCCGGGCTGCTGGATCGGCACCGGCGCGGTGATCCTGCCGGGGGCGCGGATCGGCCGGAACGTGGTCGTGGCGGCCGGCGCGGTGGTGCGGGGCACGGTGCCCGACCACGCGGTGGTGGCGGGGGCGCCCGCCAAGGTCGTACGGCGCTGGACGCCCGACGAGGGCTGGCAGCCGCCGCTGCGGACCCCCGCCCCGGTGCCGATCCCGGACGGCATGACGCCGGGGCAGCTGCGGGCGCTCGCGGATCTGGAGGAGGACGCGGTGGCGCGGCTCGCCGCGCTGGAGCCCGAGGGCTGACGCGGACCGGCTCAACCGGTCGCCAGCAGCAGCGTGCCGAGCAGGGCCAGGCCCGCCCCCGCCGCCTGGATCGCGCGCAACCGCTCGCTGAGGAAACCTCGCGCGGCCAGCGCGGTCACCACCGGGTACAGCGAGGCGAGCACGGCCGCGACGGTGACCGGACCGCTCCGGGCGGCGACGGCGTACGTGCCGTTGGCCGCCACGTCGGCCAGTCCCACGAAGGCCAGCGCGGGCAGCGAGGCCCAGGGGAAGCCCCCCTCCGGCAGGGCGGCGCCGCCGCGCCGGACCGAGACGGCGAGCGCGGCCCCGCCCACCGCGACGTTGGTGAGCCGCTGCGCGAACAGCGCGAGGAACAGACCTGTGACGTCGGTCGAGGCCTCCGTGATCAGCGCGAACACCGTGCCGAAGCCGAGCGCGGCGACCAGGGTGAGCAGGACCGCGCGCCGCTGCACGGCCGCGCCCCGCAGCTGCGGGCCGCCGGCGAGGACCACCCCGGTGACGGCGACCGCGATGCCCGCGGCCTGGAGCAGCCCCGGCCGCTCGCCGAGGGCGAGGCCGACGCCGACGGGCACGGCGACGCTCAGGGTGGCGAGAGGGGAGACGACGCCCATGGGGCCGAGCGCGAGGGCCTTGTAGAAGGAGAGCAGGGCCACCGGTCCGACCAGGCCGGCCGCGAACGCGAACCACAGCCGGGGTCCGGCCTCGCTCCAGCCGCCCGTGGCGACCACGATCGCGCCGAGGACGGCCGCAGCGATGGCCTGCGAGACCACCACGACCGTCAGCGCCGGGGTACGCCGGGTCAGCAGTCCGCCGCCGAAGTCGGCCAGCCCCCACAGCAGGCTGGTGGTCAGGGCGAAGAATGCTGTCACGGCCGGCCTCGCAGTACAGTTCGGTGAACGATCAGGTGCACCTCACGGTAGTCCAGTTCATTGAACTGATCTATCAATAATATTGAACTTCCCGGATATTGGACACAACGTGTCGGACCTCGACCTGCTGACCCAGTCCCTGGCGCGCAACGTCAAACGGTGGCGCACCGAACGCGGCTTCACCCTGGACGCGCTCGCCGCCCGCGCGGGGGTCAGCCGTGGCATGCTCATCCAGATCGAGCAGGCCCGGACCAACCCCAGCATCGGCACCGTCGTCAAGATCGGCGACGCGCTCGGCGTCAGCATCACCACGCTGCTCGACTACGAACAGGGCCCCAAGGTCCGCATCGTCCCCGCCGAGCAGGCCGTACGGCTGTGGCACACCGAGGCCGGCAGCTACAACCGCCTGCTGGCGGGCACGGAGGCGCCCGGCCCGCTGGAGATGTGGGACTGGCGGCTGATGCCCGGCGAACAGAGCCCGTCCGACCCGCATCCAGCGGGCACGGTGGAACTCGTCCACGTCACCGCCGGTGAACTGACCCTCACCGTGGACGGGGTGAAGCACCTGGTGCCGACCGGGGCGAGCGCCACGTTCGAGGCCGGTACGCCGCACACGTACGGCAACGAGGGTGCGGAACCCATGGAGATGGTGATGGCCGTCTCGGTGCCGCCGGTGCGCTGAACCGCGCCGGAAGGGGCTGCTAGCGTGCGGCCATGCGCGCACCCATCGGAGACTTCGACACCGCCGTCCCGGCCCCGGACTGCCTGGAGGAGCTGACCGCTCCCGTCGCCGACGCCGTACGCGACTGGCGGGGGGCGGTTCCGGCCGACCGGATTCTGTACGTCGACACCGAGCCGCAGTGGGCCGACACGGCCGTCTTCGTGGAGCACTACGGCCGGGACCTGCTGGAGCGGTCGGCGAACTGTGTGGTGGTCGCGGGCAAGCGGGCCGGCGAGACCACGCTCGCCGCCTGTGTGGTGCTCTCCACCATCCGGGTCGACGTCAACGGCGTCGTCCGGCGTCAACTGGGCGCCCGCAAGGCCTCGTTCGCCTCGATGGAGACGGCGACCGGCGAGACCGGCATGGAGTACGGCGGCATCACCCCCCTCGGCCTGCCCACCGGCTGGCCGATCCTGGTGGACTCGGCCGTCGTCGACCTGCCCTACGTCCTGGTGGGCAGCGGCCGCCGCCGCGGCAAGCTCCTCCTGCCGGGCAAGCTCCTGGCCGACCTGCCCGGCGCGGTGGTACTGGACAACTTGGGCATCGCCTGACACCTCAGGCTGTCTGCCGCCCCCTCACGGCGCGTGCTTGCCGGGCCTCAGCGCGCTCCGGCGAGCCATACACCGCCGTGCTGCCAGGCCGCCGATTCGGTCCGGCCGCCCGTACGCCGCCATGCCGCCCGACGTCGGTCGTTCCCGCCGACCGCATGCCGCCGTGCCGCCTGGCCCTGGTCGATCCCGTCGCGGTCTCAGCCGCCGCGCCGCCCGGCCTCGCTCGCTCCCACCAGCCGCACGCCCGCCGTGCTGCCGGGCGTCGCTCGTTCCTGCCGCGCCGCACGCCGGTCGTGCTGCCGGGCGTCGCTCGTTCCCGCCGCGCCGCACGCCGGTCGTGCTGCCGGGTCTCGGTCGTTCCTGCCGCGCCGCACGCCGGCCGCGCCGCCTGGCCGTGGTCGATCCCGTCGCGGTTTGAGCCGCCGCGCCGCCCGGCCTCGCTTGCTCCCACCAGCCGCACGCCCGCCGCGCCGCACGCCGGCCGTGCTGCCGGGCGTCGCTCGTTCCTGCCGCGCCGCACGCCCGTCGCATGCCGGGTCTCGCTCGTTCCCGCCGCGCCGCACGCCCGCCGCGCCGCACGCCCGCTGCGCCGCCCCGCCTCCCGTCGGCCCCCGGCCCCACTCAGGTCGTCGCATGGTGGGCCAGTGTCAGGTGTGGGTCCGCTTCTCCGGGGGTCGGGGCCGGGTCGGCGTGCACCAGGGCGGCTGTCAGGCGTGGTACGGCGTGGAGCAGGGCGTGTTCCGCTTCGACGGCGATCGCGTGGGCCTGTCGTAGCGTCGCCTCGCCGTCCACCACCACCGACAGCTCGGCCCGCAGGCGGTGGCCGATCCAGCGCAGGCGCAGCTCGCCCACCCCACGCACCCCCGGAACGGCGCGCACCGCGTGCTCGGCCCGGTCCACCAGGGCCGGGTCGACGGCGTCCAGCACCCGCCGGAACACCTCCCGCGCCGCGTCCCGCAGCACCAGCACGATCGCGGCCGTGATCGCCAACCCCACGAGCGGGTCGGCCGACCGCCACCCCAGCGCCGACCCGCCGGCGCCCAGCAGCACGGCCAGCGAGGTGAATCCGTCGGTACGCGCGTGCAGCCCGTCGGCGACGAGCGCGGCCGAGCCGATCTCCCGGCCCACCCGCATCCGGTACCGGGCCACCCACTCGTTGCCGGCGAAGCCGAGCAGCGCGGCCAGCGCGACCGCCGGCACCTGCGCGACCGGGCGCGGATCGAGCAGCCGGGCGACAGCCGCCCATGCGGCGAACGCCGCCGACGCGGCGATGGTCAGCACGATCACCAGCCCAGCGAGATCCTCGGCACGGCCGTACCCGTAGGTGAACCGGCGGGTCGCCGCCCGGCGGCCCAGCACGAAGGCGATGCCGAGGGGTACGGCGGTCAGCGCGTCGGCCGCGTTGTGCACCGTGTCCCCGAGCAGCGCCACCGACCCGGACACGGCCACCACGACCGCCTGGGCCAGCGCGGTCGCCCCCAGCACGGCCAGCGACACCCACAGCGCGCGCATGCCGCGCGCCGAGGACTCCAGTGCCGGGTCCACTTTCCCGGCGGTCTCGTGGGAGTGCGGGGTGAGGAGATGGGCCAGGCGGTGCCGCAGGCCGGGGGCGTCGTGCGCATGCTCGTGCGGGCCGTGTTCATGAGGATGCCGGTCGCTCACGTCGATCCCCTTCCGGTGTGCGGGAGTGGACGCACGGCGCCCACGGAGCCATTATGTGCGTATGAGCGCACGCATGCACCTATCATCTGCGCACCATGCGCACGAGCGCAGCCCGGGCGAGGAGCAGTTCGCGCTCGCCGCCGAACTCCTCGCCCTGCTGGGGGACCGCACCCGGCTCGCCCTCCTGCACACCCTGGCCGCCGGCGAGGCCGACGTCAGCACGCTCACCGAGGCGTGCGGCGCCGCCCGGCCGGCCGTCAGCCAGCACCTGGCCCGGCTGCGGCTGGCCGGGGTGGTGGACACCCGCAAGGAGGGTCGCCGGGTGATCTACTCACTGCGCCACGGACACGTGCGGCGCGTGGTCGAGGAGGCCCTGAGGGCGGCCGACCACCGCCTCGCCGAAGGAGGCGGCGGAGCGGCGCGCTGACCGGCTCGCTCAGAACGCGCCGGCCGTCCCGAGGTACTGCTCGGCGAAGGCCGCCGCCGCGACCGGTGAGGTGAACATCCGACGCAGCCGGGCCAGCGTGGTGCCGGCGCGGTAGGGGTCGCCGGAGGAGGTGCCGTGGTAGATCTCGGAGAGCCACTGCGAGAACTCCTGGTAGTCCCACACCCGGCGCAGGCAGGCCTCCGAGTAGCCGTCCAGGCCGGTGGCGTCGTCCTCGGTCAGCTGGGCGACGAGGCCGTCACCGAGCAGGAACGCGTCGTGCAGGGCCAGGTTCATGCCCTTCGCGGCGATCGGCGCGACGAGGTGCGCGGCGTCCCCGGCCAGGAACAGCCGGCCGAACACCATGGGCTCCACCACGTAGTTGTGCATGTCCAGCACACGCTTCTCCAGCAGCGGCCCCTCCGTCAGCGGCGGGCGGTCCGCCGCGCGCAGCCGCCGCTGGAGCTCGGCCCAGACCCGCTCGTGGGACCAGGCGTCCGGGACGTCGCCGGGCGGGCACTGGAGGTAGTAGCGGGTCAGCTCGGGACTGCGCGGCATGTGCCCGGCGAACCCGTTCGCGTGCATGCCGAACAGCACGCGGTCCGAGGACGGCGGCGCCTCGGCCAGCAGCGCCAGCCAGCCGATGCCGTAGTCGTGCCGGGAGATCCGCGCCCGGGGCGGCAGCGCGGCCCGGCTCGCCCCGCGCGCCCCGTCGCAGCCCGCCACGAACTCGCAGGTCACCAGGTGCCGTTCACCGCAGTCCGGGTCGGTGTACGACACGGCGGGCCGGTCCGAGTCCAGGTCGTGCAGGCGTACGTCCCGCACGCCGAAGCGGATCTCCCCGCCGCGCACGTCGGCGTACTCGCGCACGAGATCGGTCACGAGCAACGGCTGCGGGTAGACCCAGTGGTGGTACCCCGTCAGCTCTGTGTAGGCGAAGCGGTAACCGCGGCCGTCGAAGCGGAACTCGCACTCGGTGTGCCGCTCGGCGCGCTTCGACAGGTCACCGGCCAGGCCGCGTTGTTCGAGGCCGCGTACGGCCCACTCCTCGATCACGCCGGCGCGCGGCCGCTGCTCGATGAACGCTCTGCTCTCGGTCTCCAGGACCAGGCAGTCGACACCGGCGGCGCGCAGGATGTTGCCGACGGTCAGGCCGGCCGGTCCGGCGCCCACGACGACGACCGGACGGTGCGAGGGGGAAGGGGACTCGGGTTGGGGGGAAGGAGGCGTCACGCCGGGGATTATGACGGTGTCCCGTCAGCCGGGCGGCCGACGGGACACCGTGGGTGCGGCGGGCGCGGTCAGCGCGCCGATTGGTCAGTGCGCGGGGGCGTCCGTCACCACGACCTCATCCAGAAGATGAGACAGGCTAGCTCAGGCGGGGAATTTCGATCGCCGGGCACCGGTCCATCACCATGTCCAGACCCGCCGCCCGGGTCCGCTCATAGGCGGCCTCGTCGACGACTCCCAGCTGGAACCACACCGCCCGCGCGCCCTTGGCCACGGCCTCGTCCGCCACCGCGCCGGCCAGGTCGCTGTTCACGAAGACGTCGACCACGTCCACGTCGAAGGGGATGTCGGCCAGGGAGGCGTAACCCTGCTCCCCGTGCACCGTCTCGGCCTTGGGGTGCACCGGCACGATCCGCTTGCCGAACCGCTGGAGCACCCGCGCCACGCCGTAGGCGGGCCGGTTCTGGTTCGAGGACAGGCCGACCACCGCCCAGGTGTCGCCC
Source organism: Streptomyces sp. NPDC029138 (assembly GCF_055564375.1). NCBI lineage: Bacteria > Bacillati > Actinomycetota > Actinomycetes > Kitasatosporales > Streptomycetaceae > Streptomyces > Streptomyces sp. NPDC029138. The sequence goes on from NZ_JBVHWM010000010.1 coordinate 91,036, forward strand.
AGCTCGGTCAGAATCCTGCGGATCGTCGCTTCGTCGCCGTACATCGGCCGCCTCCTCGGGCTGCGGGGAACTCTGCGTCGGAGCAACATCGCCGTGGCGGGTGTGGATTCCCGCCGTACCCCGCCACGCTGTCCGGAATCGGCGCAAGCTGCTGCATACGGCCGCTCACCCGCCTACGCTCGCTCCGTGCTGCGCATTCACGACGCCCGAACCGGTGAGCCCGTCCCCGCCGCGCCCGCCCGCCGCGGCCTGACCCGCATCGAGACCCACGCCTCCGGCCTCGACCCGACGGCGCTGCGGGTGCTGCTCACCGCCGACCTGCTCGTCCGTGCCCTGGAACTGGGCGGCACCCCGGTCTGGACGATCCTCACGGCCCCCCGCGACCGCCCGGAACTCCGCACAGCCGCCACCCACCTGTCCATCCGCCCCTTCGAGGACGACCGCGACCTCGCCTCCGGCCTGGGCGAGGCCCAGGCCATCCACGTCGCACGGTGGGACGTGACGAGCGGGTGGGGTGCGGGGTCGGGGGAGCGGGGTGAGGGGCCGGTAGGGGGTGTGGCGCCGGGGGAGTCGGCTGAGCGGCCGACGCCGACCGTGTTGCCGGGGGAGTCGGCTGAGCGGCCGACGCCAGCCGTGGCACCGGAAGCGCGGGGCGAGGGCGTGACGTCGGCCGTGGCCCCGGGCGAGCAGGCCGAGAGACCCGTCACGGGCCCGGCGCCGGTCCCGCGGGCCGAAGGCTCGGCACCCGGGGCTCGGTCGGCCGGAGATCCGATGGCGGGCTTTGCGCCGGGAGTGCCGGGGGAGGGGCCGTTGGCCGCTGTGGCGCCGGTGGAGTGGGTCGGTTCGCAGCCGTGGCTCCCGGCCCTCCTTTCCGACCCCGCCGCGCTGCGGCTCGCGTTGCTCTCCGTCCCCCGGTACCAGCCCGCGCGACTGGACGCCACCGCCCTGGAACGGGCCGCCGGGCAGCTCGCCGACTGGCGGCGGGCCGTGGCCGGATGGGCGCGGCGGCCCTCACGACCGGTGCCCGAAGAGGTGCGCGGACGCCTGCGGGCCGCCTGGGAGAACGATCTCGACCTGCCGGGGGTGCTGGACGTGCTGCGGGACGTCGCGCACGCCCCGGACCTGCCCGACGGCGCCCGCTTCGAGACGTACGCCTACGCGGACCGCCTGCTCGGCCTGGACCTCGCGCGCGACCTCGGGAGCCCCGCGTGAGCGCCCCGGCGGGTACGGGCCTGCTGCGGCGGCTGGCGGTGTTGTGGCGCGCCGAGTCCGCCTGGGGCGAGGGTGTCGAGGGCCGGTGCGGGCTGCGCGCGGCGTGTGGTGTCGGGAGTCGCGCCTTGAGCGCGCCGGCGGCTGTGGGGCCGTTGCGGCGCGCCGAGTCCGCCTGGGGCGAGGGTGTCGAGGGCCGGTGCGGGCTGTTCGCGGCGTGTGGTGTAGGGAGCCCCTCGTGAGCGCGCCGGCGGCTGTGGGGCCGTTGCGGCGGCTGGTGGTGTTGCGGCATGCCAAGTCCGCGTGGCCCGAGGGTGTCGAGGATCACCGCAGGCCGCTCGCGCCGCGTGGGCTGCGGGACGCGCCGGCCGCCGGACGCGCCCTCGCCGCCCGCTCCCTGCCCGACCTCGCCCTGTGCTCCACCGCCGTACGCGCCCGCCGTACCTGGGAGCTGGTGTCCGCCGAGTGGGCCACGCCCCCGCCGGTGCGCTACGACCGGCGGCTGTACGCGGCCGGCGTACCGGAGCTGCTGGACGTCGTGCACGAGGTGCCGCCGGAGGTGCGGACGCTGCTGCTGATCGGGCACAACCCCGGTCTGGAGGAGCTGGTGCTGGCGCTGGCCGCGGACGGCCTCGACGACTCCCTGGACCGGGTGCGCGCGAAGTTCCCGACCTGCGCCATCGCCGTGCTCGCCTGGCACGGCACCGACTGGCCGGCCCTCGCCCCGGGCGCGGCCCTGCTCACCTCCTTCACGGTCCCGCGCGGGCAGAAGAAGAGCTGACCGAGGGACCTCCCGGCACTCGCATAGGCTGGCGGGATGCAGGACGAGTACCGCACAGTCGCCCGCGCGGGCGTGCACGAGACCGAGATCAACCGCTCCCGCTTCCTGTGCGCCCTCGCCCCGGCCGCCACCGAGCAGGAGGCCCAGGACTTCATCGCCGCCGTGCGCAAGGAGCACGCCGACGCCACCCATAACTGCTGGGCGTACGTCATCGGCGCCGACGCCTCCGTACAGAAGGCCAGCGACGACGGCGAACCGGGCGGCACCGCCGGCGTGCCCATGCTCCAGATGCTGCTGCGCCGCGACATGCGGTACGTCGTCGCTGTCGTCACCCGCTACTACGGCGGTGTGAAGCTCGGCGCCGGCGGACTCATCCGCGCCTACGGCGGCTCGGTCGGCGAGGCCCTGGACGCGCTCGGCACGATCACCCGGCGCCGCTTCCGGCTGGCCACGGTGACCGTCGACCACCAGCGCGCCGGCAAGGTCCAGAACGACCTGCGCGCCACCGGACGCGAGGTGCGGGACGTCCGTTACGGGGAGGCCGTCACCATCGAGATCGGCCTGCCGGACGCCGACGTGGACGCCTTCCGCGCCTGGCTCGCCGATGTGACGGCGGGCACGGCCGTCTTCGAACTCGGCGGCGAAGCCTACGGAGACGCCTGACGATTGGAGCGAATCAGACATAACGGGCCCATGTGGCGCGGGTTGTGACGGGCTGGTACGGGAGTAACCGCCCGTGATGTCAGACCCGGCCGTTAGTCTCGGGGATCATGAGAGTCCTGCACACGTCCGACTGGCACCTCGGCCGGGCCTTCCACCGGGTGAACCTGCTCGGGGCCCAGTCCGAGTTCATCGGTCACCTCGTCACCACCGTGCGTGAGCGCGAGGTGGACGCGGTGGTCGTGTCGGGCGATGTGTACGACCGCGCGGTGCCCCCGCTCGCCGCGATCGAGCTGTTCGACACGGCCCTGCACCGCCTCGCGGACCTCGGCGTGCCCACGGTGATGATCTCCGGCAACCACGACTCGGCCCGCCGCCTCGGCGTCGGCGCCGGACTCATCGACCGCGCGGGCATCCACCTGCGTACCGAGCCGTCCGCCGCCGGCACCCCCGTCGTGCTCCGGGACGCCCACGGGGACGTCGCCTTCTACGGCCTGCCGTACCTCGAACCGGCCCTGGTGAAGGACGAGTTCGGCGTCGACAAGGCCGGTCACGAGGCCGTGCTCGGCGCCGCCATGGACCGCGTCCGCGCCGACCTCGCCACCCGCGCGCGGGGCACGCGTTCCGTCGTCCTCGCCCACGCCTTCGTCACCGGCGGCCAGGCCAGCGACAGCGAGCGGGACATCACCGTCGGCGGGGTGGCCGCCGTACCGGCCGGGGTCTTCGACGGCGTCGACTACGTGGCGCTCGGGCATCTGCACGGCTGCCAGACCATCACCGAGCGCGTACGCTACTCCGGCTCACCGCTCGCCTACTCCTTCTCCGAGGCCGACCACCGCAAGAGCATGTGGCTGATCGACCTGGACGCGGCAGGCGCGGTCACCGCCGAACGCCTCGACTGCCCGGTGCCCCGCCCGCTCGCCCGCGTCCGGGGCACCCTGGACGACCTCCTCGCCGACCCGGAGCTGACCCGCCACGAGGACGCCTGGGTCGAGGCCACCCTCACCGACCCCGTCCGCCCGGCCGACCCCATGGCCCGCCTCACCGAGCGCTTCCCGCACACCCTCAGCCTGGTCTTCGCCCCCGAGCGCGCCCCGGACGACCCCCAGGTGTCGTACGCGCGCCGCCTCGCCGGCCGCAGCGACCAGCAGATCGCCCAGGACTTCGTCGCCCATGTGCGGGGCGCCGGACCCGACGAGCACGAGGCGGCCGTGCTGCGCGAGGCGTTCGACGCCTTGCGCGCCGACGACGCCGCGCGGGAGGTGGCCCGGTGAGGCTGCACCGGCTCGACATCACCGCCTTCGGGCCCTTCGGCGGCGCCCAGACCGTCGACTTCGACGCCCTGTCCGCCGCCGGGCTGTTCCTGCTGCACGGCCCCACCGGCGCCGGCAAGACCTCCGTCCTGGACGCCGTCTGCTACGCCCTCTACGGCTCCGTCCCCGGCGCCCGCCAGAACGGCCAGGGCATGACCCTGCGCAGCGACCACGCCCGGCCGGGCACCCGCACCGAGGTCCGCCTCGAACTGACCGTCGCCGGACGCCGCCTGGAGATCACCCGGCAGCCCCCGTGGGAGCGCCCCAAGCTGCGGGGCACGGGCACGACGGTCGACAAGGCCCAGACCTGGCTGCGCGAGTACGACGGCACGGCCGGCGTCTGGAAGGACCGCAGCCGCTCCCACCAGGAGATCGGCGAGGAGATCACCCAGCTGCTCGGCATGAGCCGCGAGCAGTTCTGCCAGGTCGTCCTGCTGCCCCAGGGCGACTTCGCCCGCTTCCTACGCGCCGACGCCGAGGCCCGCGGCAGGCTCCTCGGCCGCCTCTTCGACACCCAGCGCTTCGCCGACGTCGAGAAGCGCCTCGCCGAACGCCGCCGCGCCACCGAGGCACGCGTGCGCGAGGGTGACACGGCCCTGCTCGCGGACGCCCACCGCATGCAGCAGGAGGCCGGCGACGCCATGGAGCTGCCCGATCTGGCCCCCGGCGACCCGGGCCTGGCCGAGGCCGTGCTCGGCGCCGCCGCCGTCGCCCGCAGCACCGCGCGGGAGCGCCTCACCGTCGCCCACTGCCGGCTGTCCGCCGCCGAGTCGGCCCACGCCGCGGCCCGCCGCGCCCTGGACGAGGTACGCGAACTCGCCCGCCTCCAGGCCCGGTTCGCCGAGGCCCGGCAGCGCGCCGAGCGCCTCCAGGAGCGGGCCGGCGCCCACCAGGAGGCCCAGCGGCGCATGGAGCGCGCCCGCAAGGCGGAAGCGGTCGCCCCCGCGCTGGAGCTGCGGGAGGCCGCCGAGGCGGAACACCGCCGGGCCGCCGCGGCCGAGGCACGCGCGCGGGGGCTGCTGCCCGACTCCTACGCCGACGCGGGCGCGAGCGGACTCGCCGCCGCCGCCCGCCGGGTCGCCGAGGAACTGGGCGGCCTGGACGCGGCCCGGCGCGCCGAACGGCGGCTCGCCGAACTCGCCGAGGAGCGGGCCGCACTCGACCGGCAGGAGCGCGCCGACGAGGACGTGCTGCGCGAGGCCGAGGCCTGGCTCGCCGACTGGGACGGCATCCGCGCGGCCCTCCAGACCCGCGTCGACTCCGCCCAGGAGGCCGCCACCCGCGCCGAACAGCTTGCCGTCCAGCGCGCCCCCATGCGGCGGCGGCTCGACGCGGCCCGCAACCGCGACCAGCTCGCCGCCGACCTCGAACAGGCCCAGCAGCACGCGCGCGCCGCCCGGCAGCGCGCCCTCGACGCCCGCGCCCACTGGCTCGACGTCAAGGAACAGCGGCTGAACGGCATCGCCGCCGAACTGGCCGCCCATCTCACCGACGGCGAGCCCTGCGCGGTCTGCGGAGCCACCGAACACCCCGCCCCCGCCCGCAAGGTCGCCGGACACGTCGACCGCGAGGCCGAGGACCATGCCCTCGCCGCCTACCAGCGGGCCGAGGACCAGCACACCGAGGCCGAGCGGCGTCTCGGCGTGGTCCGCGAGGCCCTGGCCGCCGCCACCGCCGAGGCCGGCGACCCGCCCACCGCCGAACTCGCCACCGAGGCGGACCGGTTGGAGCAGGAGTACGCCCGCGCTCGCCGCGCGGCCTCCGCCCTGCACCCCGCCCAGGAGGAGCTGCGGCGCGCCGAGCGGGAGCGCGAGCAGCGGCTCGCCGACCGCCAGCAGGCCGCCGTACGGGCCGCCTCCCGGCTCACCCGCCGCGACACGCTGGAGCACGAACGGACCCAGCTGCAAGAGGAGTTGGCGCAGGCCCGGGGCACCGCCGACAGCGTGGCCGCGCGCGCCGCGCAGCTGGAGCGGCGGACGGCCCTGCTCACCGACGCCGCCGACGCCGTGCGCGCCGCCGAGGACGCCGCCCAGCGGCTGAAGGACGCCGACGCCCGCCTCGCCGACGCCGCCTACCGGGCCGGCTTCGACACCCCGCAGGCCGCCGCGGCGGCCCTCCTGGACCCGGCCGCCCACCGCGAACTCCAGCACCGCCTCGACGCCTGGCAGCAGGAGGAGGCCGCCGTCCGCGCGGTCCTCGTCGAGCCCGGTACCGCGGCGGCCGCCCAGCAGCCGCCCGCCGACCCGGCCACGGCGGAGCGGACGGCGGCAGCGGCGGAACGGCGGCTGCGCGAGGCCGCCTCCGCGCGCGACGCCGCCGCCCGCTGCTGCGCGCAGCTGGACCGCCTCTCCGCCCGGGCCGCCCAGGCCGTACGCCGGCTGGGCCCGCTGCGCGAGGAGCACGACCGCGTGGCCCGGCTCGCCGCCCTCACCGCGGGCACCTCCGCCGACAACGAACGCCGGATGCGCCTGGAGTCGTACGTCCTGGCGGCCCGTCTGGAACAGGTCGCCGCAGCCGCGACCGTCCGCCTCCAGCGCATGTCGTCGGGCCGCTACACCCTGGTCCACTCCGACGACCGCACCGGGCGCGGGCGCTCCGGGCTGGGGCTGCACGTGGTCGACGCCTGGACCGGACGGGAACGGGACACCGCCACCCTGTCCGGCGGCGAGACCTTCTTCGCGTCGCTCGCGCTCGCGCTCGGCCTCGCCGACGTGGTCACGGACGAGGCGGGCGGCGTCCGCCTGGACACCCTCTTCATCGACGAGGGATTCGGCAGCCTGGACGACCAGACCCTGGACGAGGTCCTGGACGTTCTGGACTCCCTGCGTGAACGCGACCGCAGTGTCGGCATCGTCAGCCATGTCGCCGACCTGCGCCGCCGGATCCATGCCCAACTGGAGGTCGTCAAGGACCGCTCGGGCTCGACACTGCGCCAGCGGGGAGCGGCCTAGCGGCCCAGTGGCCGGCGCGTCAGCGGGGACGAGTACACGACGCTGGTGGTCACCGAGCCCAGCGCGCCGATCCTGCCCGAGATCTCCTCCAGGTGGGACATCGACCGCGCGGTGACCTTGATGACGAAGCAGTCGTCGCCCGTGACATGGTGCGCCTCAAGGATCTCGGGGGTCGCCGCGACCAGGTCGTGGAACGGCTTGTAGTTGCCGTTCGGATAGCGCAGCCGTACGAACGCCAGGATCGGCAGGCCCAGCCGCTCGGGGTCCACCACCGCCGCGTATCCCTGGATCACGCCGGCCTCCTCCAGCCGCCGGACCCGCTCGGTGACGGCGCTCGGCGACATGGACACGGCCCGCGCCAGCTCGGCGTAGCTGGCCCGCCCGTCGCGCTGGAGGACGTCGAGGATGCGCCAGTCGGTGGCGTCCGGGGAATACACGGTCATCCCGGATGGATAGCAGGGGAATCCCCGGCCGGGCAAGGGCAGGCCCGGGGATCGTCCCTTCAGGGGGCGGCCAGTGGACCGTACATTTCCCCTCATGATCGACACGGCTTCCGAGAATCCCGTCCTGCGCGTCGACCCCGCCGCTCCAGCGGAGGCCGCCGCCTACTTCCGGGCGAGCCTCGCCTTCCACGCCGACGTCTCCGACGTCGCCGCCGCGCTCGCGTCCGGCGGCGACCCCGGCTTCGTCGTCGTGGACTCCCGCTCCACCGAGTCCTGGGACCAGGGCCACATCCCCGGCGCGGTCCACCTGCCCACCGCGCTCATCCCCGAGCAGGCCGGACAGCTCCTCGACACGAACGTGCCGGTGGTGACGTACTGCTGGGGCCCCGGCTGCAACGGCGCCACCCGCGCCGCCCTCGCCCTCGCCGAACTCGGCTACCGGGTCAAGGAAATGCTCGGCGGCTTCGAGTACTGGGCCCGCGAGGGCTTCCCCTACGAGACCTGGCAGGGCCCGGCGCGCCGGGACGCCGACCCGCTGACAGCACCCGTGGCGGGCGAGTGCGGCTGCTGACGCACGCCCCCGCGCCGCGCGGCACTCGGTCGGTCGGCCGAACACACGTGGTCCCGGCACCCCGTCCGGGTAGAGTCGGGCGGTGCCCGAGCTGAAGCGGCTGGACGCCAGCCACGCCCCCGCTGTCCTGGCCTTCGAGCTGTCGAACCGCGCCTACTTCGCCGCCTCGATCTCCGACCGTGGCGACGCGTACTTCGAGGAGTTCACCGACCGGTACAACGCCCTGCTGGCCGAGCAGGAGGCCGGCACCTGCGCCTTCTACGTCCTCGTCACCGAGGACGGATCGGTCCTCGGCCGGTTCAACCTGGTCAACATCGGGAACCGCAGCGCGGAACTCGGCTACCGGGTCGCCGAGCACGTCGCCGGCCGCGGAGTGGCCACCGAGACCGTCCGGGAGCTGTGCCGCCTGGCGGCACAGCGGCACGGACTGCGCGTCCTGCGGGCGGCCACCTCCCACCAGAACGCCGCGTCCCACCGGGTGCTGACCAAGTCCGGGTTCATCCCGATCGGACCGGCCGACCCCGCCGACCTGGGCGGCAAGCGGGGCACCTGGTACCAGTGCGACCTGGTCGCGCTCCAGCGGTAGACCGACGGGGTGACCCGCCGACCGGCGGGGGTGGTCCGGCCACCTGCCGGAGGTTGAAGGGGCATCTTTCCTGGAAGGTTGTGTCCGAGGAAAACAGCTCTGCCCCGGCTGGTCCACCGGCCGCGTGGCCCTCCCGATCGGAGAAGGAGGTCGGACAGTGACGGTGCGACTGACGATGCTCTGCGCGACCACCGCGGAGGACGGCCTCGGCCGGGTCTTCGGGGACGGTGCCGTGAGTGAGCGCCGCCGGCGTGAGCTGGCGGCCGTGACAGCGACCCTTCCACCGTACGCACTGGCCCTGCGGGGGCCCTCCACCCGCTGCGCGCAGACCGCCGAGGCGCTCGCGATCGCGGCCACGCCCGAGCACGCCCTGCGCGACCTGGACCACGGCACATGGGACGGCCGTACGCCCGAGGACATCGCGGCCGTGGACCCCCACGGTCTCTCCCACTGGCTGACGGATCCCGACGCCGCTCCGCACGGGGGCGAGTCCGTCCGCGGGCTCTGCCGTCGGACAGCCGCCTGGCTGGACACCCTGCCCGCCGACACCGGGCGCATCCTCGCGATCACCGAAGCGTCCGTCATCAGAGCCGCGCTGGTCCACGCCCTGTCCGTACCCGCCCGCTCGTTCCGGCATCTCCAGGTGCCGCCCTCGTCAGCGGTCACGCTGACGCTGCGCGACGGCCGGTGGAGCGCCCAGGTCGACCGGCTGACCGCGCCGCGGCGCCCGCAGCGGGTCGACGGCTCTCCCGCCGTCACGGTGCTGACCATGCCGGCCACGCCACGGCACCTGTGCCTCACCGGTCGCACCGGTCGCCCCTGACAGGCCGGCCCTGACAGGCCGGCCCTGACAGGACAGGCGGGACAGGGGGACAGGCAGGAGAGGGAGGACGCGCGATCGCGTGATCACGGCACCGTAGGTCATGGAGCCTGTCCGTACGGCGCCCAGCGGCGAAGCCGCCCCGGGCGTGGTACGAATCGGACAGTGGTTCCATACAGGCTGGAGCGCACGTGATCCGGGTACTGGTGGTCGACGACGAAGCCCTGATCCGCACGGGCTTCCAGCGCATCCTGGCCGCCGCCGACGGCATCGAGGTCGTCGGCGCGGTGTCCGGCGGCCAGGCCCTGCGGACGGTGCGCGAGAAGCACCCCGACGTGGTGTTGCTGGACATCCGCATGCCGGACGTGGACGGGCTCACCGTCCTGGGTGAGATCCGTCGGCTGCGGGAGCCTCCCGTGGTGGCCATGCTGACCACGTTCGACATGGACGAGTACGTGGAGACGGCGCTGCGCTCGGGCGCCGCCGGATTCCTCCTCAAGGACACCGACCCCGAGGCGCTGCCGCTGGCGGTGGAGAGCCTGGCCCGCGGCGGCACGGTGCTGTCGCCCAAGGTCACGCGCACGGTGGTGGACGGCTATCTGAGCGCCGGAGCGCAGGAGCGCCCGCCCAAGGCCCTCGAACGACTCACCGGCCGGGAGCGAGAGGTGCTCGTCCTCATCGCCGAGGGCCTGTCGAACGCCGAGATCGCGACCCGCATGCACCTGAGCACCGGCACGGTCAAGGACCATGTCAGCGCGATCCTCACCAAGCTGGAGGTCAGCGGCAGGGTCCAGGCCGCCCTCTTCGCCCAGCGGGCCGGAATCCTCGCGGAGGAGACCGGATGAACCGCCGCCCGCCCCCGCTGGTGCTGGACGGCGTGGCGATGGCCATGGCCCTCCTCGACGTGTGGGCCCACTGGGACATCGCCGAGCCGTGGCGGATGGCCTGCGCCCTGGGCGCCGCCGTCGTCCTGCTGCTGCGCCGGCGGCAACCGCTGCTGACCTTCCTCCTGACCCTTCCGGCGGTCCTGCTGTCCGACGCGGTCGTCGCCTGTCTGGCCGCGCTGTACACGCTCGCCTCGCTCAGTCGCCCCAGGACGCTGCTGCTCCTGTGCGTCCTGGCCTTCGCGTTCAGCGACACGACGGCCTTGCCGTCACCGAATTTCGATCTGACCGAGCTGCGGAGGCTGATCCCGTTCGGCTACAGCGCCGCCACGGCGGCCGCCGCCGTGTTCCTCGGGCAGCTGGTGCGGACCCGGCGCGATCTGTCGCTCAGGCTGACCGAGATCTCCGAGGCGCGTGACCATCAGGAGCTGCTGACGGCCCAGGCCGTCCTGGCCAAGGAGCGCGCCCAGCTGGCGCGGGAGATGCACGACGTCGTCTCCCACCAGGTCAGCCTGATCGCCGTGCGTGCCGGAGCGCTCCAGGTCGGCGCGGGCGACGAGGACACCAAGGAGGCCGCGGCGACGATCCGGCGACTGAGCGTGCAGACGCTGGACGAGCTGCGCCACATGGTCGGCGTCCTGCGTGCCTCCGGCGGCCACCCGACCGAACTGACCCCGCAGCCGGCGCTCACCGACATCCAGCGGCTGGCCGACAGCTGCGGCATCGAGACCGAGCTGAAGATGGACCTGCCCGAGGGGCTGCCGGCCACCGTCCAGCGCGCGGTCTACCGCACGGTCCAGGAAGCGCTGACGAACACCCGTAAACACGCTCCCGGCGCCAGGGCACGCATCGACCTGCTGCACGCGGGCGGCTCCGTCCGGGTCCGGGTCACCAACACCGCGCCGACCCAGCCGCCGCTGCCGCTGCCCGGCGCGCACCACGGCTTGATCGGTCTGCGCCAGCGCGCCGAACTCCTCGGCGGCACCATGACCTCGGGCCCGACGAGCGACGGCGGTTACGAGGTCTGCGTGGTGCTGCCGGCGGAAGTCGCGGGCTGAACGGACGACGTGCTCAGCGCAGCCCGTCGAAGGCGACGCCCAGATGCCGGGGGCCGCGCAGCACGGCGTTCTGCCGGTACGGCGGCGGGTCCTCGACCAGGCGGGGACTCTCCAGCCGCCGGGCCAGCTCGGACAGCGCGATCTGGGTCTCCAGCCGGGCCAGCGGAGCGCCGAAACAGCTGTGGATGCCGCTGCCGAAGCCGAGGTGCTGGAGGTCCTCGCGGTCCGGGTCGAACCGCTCCGGGTCCTTGAACCGCTCCGGGTCGCGGTTGCCCGCGGCGAGGACCAGCCAGATCCGTGAGCCCTTGGGGATCGTGACCCCGCGCACCTCGATGTCGGCGATGCAGGTGCGCTGCGGCACCATCTGCACGGGCGGTTCGTACCGCAGCAGCTCCTCCACGATGGTGACCGACAGCTCCGGGTCCTCCCGCAGCCGCTGGAGGATCTCCGGGTGGCGCAGCAGGGTGAGCATGCCGTTGGTGATCAGGTTGACCGTCGTCTCGTGACCGGCGATCAGCAGCAGCACCGAGGTGCTGAGGACCTCCATCATCGTCATGGAGCCTTCCGGGCCCCGGCTGTCCACGAGGTCGGACAACAGGTCGTCCCGGGGTTCCTTGGTGCGCTGCTCGACCAGTCCGGCCAGGTACATGCCGAGCTGCATACGGGCTTCCCGCGCCGTCTTCCGGGAGTCGGCGTCCGAGCCCTGGCGGGTCGCCGGGTCGAGGCTCGCGACCAGCGGGTCGACCCAGCCGCGGAACCGTGGCTCGTCCTCCCGGGGCACCCCGAGCAGCCGGCAGATCACCGTCACCGGGAAGGGGTAGGCGAACTGGTCGACCAGGTCGACCTGGCGCGCGTCCCCGAAACCGTCGATCAGCTCGGTGACGATCTCCCGCATCTCGTCCCGCATGCTCTCGATCCGCCGCGGCCGGTGCGGCGGTCCGAAGGCGCTGTTGGCGATGCGCCGCAGCCGGTCGTGCTCGGGCGGGTCCAGACGCAGGAACGACGGCGGCAGGCCCCCCGTCTCCTCGGTCCGGCCCAGCTCGTCGTCCCCGGCGGCGGCCAGGTTGGCGGCGTCGGAGCTGATCCGCGGATCGTGGAGGAGGGCCTTGATGTCGTAGTACGAACTGATGATGTACGGGCCCCCCTCCTCCTCGTGGAGCACCGGCGTCCTGCGGAGTTCCTCGTAGACCGGGTACGGGTTGGCGCGGGTGGCGAAGTCGGTGATCTGGCGCGCGATCGAGGCGTGCGGCATGGCGGGTCCTTGGGGCGTCGGGGCCGTGGCCGGGTGTCAGTGGCGGGCGGGGTGGAAGACGAGCTGCTGGTCGGCCGGCGAGTAACCGCTGAGGGTCACCATGGGGCCGTGCGTCGGCAGGGACGGGTCCGGGAACCCGGCCGGCACCGGCTGCCGGCCCTCGGGACGCCGGTCCACCGTCGGGTACTCCACCGGGAACGGCGCGCCCCGCTCGATCTGCCCCCGGTAGAACTCCAGCCACCGCGTGTTGTCGAAGGCCACGGCGGCCACCACCCGGCCCTGATAGCCGTAGACACCGACGAACCGGCGCTCGGTCAACGAGCCCTGCGTGATCATCAGCTGCTCGCCCATGGGCGGCACCCCGACCGACTTGATGTTCACACCGAACATCGACGACCAGAAGGCGGGCATCCACAGGTGCGGCCGCCGGTCGGCGCCGTGGCAGATCATGTTGTGCGCGGCGGTCTCCGCCTGGGCGACGGCATTGCCCCAGTGCTCCAGCGACAGGAACTGGTAACCGAAGAGCGCGTGCGGGGAGCGCGCCACATCGCCCGCCACGAAGACGTCGTCCGTGACGATGCCCCGGAAGTCGAAGGCCCGGCAGCCCGCGTCACAGGCGATGCCCCGGGGCCCGGCACCCAGCCCCGACCCGGTCAGCCACTCGGTGTTCCGCAGCGAACCCAGCGAGACCACGACCACGTCCGCCTCGACCACGCTCTCGTCGGACAGATGGACGGCCCGTACCCTGCCGACCGTGTCACCCTCCAGCGCGGTCACCGTGACATGGGTGCGCAGATCCACGCCGTTCTCGGTCTGGAGGTCCGCCGCGACCGCGCCGACGACCCCGCCGAGCGCGCCCACCAGCGGCGCGCCCGCGCGCTCCGCCACGGTCACGGAGAGGCCCATCTCCCGGCACGCCGAGGCGACCTCCGAACCGGCGAACCCGGCGCCGATCACGAACACCCGGCGCGGCCCCGCCTTCAGCCGCCGGTACAGGTCCGCCGCGTCGTCCCGCGTGCGCAGCAGACAGACGCCGTCCAGCCGGGCCTCCTCCTCCTTCGGCCACGGCCGGGCACGTACGCCGGTCGCGATGAGCAGCCGGTCGTACTCCACCTCGTCCCCGTCGGCCAGCCGGACCCGCTTGGCGGTCAGATCCAGGCCGGTCGCCGCGACGCCGAGCCGCCACTTCGCGTCGATCTCCCGGCGGTGCGGCAGCTCCGTGCGGTGCGGGGACGCCTTGCCCAGCAGCACGGACTTCGACAGCGGCGGCCGGTCGTACGGCTCGTACGGTTCGTCCCCGATCAGGGTCAGCTCACCGGCGAAGCCCTCCGCGCGCAGCGTCTCGGCGGCCCGCAGGCCGGCCAGCGAGGCGCCCACGATCACGATCCGGCCCTCACGCCTGAGCCACTCCACGTGGTCAGCGACCATCGGACGCCTCCCGCGCCTCTCCCGTGCGCTCCAGTCCGTCGGCGGTGATCGCCTGCACCGGGCACGCGGCCACGGCACGCGCCACCCGCTCCCGCTGCTCCTCGTCCGCGCGCGGGTTGTAGATCAGCGCTTCCTCGCCGTGCATGGCGAAGACGTCGGGCGCGAGGAACGCGCACTGCGCGTACCCCTGACACTTGTTGAGATCGACGACGAGCCTCATCGACGCTCCGCCCTTCCGATGGCCAGGTCCGGACGCCCGCGCGGCGCGCGGGCGGCTCCGGACGGCGGTCGTCCCCCGCCCGCCAGCATGCGAGCCCGGGCGGGGTGACCGCGCGCCGGGCACGCCGATCGAGTGAGCGGCCGGCGCCCGTGCGTCATCCGGCCACGGCCTGCGGGGGCCGGTCACGGCGGCCCGCCACGAGGATGTGCACGCTGAGCAGCAGCGACCAGGCCGGGAAGACGAGTTCCGCCCACGGCACGTTGGACGACACGAACAGCAGCGTCAGGGCGGTGAGGTAGCCCAGGACCGTGAGCCAGCGCGGCAGCACACCGAGGCGGTGGCCGATGACCGACATGGAGGACACGAAGACGGCCGCCATCCGCATGGCGTACTCCGTCATCAGCGTGTACGCGAAATGGCGCCCGAAGTCCCAGGCGGCCGGCACCGGCGGCAGGCCGGCCGGGTGGGTCACCGCGAGCACGGCGCTCGCCGCCGCGGCCGCGCCGAACATCGTGGCGGTGAAGACCAGACCGCTGCCCAGGAAGACCGTCGCGAGGAACTTGTCCTCGCCCGCGCCGACGTGAGAGCGGACCGTGCCGATGAACCAGAGGAAGAAGATGCCGGCGAACGGCACGAGGGCGAGGGCCGTGCGTACCGCCTGGCGCCGCGCGGAGTCCGTGAAGCCTTGCGCGGTGACGGCGTCGGCCCCTTCCGGAATCCCCAGTCTGACCAGGACGATCGCCGCCGCAAGGAGCAGCGCGAAGACGACCCCGGCCAGCCCCGCGGCGCGCGGTGTCCGCAACGCCTGCTGCCCCGGCCCCATCTCCTGCATGCCCGGCCCGCCTTCCGCATCGGCCCCCGGCACCAGCTAGCCCCCCGGGCACCGCTCGCGCCACCGGGAGGCGGCCGTACGGCCGAGCGGAAATCCGCTCGCGCCGCCTGAGCCGCCCTCCCTAAGGTGTGCGTCCATGCCGACACCCCCGAAGCCGACCTCCGCCGAACTGCGCCGCGACCCCCTGCCGCTGCGCGGCCGTACCGCACTCGTCACCGGCGCGAGCCGGCGGGCCGGGATCGGGCACGCCGTGGCCCGGCGGCTGGCCGCCTACGGCGCCAGTGTGTATCTGCACCACCACGTCCCGCACGACGCCGCCATGCCCTGGGGCGCCGACAGCCCCGACGCCGTCGCCGACTCCGTGCGCGAGGCGCTCGGCGACCCCCGGGCACGGGTCGTGCCGGGCCCCGGTGACCTGGCGGACCCGACGGAACCGGCCCGGCTGGTCGACACCGTGACCGAGGAGTTCGGCCGTCTCGACATCCTCGTCGCCAACCACGCCCTCAGCGGCTCCGACGGCACTCTGGACGACATCGACGCGGCGATGCTCGACGCCCACTGGGCCGTGGACACCCGCTCGGTGCTGCTGCTCGTCCAGGCGTACGCCCGCTCGCGCGCCGCCCTGCCGCCGGGCACGCCCGGCGGGCGCGTGGTGCTGATGACGTCCGGGCAGGATCTCGGCGGCGGCATGCCGGGCGAGATCGCCTACGCCCTCCAGAAGGGCGCCCTCGCCTCCATCACCCGCTCCCTGTCCACGACGCTCGCCGGACAGGGGATCACGGTGAACGCCGTCAACCCCGGGCCGGTGGACACCGGGTACGCCACCGAAGACGTGCGTACGGCCGTGGCCGCGCGGTTCCCCGCCGGACGCTGGGGCGCGCCCGACGACCCGGCCCGCCTCATCGCCTGGCTGGCCACCGACGAGGCGGGCTGGATCACGGGGGAGGTCGTCAACTCGGAAGGCGGCTTCCGGCGCTGACGCGGACGCTCACAGCAGGGCAGCGCGGGCGGTCACAGCCGGACAGCGCGGGCGGTCACAGCCGGGACAGCTCGTCCACCAGGTCGTCCAGGCCCAGGGAACCCTGCGACAGCGCCGCCATGTGCCAGGCCTTCAGGTCGAACGCGTCGCCGTGCCGCTCGCGCGCCTTCTCCCGGCCCAGCAGCCACGCCCGCTCCCCGAGCTTGTAGCCGATCGCCTGGCCCGGAATCGTCAGGTACCGGGTCAGCTCGCTCTCCACGAAGTCCGCCGGGCGGCTGCTGTGCGCGCCGAAGAACTCCTCGGCCAGCTCCGGCGTCCACCGCTCACCGGGGTGGAACGGCGAGTCCGCCGGAATCCGAAGCTCCAGATGCATGCCGATGTCCACGATCACCCGGGCCGCCCGCATCATCTGCGCGTCCAGGTAACCGAGCCGCTCCTCCGGGTCCGCCAGATAGCCCAGCTCGTCCATCAGGCGCTCCGCGTACAGCGCCCAGCCCTCCGCGTTGGCGCTGACCCCGCCGACCGTAGCCTGGTAGCGGGAGAGGTTCTCCGCCACGTGCGCCCACTGCGCGAGCTGGAGGTGGTGGCCGGGCACGCCCTCGTGGTACCAGGTCGAGACGAGGTCGTAGACCGGGAAGCGGGTCAGGCCCATCGTGGGCAGCCAGGTGCGGCCGGGCCGGGAGAAGTCCTCCGACGGGGCCGTGTAGTAGGGGGCCGCCGCACCGCCGGGCGGGGCGATGCGCGACTCCACCCTTCGCACCCGCTCGGCGAGTTCGAAGTGCGTGCCGTCCAGTTCCTCGATCGCCTTGTCCATCAGACCCTGGAGCCACTCCCGGACCTCGTCCACGCCCTCGATGTGCCGGCCGTGCTCGTCCAGGTGCGCCAGCGCCACCCACGGCGTCCCGGCGCCGGGCAGGATCTTCTCCGCCTCCTTCCTCATCTCGCCGAGGATGCGGTGGAACTCCGCCCAGCCGTACGCGTACGCCTCGTCCAGGTCCAGGTCCGTGCCGTTGAAGTAGCGGGCCCAGCGGGCGTACCGCTCCCGGCCGACCACGTTCGGGGCGCCCTCGATCGCCGGCGCGTACACGTCCCGCAGCCAGTCCCGCAGCTCCACCAGGGCGCCGGTCGCCGCACGCGCCGCCTCGTCCAGCTCCGCGCGCAGCGCCTCCGGGCCTGCGGCGGCGAAGTCCTCGTACCAGCCGCGGCCCGTGCCGTCCGTGTCCGTCCACTCGGTGAGCTGGTCGATATGGGTGGCGGTCGGCCGGGGCGCCGCGAACAGCTTGCGCTCCAGGCCGAGTTCGAGCGAGGCACGGTAGCCCGCGAGCGCGTCCGGCACCGCGCGCAGCCGCTCCGCTATCGCCGCCCAGTCCTCCTCCGTGTCCGCCGGGGTGACCGTGAAGATGTCCCGCACCGAGTGGCCGGGCGTGTCCATGTTGCCGATCCGGCGCAGGTGCTCCTCCGCGTCGTGCACGGCGAGTTCGGCGGTCAGCCGCTCCCGCAGCAGCCGCGCGCAGCGCCGCTCCACATCGCTGTCCGCGCCGGGCCGCCGCTCGGCCTCGTCCAGCTTCGCGAGAGTGGCCCGCGCCAGCTCGGCCAGGGCCTCCTGACCGGCCGGCGAGTAGTCGGGCAGCCTGCTCGAACTCTCCTTCACACCGAGGTACGTACCGGTGACGGGGTCGAGGGCGATGAGGTCGTCCACATAGGCGTCGGCGACCTGACGGGGCAGCGGGCTCTGGGTCTCAGACATGCGGTCCATCCTCGTACGCGGACGATCGCCGCGTCATCCGGGTTTGCCGCGATTCAGCTCTGGGCGTGGCCGGGTGGCAGCAGAGGCCCGCACTCCCACTGCTGGAAGATCAGCCGGGTCTCCACCCGGGCCACCTCGCGCCGCGCCGTGAACTCGTCCAGCACCAGCCGCTGGAGATCGGCCATGTCCGCGACGGCCACATGCACCAGGTAGTCGTCGGGCCCGGTCAGATGGAACACCGTCCGCGCCTCCGGCAGCGCCCGGATCCGCTCCACGAACGGTCCCACCAGCTCCCGCCGGTGCGGCCGCACCTGCACCGACAGCAGCGCCTGGAGGCCGCGCCCGAGCTTGGCCGGATCGAGCCGCAGCTGATGCCCGAGGATCACGCCCGAGCGGCGCAGCCGGGTCACCCGGTCCAGACAGGTCGACGGCGCCACGCCCACCTGCGCGGCGAGATCGCGGTAGGTGGTCCGGGCGTCGTTCTGCAACAGCCGCAGCAGATGCAGATCGACCGGATCCAGTACGACAGAATCAGCCACCGGCCGAACGTAGCACGGTGTCCGGACTCCGGAAACCGTTCGTTGTTCACCCTTCCCGCCATGGACACATCGAGCACGAGTGCCTACGACGACGTACGCACCGCATCGAGAGCCCTGGCCACCGAGGCCGTGCACGCCGGCCGTGACGACCTCGCCCGCCAGGGCCTGCACGCCCCGCCGATCGACCTGTCCACCACCTACCCCTCCTACGACAGCCGCGCCGAGGCCGCCCGCATCGACGCCTTCGCCACCGACGGCGCCGACCCGATCGGGCCGCCCGTCTACGGCCGCCTCGGCAACCCGACCGTCGCCCGCTTCGAGACCGCGCTCGCCCGCCTGGAGGGCACCGAGTCCGCCGTCGCCTTCGCCAGCGGCATGGCCGCGCTCAGCGCGGTCCTGCTCGCACGGTCGGCCATGGGCCTGCGCCACGTCGTCGCCGTACGGCCGCTGTACGGTTGCAGCGACCATCTGCTGACCGCCGGGCTGCTCGGCACGGAGGTCACCTGGACCGACCCGGCCGGCATCGCCGACACGCTGCGCCCCGACACCGGTCTGGTGATGGTCGAGTCCCCGGCCAACCCGACCCTCGCCGAAGTCGACCTGCGGGGCATCGCGCACGCCTGTGGTGCGGTGCCGCTGCTCGCCGACAACACCTTCGCCACGCCCGTGCTGCAACGCCCGGCCGAGCAGGGCGCCCGGCTGGTGCTGCACAGCGCCACCAAGTACCTCGGCGGACATGGCGATGTGCTGGCCGGAGTGGTCGCCTGCGACGAGGAGTTCGCGGGCCGGCTACGGCAGATACGGTTCGCCACCGGGGGAGTCCTGCATCCGCTGGCCGGCTATCTGCTGCTGCGTGGGCTGTCCACGCTCCCGGTGCGGGTGCGGGCCGCCTCCGCGAACGCCGCCGAGCTGGCCCGCCGGCTCGCCGCAGACCCGCGCGTGGCCCGGGTACGCTATCCGCGGCTCGGCGGCGCGATGATCGCCTTCGAGGTGTACGGCGACCCGCACGAGGTGATCTCCCAGGTCCGGCTCGTCACCCCCGCGGTGAGCCTGGGCAGCGTCGACACGCTCATCCAGCATCCCGCGTCCATCAGCCACCGCATCGTGGACGCCGAGGACCGCCGCGGGGCCGGGGTGAGCGACCGGCTGCTGCGCCTCTCGGTGGGCCTGGAGGACGTCGACGACCTGTGGTCCGACCTGGACCATGCCCTGGGCGCTCCGCGCCAACGGCGGGTGACGCCGCTGCGGGAGGCGGTGCGCTGAGGGCGCGGCCCTGTCGGGTGCTCGCGCAGGGCACGGCACCGCCGGTGACCGCCGCTGTGGCTGAGTGCCGCCGCGGCGGAGCGAGGGTGGCCGTCAGGTGAGGCGGGGCGGCTGGGGGCCAGGTGCCGTGGCGACCGGTGTGGGGTCCAGGCGGGCCGTGATGACCAGGGTGCCCTCCTCGACCTGGTAGTCCAGCGGCAGCCCGAGGCCACGCATCGCGGCGACCATGCCGGTGTTGGACGCCTTCGTCACGGCGTACACGCTCGCGCAGCCGGCCTCCGCCGCCATCGCCACCAGCCGGCCGAGCAACTCCCCGCCGACGCCGCGCTGCTGCCAGTCGTCCTCGACCAGCAGCGCGACCTCGGTCTCGTCGCCGTCCCACAGCAGATGCCCGAGACCGACGATCCGGCCGGAGGCGGTCTGCGCGGCCAGCGTCCGGCCGAAGCGGGGGCTGAGCAGGTGGTTCAGATAGCGGTCCGCGTCGCCGACGGGGCCGTGGTAGCGCAGGCCGAGGGTGTGCGGCGAGCACCGGTCGTGCATCGCCCGGGCCGCCGCCAGGTCCCCGGTGTCGACCCGGCGCACGGTGATGTGGTTGCCCTCGGGCAGGGTCAGCACATCGTGACCACGGGGGATCCGGGGCCCGAGCCGGGTGTCCAGCTCCACCAGCGCCCGGGCGCGCGCGAACTCGGTCGGGGTGAACGGCAGATACGGCCGCTCCACGGTGAGCACACCGCCCTCGGGCGCCGGCAGCCGCATCACGGTGTCCTCCAGGACCCCCTCGACCGGCACCGGCTCCGGACCGCGGCCGCCCCCGGCCGGCGTGCCGGGCAGCGTCCGGATCGTGCAGCGGCCCAGCAACTGGCGCAGCGCGAGCGGCAGTTCGGCGGTGTCCAGGGCGGTGCGGGCGGCCAGCCCGAGCACCCGGGTCGGCGCGTCGACCAGGTCGTGGGCGTCGGCCCGCTCGATCCACGTGGCCGCGCCGCCGGCCAGCGCCACCGCCCGGGTGATCTCGGCCGCCGTGAGCGCGCCCGGCGCCCGCAGCAGGAACTCGTCCACCGTGCCGTCGGCCAGCGGATGCGTCTGAAGGCTCAGGATGTCCACCCGCCGCTCGGCGAGCGCCGTGCACAGGGCGGCCAGGGAGCCCGGCGCGTCCTTCACTGTCGTCCGCATCCGCCACAGCACGCCCGCGACCTCGTCGGTGGCGGGCTGCTCGGAGGGCCCGGCCGGCCGCGTCTCGGCGGCAGGCCGGGCACCGGTATCGCTCACCGGCGGCGCGTGTCCGTGTCGGCGTGACCACCACACGTGGAAGCCCGCCGTCGCGGCCAGCACGATGGCCGAGATCATCAGCAGGGCCGGGCCGTCGGGCCCGTGCCCGACCAGGTTGGCCACCGCGTCCGCGACGGCCACGGCGGTGAACAGCGCGGCGAGTTCGACGACGTCCCGCCGCCAGTGGTGCACGGGCCGTCCGTGCTTCGCCCGGGTCACATCAGGCATGTCTGGAGTCATGCAGCCACTGTGAAGGAAGGGTGTTGCGTGATCACGAACTGATTGTGACCGATGGGTAAAGCATGCTTCCGTCCTTTTTGTTGCATTTTCTATTGTTGGCGGGGAGCGCGGGAGCGGGTGGGGGTGGGGGAGTGGTCGCGGGCGTCGCGGTCGGGGTCAGGCGGCCACCTCCACGCCCAGGGCGTCCCGCAGCCGCCGAGCCTGGGTGACCAGGCGGGAGGAGCCGGCACGGGCGGCGGTCTTCGCGAGATGCGGCACGTCTCCTCGCGCGCCGGACCGTTCGGCGCACTCCGCGGCGACGGCCAGCAGATCACCGAGGCCCCGGGCCGCCACGGCCGCCGCCTCCGGACGGGCCGTCGACAGGCCCGCCAGCGGAACGGGCAGGGCATACCGCAGTGTCTCCCACATCGTCGTATGCGCTCCCGTGGCCGCCGCGGTCCGCGCCGACTCGGCCAGCCGCTGCGGCTTCACCGCGCCCCGCCCCACCAGCTCACCCAGATCCGTGCCCAGCCGCACCGCGTCGAGCTGTCCCCGCGCGGCGAGCACCAGCAGGGCGTCCACCGCGGCGAGCCGGTCCTCCTGCTGCCGCGCGCCGAGTCCGTACGCCACGCACAGGTGGACGGCCTCGCCCGCCGCGCCGTCCGCCTCGGCGAGCAGGGGAAGCACGGCGGCGCCGCGGTCGTCGTCGACGGCCGTCGCGGCCAGGTCGGGCAGCAGTCGCGCCGCGACCAGCTCCCGCCGCTCCGGGAGGACGGCCAGCCAGTGCGGACGTATCGCCTCGTTCCAGTGGGAGCAGTGCCGGCGGTCGGTGAAGACGGACAGCGGCCGGCCGAGCCGGCGGAACTCCTGCGGGAAGCCCGCCTGAAGTTCCGGGATCTCCCCCAGCTCCACGAGGATCCGCACCCCCTTGGTCCGGCGCCGGGCCGGGTCCGCGGCGGTGGTGCCCGAACGCGGCCCGTGGGCGAGCCGGTCGCCCGGAGCCGGGGTGCCGGTGGTCAGCCGGCGGGCGAGCCGTCCGCCCTCCCGGGTGCCGAGCGCCTTCGCCCGCGCAGCCGCCTCCTCGGCCGCGGCACGGTCGCCCCTGCGCACGCGCAGCAGAGCCTGGGCGAAGTCCATCGCGCCGACCCGGGCGTCCAGGCGCCGGTACTCCGCGAGGCGGTCCACCAGTTCCGCCGGCTCCAGCAGGCCCGTGCTCCAGGTGGGCGTGGCCAGGAGCAGCGGCAGCGGCTCGGTGCGCAGGCGGTAGGCCACCTCGCGGAGCCGGGCGTCGAAGACCCGGGAGAGTCCGCCGTGCGCGCACTCGCGTTCCTTCGGGCCCTGCCGTGTCGCCGCGTGGAGGGTGGCCGTGCTCACCTTGCCGTGCAAGGTCGCGAGGAGGAGATCGAGGCCGTCCTGGGCGTCGATGGTGCCGTAGCGGGTGTTGCTGAACATGTCGTCCACGCGCGGCCACTGACGGGGCTCGTCCGCCGCCCACCAGCGGCGGGCGATCACCGGTGCGAGCGCCTCGCGCAGCGCGTCCGGGTCCGCGTAGGCGCGGCGCACCAGACCGTCCAGCGCCCGCTCGAACGCGGCCACGTCACCGCCGGAGACCAGCAGCGCCGACAGCTCCTCGGCCAGTTCTTCCACTGTCGCCGGGGCCGGCTCCAGCCGTACCGGCTCCGGGGCGGGCGGCAGCACCTCCTCGCACACCTGCTCGGCAGCGACCGCGGCGACACCCAGCGCGGCGGCGGCCCGGGCGCGCAGCACCGGGGTCAACTGACCGGAGGCGGCAGCGAGTTCCCCCCGCGTCTCCGCACAGTCGAGCCGCTTCACGTGCCGCTCGACGAGCTTGAGCGCCCGCTCCTGAACCTGGGTGTCCTCGTGCCCGAACGCCTGGGCCACCACCGGCAGCAGCCGCGCCGCCGAGGGGAGGTCGCGGGCGAGCACCTTGCCGAGCAGGACCAGCTGGGCCCGCACGAGTTTCTTCTCCTTACGGAACAGCAGGCCTGCGGAGGCCTCGGCCAGCTGGCGCGTCGTCAGGTCACCGTCCAGCGCCAGGGCGGTCAGCACCGTCTGCGCGTGGGAGGCGACAGGGGAGGCCGCGTCGCGGGCCAGCGCCGTCCAGTCCGGTATCCGCGCCCGCTCCTCTTCCCGGGTGAGCGCGAGTTCCGTCAGGAACGGCAGGAAGATCCGGTGGTCGGTGGGGCCGCCGCCGCGCAGCAGCCGGGCGACGCAGGCGTCGATCAGCGGCGTCCGGTCCAGGAGGCCTTCCCCGGCCAGTGCCGCCACGGAGCTCTGCCACCAGCCCGGTCCCTCCTCGAGCAGCCAGCGGGCCTCGCCGACGTCCGAGAGGGTGAACAGCCCGCCGACCAGCGGGGCGAGGTGCTGCTCACGGCGCAGCAAAGCGGCCATGCCGTCCTGGCTCAGGCTCCGGCCGCTGATGTGCCGGACCCAGCCGATCACATAGGCGTCCGTCACCGGCACCTCGCATCCCGCCCGGCTGACCAGTCCCGCCATCAGCTCGTACCCCACGCGTGTGGAGGCGGGGCGCCGCGCCAGCCGGTGGGCCACGTCGGCCAGCCAGCCCGCGTCCCGGGACTCCAGTGCGCGCAGCAGCGCGTCGGCGGGCGCCTGGCTCCAGCGCATGTCGCTCGCCGCGAGCCAGGCGGCGGCCGCCGCGGCTCCCGTGTGGCAGGCGGCCCCGGCCAGGTGCAGCGCCCGGCGGACCCGCTCCGTCCCGTTCCCCCAGACCGGAACGCCGCGCAGCTCTTTGCGCAGCTCCTTCAACTCGGCCAGGCAAACCCGCCGTTCGGCGTTCGTCATGCCTGTCACCAGCCGTAGCGCGTCCGCCGTGCTCCCGGCCCGTACCGCCTCCGTCAGCGCGGTCATCGCACACCCCCGTCGATCGCCATGTCCTGACCCGTCGCGGCGCCCCGCCGCACCATCCGCACCGCCAGCGCGTGCGTGCACGGCCCGCGCCCGCCCCGGTACCTCGCCCACCACAGACAGCTGCAACTGAGCACGCCCGCCTCGTCCCGGACCCGGTGCGCGTGCCCGTCCTCGGCGGTCACCGTCGCCAGCGCGCCGTCCAGGGCCACCGCACCCGCCGCCACCAGGGCCCGCGCCGAGCGAAGCCGTGGATTGTGCCGCTCGACGCGCGCGGCGTCGTAGGGCAGCTGCCGGTGGAAGTACGCCGCCTCCGCCGTGTCGTACCCGACCCGGCCCGAGGTGCCGAGGCGGGCCAGGGCCGCGCGCACCCGCTCGGGCGGCAGGCCCGAGGCCGACGCGAGGCCCGCCACCTCGATGCGGGGTTCCCAGGCCAGCAGCACGGCGATCAGCTCGGCGTCCCCGGCGGCCTCCTCCGTGGCGAGCGCGTCCAGCACACCGCCCTCGCCCGAGAAGCCGCGCGAGGCGTCGGGGGACAGGGTGAGCGTGAGCCGCATCCCGGGCAGGACGACCTCCCAGGCG
This sequence comes from Streptomyces sp. NPDC029138, assembly GCF_055564375.1. Lineage (NCBI taxonomy): Bacteria > Bacillati > Actinomycetota > Actinomycetes > Kitasatosporales > Streptomycetaceae > Streptomyces > Streptomyces sp. NPDC029138. The sequence continues at coordinate 115,525 of NZ_JBVHWM010000010.1, forward strand.
GCGGCCGACGCCGCCGTACCGCCACCGCCGCGCGCGGGGCCGTAGACCCGCAGGGCCGTCGCGTGCCGCAGCACCCGTTGGAGCGCCGCCAGCCGCTCCGGGCCCGGCAGGCAGACCGCACCCGGCACCGCCCGCGTCGTCGGCCGCAGCCCCCGGCCCACCGGCACCACCCAGCGCGGCCCGCCCGGGGCCCGCCGTCCCCCGCCCGGCCCGGGCAGGCCGCGCAGGAACCGCACCGCCTCGTCCGCCGGCAGCTCCGCCCGCAGGTCGAAGCCGGCCGCTATCACCTGGGCCTCGGCGAAGCCGCGCAGCCACCGGTCGGGCAGCGGGACCTTCTTCTCCACGACCGGGCCGTCCAGCGTGGTCACCGCCAGCTCGCCCGGGCCGACCCGCAGATGCAGCGGATCGTCCGTGCCGAGCCGGGACAGGGCCTCGCGCAGCGGGTCGTTGACGTCGACGTTCGTCGTGCCGTGCCCCACCTCGCCGCCGTCGAGGCCCGGGGCGAGCACGTCCAGGCGCGCGTACACCCCGCCGCAGCCGGAGAAGGACTCGAAGCGCAGCCGGTCGCCGTTGCCCGTCACGACGGGGTCGAGCGAGGCGCGCAGCTGCGGCTGGTAGTAGCGCGCCGCCGCCACGTCGGCGACGGCCAGCAGGGCCGCCGCGGCGATCTGAGGCGAGGTCAGGAAGCCCGTGAAGAAACGGGGATGGTCCTTCACACCCGTGGGGGTGGCGCCCCGGGACGTTTCCAGCCCGAGCCGGCGCCCGTCCGCCGAGGAGTGCAGCGCGGAGGGTCGCCGATAGGCCACGGCCTGTAGAGATCGCGTCATGGAAAAACCGTAGAGGCGACCACTGACAATCGGCCTGACCTGCGAATACGCTCGCCATTAGGGAGGTTGGCGAGCGCGGGGGCCGGGACGCGCACCGGCGGGTGACACCGGTGCTCGGCCCGGCCCGAACGTCCGGGACGTCGTGGGCGGACCCGCGGGTACGGTCTACTGACCGACCCGACCCGGCTGAAGCGTCCGCGTGAACAGCACGGTGCCGTCCTGCTCCCGCAGCCGTACCGTCAGTTCGCCGCTGTCCCCGTCGATGTCGACCTCGCCGAAGAACTGGTACCCGCCCGCGGGCGAGACGTTCGACGCGGTCGGCGCCTTTACGAACACCCGCTCCGGACCGAACGTGTCGTCCAGCGCGCTCGCCGGGAAGGCGCCCGCGTTCAGCGGTCCGGAGACGAACTCCCAGAACGGCTCGAAGTCGGTGAACGCGGCCCGGGACGGCTGGTAGTGCTGGGCGGACGTGTGGTGCACGTCCGCCGTCAGCCACAGCGTGCCGGTGATCCGCCGGTGCTTGATGAACCGCAGCAGCTCGGCGATCTGCAACTCACGGCCGAGCGGCGCGCCCGGGTCGCCCTGGGCCACCGCCTCGAAGTTCGGCTTGTTCTCCACCGGGTCCGGTACGACGAGACCGAGCGGCATGTCAGCGGCGATCACCTTCCACACCGCACGCGACCGGGCCAGCTCCCGCTTGAGCCACTCCAGCTGCTCCCGGCCGAGGATGCCCTGCGGGTCGACGGTCTGGTCGTCGGTGGAGTTGGCGTTGCGGTAGGTCCGCATGTCGAGCACGAACACGTCCAGCAGCGGGCCCTGGCGCAGCACCCGGTGGACGCGGCCCTCCTTGGTGCCGGGGCGCAGCGTGGAGAGGGGGAAGTACTCGCTGAACGCCCGCCGGGCGCGCGCGGCGAGGACGTCGATGCTCTTCTCGGTGTAGCGGGTGTCGGAGGAGGCGATCACCTCGCCCGGGTACCAGTTGTTGCGCACCTCGTGGTCGTCCCACTGGATGATCGACGGCACCTGGGCGTTGAACCGGCGCAGATTGGCGTCGAGCAGGTTGTAGCGGAAGTTGCCCCGGTACTCGGCGAGGGTCTCGGCGACCTTCGACTTCTCCTCGGTGGTGATGTTCCGCCAGGTGCTGCCGTCCGGCAGCGCCTGGGTGGCGGTGATCGGGCCGTCGGCGTAGATGTTGTCGCCGCTGCACAGGAAGAAGTCCGGGTCCAGTTTCGCCATCGCGTCGTAGATGCGGTAGCCGCCGAGGTCGGGGTTGATGCCCCAGCCCTGGCCGGCCAGGTCGCCCGACCACAGGAAGCGCACGCCGTCCCGGCGGCGCCGGGGGACCGTGCGGAAGGTACCGGTCACGGGCTCGCCGGTGCGGCGCGGGTCGTCCGGGTCGGCGAGCAGCACCCGGTAGTGGATCTGCTCACCGGAGGGCAGCCCGTGCAGCCGGGTGGTGCCGGTGAAGTCCGTGTCGGCGCCCAGCAGCGGGCCGTGCCATCTGCGCGGGTCGCGGAACGACTCGGTGGCCGAGGTCTCCACGATCATCCGGGCCGGCCGGTCCGAACGCACCCACACCAGACCGCCGTCGGAGGTCACGTCACCGGTCTGCACGCCCCAGCCCGCCGAGGGGCGTCCGGAGCGGGCGAACGCCGGGGCCGCGCCGAGGCCCACGGGCAGGGTAAGGGCCGCCGACGCGGCGAGGGAGCCGCGCAGAACGCTGCGGCGACCGGGGAGCGGACGGTGGGACATGGCTGCGCCTCCAGGGACGGGATCCGGCCAGTGTGCAGAGCCACACCTACTGGGGCGCTGCGGCGCGCACACGAACCGGAAGTGAACTCCAGCCGGCCGAAGGGCGGTCAGCGGTGCTCAGCGGCTGCCGTCCAGGATGACCCGCGCGACCAGGGCCGGGTCGTCGTTCATCGGGCAGTGGCCGCAGCCGGGCAGCCGCACCAGCCGGGCGTGCGGGATGAGCTGCTTGGCGCGGACGCCCTGGCGGCGTACGAGGATCCGGTCCCGGGTGCCCCAGGCCACCGTGACCGGCAGGCCCGACAGGTCGTCGGTGAAGCGGACGGTGGCGCCCGCCCGCAGGGTCGCCTCGAAACCGGTGGCCCCGACGAGCGCGAGGGTCTCGGCGACCACCGCCTCCGGCGAACGGCGCGCGGGGCGGGCGTAGATGGTGCTGGTCAGCGCGGTGCGGCCGGCCGCCGTGCGGGAGAGCCGGTCCACCAGCGGGAGCGGAAGCCGCTGGGCGATGCCCCGCATCGTGAGCAGCACCGTGAAGGCGTACCGCCGCTCGGCCTCGGACCAGAAACCGGCGGGGGAGAGGGCGGTGACGGACCGTACGAGCTTCTCCCGGCCCAGCTCCAGGGCGAGCAGGCCGCCCAGGGAGTTGCCCGCGACATGCGGACGCTCCAGTTCCAGCGCCTCGAACAGGGCGCCGAGCACGGAGTTGGTGGTGGGCAGGTCGTAGGCCAGGCCTTGCGGCAGTTCCGGGGACGCGCCGAAGCCGGGCAGGTCGACGGCGATCACCTCCCGCTCGGTGGCCAGGATGTCCACGACCGGGTCCCAGGCCTGCCGGTGATGGCCGATGCCGTGCAGCAGGACCAGCGGTTCGCCGCGGCCCACGCGCGCGTAGGACACGCTCACATCGCGCGGGCCGTGCGGGGTGGGGACCGTGAAGGAGACGGTGGCGGACATGGGGTGCTCCTCGTCTGGGCTGCCGGCGGACGCCGTAGACAGCTTGTCAGCAATTGCTACCGGCTGGTAGCCCCCGGGTCCCACACCGTCGTACGGACTCGCGTACGGTCCTCAACGCGTCCGGCGCACCTCGATGTTGAAGTCGGCGTTCCCGAAACGGCCGAACAACGCCAGCCGCAGCGGCAGATACATCTCCACCGCGCGTGCCGAGCGGATGCCGCCCAGGTCCAGCACCCGGTCGGCCGGCCAGCCGAACTCCCCGAGCAGCTCCGTCACCTGCTGCTTGGCGCCGGCGTGCGCGCCGCACACGAACACATGGTGCACGCCCGGCACCCGTCCCGGGTCCACCATCACCTGGCAGCTGACGGTGTTCAGCGTCTTCACCACGCGCGTGTGCGGGAACGCCCGCTGGATCCGCTCCGCCACGCTGTCCGACTCCACCGGGTCCAGCCGCGGCTGCCCGTCCTCGAACGCCAGCGGATTGGAGACGTCCACGAGCACCTTGCCCGCCAGGTGCTCCGCGCCCGCCGCCTCCAGCGCGTCCAGCGCCACCCGGCCGCCCACCGCGTTGACGACCACCTCGCCCGCCGCGGCCGCGTCCGCGAACGTCCCCGCGTGCGCCCGGCCCGCCTCGGCCGTGGCCCACTCCACCGCCATCGGGTTGTCCCGGGTCCGCGACCCGAGAGTCACCTCGTGTCCCAGCTCCAGCAGCCGGCCGGCCAGGGTGCGGCCCACCTCGCCCGTGCCCAGCACCGCGTACCGCATCGCCCACCTCACGGTCACCGGCCGCCGGCCGCCGGCGGTCCGCGGTCATTGTGATCCGGACCGCTCCTGGAGCCGGGTATTCCGGGTGGACAGCGAAAGGCGTGTCGGCTGGGATGGACCCGTGACCGCCGACCTCGCCACCGACCTCTTCGAAGAGCACCGGCCCCTCCTCATGGGCGTCGCGTACCGCATGCTCGGCCGGATCGCCGACGCCGAGGACGTGGTCCAGGAGGCCTGGCTGCGCTGGTACCAGGCCGACCGCGCGGGGGTCCGCGAACCGCGCGCGTATCTGGTGCGCGTCACCACCCGGCTGGCCATCGACCGGCTGCGCCAGGTGCAGTCGCGCGGCGAGGCGTACGTCGGGCCGTGGCTGCCGGAGCCGTACCTCACCGAGTTCGCCGACACCGCCCCGGACACCGCGGACCGCGCGGTGCTCGCCGACACCGTCTCCCTGGCCGTCCTGGTCGTCCTGGAGTCGCTGTCCCCCCTGGAGCGCGCGGTGTTCGTGCTGCGCGAGGCGTTCGGCTACCCCTACGCCGAGATCGCCGCGCTGCTCGACCGCGCCGAGCCGGCGGTACGGCAGCTCGCCGGGCGGGCCCGCCGGCACGTGGCGGAACGACGCCCCCGCTACGAGGTCGACCCCGTGCGGCGCCGGGACCTGACCGAACGTTTCCTCGCCGCCGCGTCCGGAGGCGACCTGGAGGGGCTGATGTCCCTGCTCGCCCCGGACGTCCGGCTGGTCGGCGACAGCGGCGGCAAGGCCAAGGCGCCGGTGCGCGTCCTGCACACCGCCGACAAGGTCGGCCGCTTCCTCGTCGGCGTCGCGCGCTCGGCCCCGGCGGACATGTCCTACCGCCTCCTGGAGGCCAACGGCGGCCCGGCCCTGCTGGTCCTCTCCGGCGACAAGCCCGACAGCCTCTTCCAGGTGGATGTCGCCGACGGCCGCATCACCGCCGTCTACATCATCCGCAACCCCGACAAGCTGCGGCACCTCACCGGCCACTGAGCCACCGACCCGCCGCGTGCCCGAGCCCCCGTCGTCCGGCGGGGGCTCCGCCGTGCGACAGGCTCTTTGCCGCGATGTCACACACACCGCCGCACACGAACGCTGCGTGAACGCTGCGCGGGCAGGTCCCCTGTCCGTTCGCGCAGGGACCGAGGATTGGTCTTGACCAAGGGTGACGGCCGCCCTATGGTCGCAGAGAAGTGCAACAACCTTTAATAAACAAGGGCGCTAAAAACCGCCGGACCACGGCTCTTGCGGAGGACAGGGTGGGGACCACGCAGCTGGAATCGGTACCGGAACCGAAGTACTGGCATCTGAAGACCGTGCTCACCGAGGCACTGGACTCCGAGTTCTCGGTCGGCGAGATCCTGCCCAACGAGCGTGATCTGGCGGCCCGCTTCGGCGTGGCCCGCGCCACGCTCCGCCAGGCACTCGAACAGCTGGAGCTGGAGGGCCGGCTACAGCGCCGTCGCGGGGTCGGTACGACCGTCGCGCCCCCGCGCGTGGGCGTGGCCGTCGGCACCGAACAGCACGCCTGGCCCGGCGCCCCCGGAGACGCCTGGCAGCCCGTCGACAGCGTCCAGGCACCACCGCCCGCCGCCGTCGCCGCGGCCCTGGAGACCGGAGCGGACGAGCCCGTCCACACCGTCCGCCGCTCCCGCATGTCCCACGGCCAGCAGGTCGCCACCGAACTGCTCTACATCCCGGCGGCTTCCGTGCCCGGCCTGACCGCGATCGACGCCCCGTCCGGCGCCGCACGCGCGCGTGCGGTGCTGCGCGAGGTGCAGCACCTGCCGCTGGAGGGGGAGGACCGCGCCGTCGAGCTGGGTTCCGCGCGCGCGGACGACGCCAAGGAACTCGACCGCCTCCCCGGCTCGCCCGTCCTCGTCGTCACCACCCGCTTCTTCGCCCAGGGCCGCACCGCGGCACTGTCGGTGGCGACCTACCGCGCCGACACCTGCCGGCTCACCTTCGGCGAATCGGCCGGGGTGGAAATACACCACGACCCGGAGAAGCGAGCTTCCTGACGCCGGGCGGACAGCCGGCCCAGGGGCGCGGGGCCGCATCACCCGTGCGGCTCCGCCGCGCGGGCGCGACCGGCCACCTCGCCGCCGCAGTGGCACGACGACCCGCGCCCTCCCGGCACCACGCTCAGCGCCGCGTCACCGTGCCGTCGACCGCGAACAGCTGCTCCTCGACATGGTCCAGAGCCAGCCGCAGTGCCCCCGTGGCCACGGCCGCCTCCCCCAGCAGTGACAGCGCCACCCGGGGCGGCCGCAGGCAATAGCGGGCCAATTCGCACCGCAGCGGCTCCAGGACCCCGTCCAGACCGGCCGCCCAGCCCCCGATCACGACCAGCTCGGGATCGAGCGCCAGCACCAGCGCGGCCACGTCGTGCACCAGCCGCTGGATGAACCGCTCGACGGCCGCACGGGCCCGCTGATCACCCTTGCGCGCCAGCGCGAACACCTCGGCGACCGCCTGCTCGTCCAGCGGGTGCAGCGGCTCGTCGGTGGTGGACAGCAGCGCCTCCGGCGTCGCCTCCCGGCCCAGCAGATGCAGCGCGCCGATCTCCCCGGCCGCCCCGCCGTAGCCCCGGTGCAGCCGCCCGCCGATCAGCGAACCGGCCCCCGGGCTCAGCCCGGCCAGCACGAACACCACGTCGTCCGTCTCGGTCGCCGCGCCCTTCCAGTGCTCGGCGACCGCCGCCGCGTTGGCGTCGTTCTCCACCAGCACCGGACAGCGGAAGGAACGGCTCAGCCGCTCGCCGAGCTTCAGGCCGGTCCACTGCGGCAGGGCCGTGCTCAGCCGTACCGTGCCGTCCGCCTCCACGATGCCCGGCGTGCCCACGCCCACCGCCCGCAGGGAGCTGCGCGCGACCCCGGCCCGGCGCAGCAGCTCGGCGACCGCCCCGCGCAGCCGGTCCAGCCGCTCGTCCGCCGGGGCCGTCTCGCCGACCTCCTTGGCCTGCGCGCCCAGCACCCGCCCGTCCAGGTCGGACAGGAGCGCGGCGACCCGGTGCGGGCCGATCTCCAGGCCCAGCAGATGTCCCGCCTCGGCCCGGAACCGGAACCGCCGGGCGGGCCGCCCCTGCCGCCGCGCACCGCCGTCGTCGGCCGCCGCCTCCACGACGAGGCCGCCCTCGATGAGGCCCTCCACGACGCCCTCGACGGTGGGCCGGGACAGTCCGGTGACGCGGGTGATCTCGGTGAGCGTCGCGCAGTCCGTGGCACGCAGCGCGTGCAGCACCACCGCGGAATTGATCCTTCGCAGCAGCGAGGGATCGCCACCGGTCAGCTGCCCCACCGTCCGTCCTCCCAGCTCGCGGGCGTGTTGGCCGGATCGTACTCGGCCCGGTCCATCCCCGGCGAGTGCCAGGTTCCGCGCGCGGCCGGGCCGTTCGATCACCCCGGCTCCACGAACCCGGACTCGTAGGCCGCGATCACCGCCTGGGTGCGGTCGCGCGCGCCGAGCTTGGCCAGGACGGCGCTCACATGCGACTTCACCGTCTCCGCGCCCACCACCAGCCGGGCTGCGATCTCCGCGTTCGACAGCCCCCGCGCCATCAGCCGCAGCACCTCCGCCTCCCGCTCCGTGAGCCGGGCACGCTCCAGCGCGGCCCGCGCCGGCCGGGCGCCGTCGCCGTACCGGCCGGCCAGGCGTCGTACGGACGCCGGGAACAGCAGCGACTCGCCCTCCGCCACCAGCCGCACCGCGTGCACGATCTCGGCGGGGCGCGCCCGCTTCAGCAGGAACCCGTCGGCGCCCGCGCGCAGCGCCTCGTACACGTACTCGTCGTCCTCGAAGGTGGTCACCACCAGGATCTTCGGCGGCTCCGCCACGGTGCGCAGCACCGCGCGCGTGGCCTCGATGCCGTCCATCAAGGGCATCCGCACGTCCATGGCGACCACGTCCGGCCGCAGTTGCCGCACGAGCGGGATGACCGCCGCGCCGTCGGCCGCCTCGCCCACCACCTCGATGTCGGGCTGCGCCTCCAACACGGCCCGCAGACCCGCGCGGACCAGGGGTTCGTCGTCGACGAGGAGTACGGTGACCGGCATCCGGTCAGCGTAGATCAGCCGACCGGCAGCTCCGCGCGGACCTGCCAGTCGCCCGCGTCCGGGCCGGTCCGGGCGGCGCCCCCGAGCAGGGCGGCCCGCTCCCGTATGCCCCGCAGTCCGCTGCCACGCCCGGGGCCGGGTATCGCTCCCGGCAGCGGGTTGCGGACCTCCAGGGCGAGCGTCCCGTCGCCCACCGCGACCCGGACCCGTACGGGCACGGCTCCCGCGTGCCGCAGCACATTGGTCAGCGCCTCCTGGAGGATGCGGTAGCCCTCGCGGGACACCGGGCCCGGCACGGCCTCCACCGGACCCGTCACCTCCGCGTCGATCTTCGCCCCCGAGGCCCGCGCCGACTCCAGCAGCCGGCCGGCGTCGGCCAGCGTGGGCCGCGCGCTCACCGGCCGCTCGGCCTCTCGCAGCACGCCCAGCACCCGCTCCAGATCCTCCAGCGCGGCCCGGCCGGTCTCCTCGACGGCGCCCAGCGCCCGGTCGGTGAACTCCGGATCGCCCGCTGCCCGCGCCGCACCCGCCTGCACCACGGCCAGCGTCAGGGCGTGCCCGATCGAGTCGTGCAACTCCCGTGCGATCCGGGTGCGTTCCAGCAACTGCTCGGTGCGCTCCTCCAGCGTGGCCAGCCGCTCGGCCGCCGACGGCCCGAGCAGTCGGCGCGCACCGGCCGTGACCAGCTCACCGAGCCCGACGACCACCCCGTACAGGGCGAGCAGCGGCAGGGGCGCCAGCAGGGCCCAGGCGGGGTGCGGCGGCAGCCGGTCCAGCAGCGGGACCCCGGACGGCGCCTCGGCCCAGGCACACCGCGCCAGTTCGAAACAGAGGATGGGCAGCCACACCGAGACGAACACGGTCACGGCACCGAGCAGCATCCGCAGCTCCAGCCACAGCACCGTACGCAGCCGGTCCCGCCAGGTCGCCGCCGGCGCCTCGGAGATACCCGGCTCCGGCTCGCCGGGCGTGAGCAGCAGCCGCGCCTGCACGCCCTCGCCCCTGCGCACCGCGGGCACGAGACCGAGCGGGACGAGGAACAGCGCGGGCACCCAGGGGGTCGACGGGACGACGAAGAGCCAGACGCTGACCACCAGCATCGGCACCCACAGATGCAGCAGGCGCGTGTACGTCGTCCCGCGCAGCAGCGGGCGCAGAAAGCGAGCCATGACCTCATCGTCGCAGGCGCCACTGACAACGGACCTCCCCCGCACGGGGGAGACGGTCTCCACCGGCGGGGGAGGAGCCGACCACCGCACCCCGCCAGGCTGTTGCCATGACCAGCATCGACGTACGAGACCTCACCAAGGCCCACGGCGGCCGGCGGGCCGTGGACCACCTCACCTTCCGCGTCCGCCCCGGCCGGGTCACCGGCTTCCTCGGCCCGAACGGCGCCGGCAAGTCCACCACCCTGCGCCTCGTCCTCGGCCTCGACCGGCCCACCGCCGGCACCGCCACGATCGGCGGCCACCCCTACACGCGGCTCGGCGAACCCCTGCGCCGGGTGGGCGCCCTGCTCGACGCGGGCGCCGCGCACGGCTCCCGCACCGCCCGCGACCATCTGCTGGCCCTCGCCGTGAGCAACCGCATCCCGGCCCGCCGGGTCGACACCGTCCTGGAGGAGACCGGCCTCGCCCCCGTGGCGCGGCGAAGGGTACGGACGTACTCCCTCGGCATGCGCCAGCGGCTCGGCATCGCCGCCGCGCTGCTCGGCGACCCCGAGGTCGTCCTGCTCGACGAACCCGCCAACGGCCTCGACCCCGAAGGCATCATCTGGATCCGCGCACTGCTGCGCCGGCTCGCCGCCGAGGGCCGTACGGTCCTGGTCTCCAGCCATCTCATGGGCGAGACCGCCGCCTTCGCCGACCACCTGCTGATCCTCGGCCGGGGCCGCCTGCTCGCCGACACACCGGTGCGGGAGTTCATCCACGCGCGCGTACGGCCCCACGTCCGCGTCCGCACCACCGATCCCGACGTCCTCGGCGACCTCCTCGCCCGGCACGGACACGACGCCTCCCGGGACGCGGACGGGTCCTGGACCGTACGGCACGCGCGCGTGGACGACCTGGGCCGGCTGATGTCCGAGGCGGGCGTCCCCGTCCTGGAACTCTCCGCCCACGAGGCCACCTTGGAAGAGGCCTACCTCGATCTGACGGCGGCCGAGGCCGAGTTCACCGCACAGCCCCAGGGGGCCTGACCATGTCGTTCACACCCGCGCTCCACGCCGAGTGGATCAAGATCCGTACCCTGCGCTCCCTGCTGGGCGCCCTCGCCGCGGTCCTCGTCGCCACCGCCGCGTTCTCGGCGCTCGCCGCGGCCGACGCCGACGACGCCGACCCGCTGTTCTCGGTGTTCTTCGGCATCAACTTCGGGCAGGTGGCCGCCATCGCCTTCGGTACGACGGCCGTCGCCTCGGAGTTCCGGGGCGGCGCGCTGCGGCTGACGCTGTCGGCGGTGCCCGACCGGGTGCGCTGGTACGCCGCGAAGACGACGGCGATCGCGCTGCCGGCGCTGGCCGTCGGACTGCTCACCGGGTTCGTCACGCTCCTGGTGGGCCGGGCGGCGCTCGGCGCGTCCGCTCCCGGCTGGGCCGAGGGCGTGCGCGGTGCCGTCGGCTGCGGCCTGCACCTGACGCTGATGACGCTGTTCGCCGCCGGACTCGCGGCCGTGCTGCGCAGCGGGGTCGCGACCCTCTCCGTGCTGATCCCGTTCCTGCTGGTCGTGTCCTTCGTCGTCGGTGACCTGTCCGGCGGTGTCGCCGACTTCCTGCCCGACCGGGCCGGCCAAGTCGCCCTGCACAGCACCTGGGACGGCACCCTGGGCCCGTGGAGCGGGCTCGCGGTGACCGCCCTGTGGACGGCTGCGGCCCTGGTGGCGGGCGGGTGGAGCGTGCGGCGCAGGGACGCCTGACTGACGGACCGCCAATTGTCAGTGGCCCCCGCTTTACTGGATCCCATGGACATCGCGAAGTGCCTGACCCTCATCGACCTGCTGTGCGCCCGGGAGTTCCCCGCGGCGCACGGCAGGACGGAGCACGGCGAGAGCGGGCCCGGCTATCACATAGCCGCTTTACAGACGAGCGAGGAGTGCTGGGAGGGCGACGGCAGCGAACGGGACGAGACGGAGGCGCAGTACGAGGCCGACCGCGACGGCCTCGCGGAGCGTCTCGGGGAGCGGTGGGGCCGGCCGCAGCGCTTCAGCCTGTACAGCGTGCTCGACCGGACGATGACGGGCGAGGACATCGCCGAGCCCTGGGCCGGGCTCAGCGGTCACGTCCCGGACGTCCACCTGTGGCGGGCGCCGGAGGCGGGCCGCTGGGTCGCCATAGGTGTGTCCCAGTGGGACAAGGAGCTGCCGTTTCAGCTGCTCGGGATAGTGACGGAGACCGACCCGCCCTGACCGGGCAGGCCCGCCGCCTCCCGCAGCCGGGCGAACTCCTCCGCCATCGTCGCCGCCGTCCAGTGCGCGTTCAGCCCACTGGGATTGGGCAGCACCCACACCCGGGTGTCCCCGATCGTCCGCTCCTGCGGACCGACCTGGGCCGTCCGGTCACCGAAGGCGGCCCGGTACGCGGTCACGCCGACCACGGCCAGCCACCTCGGCCGCAGCCGCGTCACCTTCTCGGTCAGCAGCCGCCCGCCCTCGACGTACTCGTCGGCGGTCAGCTCGTCCGCCCGCGCGGTCGCCCGCGGCACCACGTTGGTGATGCCGAGGCCGTACGACAGCAACTCCCGCTGCTCGGCCGGCCTCAGCAGCCGGGGCGTGAAGCCGGACAGGTGCAGCACCGGCCAGAACCGGTTGCCGGGGCGGGCGAAGTGGTGGCCGGTCGCGGCCGTCATCAGCCCCGGGTTGATGCCGCAAAAGAGCACGCGGAGGCCGTCCGCGACGACGTCCGGGACGAGACGGTCGCGGGCGGCCTCCAGTTCCGCCTGGGTGAAGCGCGGTGAGCGGGGTGCGCGGGTCAGAGGATCGCTCCGGGGGTGTAGCCGGCGGCTTCCGGGTGCTGCTTCACGATCTCCTCGATCCGGCCGACGACCACACCGACCTGGTCGGCGGCGGCGCCCGTGAAGGAGAGCTTGTCGGCCATCAGCGCGGCCAGCCGCTCGCGGTCGAGCGGCAGCCGCTCGTCGGCGGCGAGCTTGTCGAGCAGGTCGTTGCGCTCGGCGCCCTGCTCACGCATCGCGAGCGCGGTGGCCACGGCGTTCTCCTTGATCGCCTCGTGCGCGACCTCGCGGCCGACCCCGGCCCGCACGGCGCCCATGAGCACCTTGGTGGTGGCCAGGAACGGCAGGTAGCGGTCCAGCTCGCGGGCGATGACGGCAGGGAAGGCACCGAACTCGTCCAGGACGGTCAGGAAGGTCTCCAGCAGGCCGTCCAGGGCGAAGAAGGCGTCAGGCAGCGCGACCCGGCGGACCACCGAGCAGGACACGTCGCCCTCGTTCCACTGGTCGCCCGCCAGCTCGCCGGTCATCGAGGCGTAGCCGCGCAGGATGACCATGAGGCCGTTCACGCGCTCGCAGGAACGGGTGTTCATCTTGTGCGGCATCGCGGAGGAGCCGACCTGACCCGGCTTGAAGCCCTCGGTGACCAGCTCGTGCCCGGCCATCAGCCGGATCGTCTTGGCCAGCGAGGAGGGCGCCGCCGCCAGCTGCACCAGCGCGGTGACGACCTCGTAGTCCAGCGAGCGCGGGTAGACCTGGCCGACGGAGGTGAACGCCTGCGAGAAGCCCAGGTGCCGCGCGATCCGGTTCTCCAGCTCGGCCAGCTTCGCCGCGTCGCCGCCCAGCAGGTCCAGCATGTCCTGCGCGGTGCCGACCGGGCCCTTGATACCGCGCAGCGGATAGCGGGCGAGCAGCTCCTCCACCCGGCCGTAGGCGACGAGCAGCTCGTCGGCGGCGGTCGCGAACCGCTTGCCGAGGGTGGTGGCCTGCGCGGCCACGTTGTGCGAGCGGCCGGCCATGACCAGCTCCGCGTACTCGCCGGCGAGCTTGCCGAGGCGCGCCAGCACGGCCACCGTACGGTCGCGCATCAGCTCCAGCGAGAGCCGGATCTGCAACTGCTCGACATTCTCCGTCAGGTCACGCGAGGTCATGCCCTTGTGCACGTGCTCGTGCCCGGCGAGGTCGTTGAACTCCTCGATCCGCGCCTTCACGTCGTGCCGGGTGACCTTCTCGCGCTCGGCGATCGAGGCCAGGTCGACGGTGTCGAGCACGCGCTCGTAGTCGGCGATCGCCGCCTCGGGCACCTCGATGCCGAGGTCCTTCTGGGCCCGCAGCACGGCGAGCCAGAGCTGACGCTCCAGCTTCACCTTCTGCTCGGGGGACCAGAGCGTGGCGAGCTGGGCGGAGGCGTAGCGTCCGGCGAGGACGTTCGGGATGCGGGGCTTGGCGGGCGCAGAAGTCACGTGTCCAGATTCTACTGGCGGTTCGTGCAGGCCAGCGCCATGGGTGCGTTCGGCGGAAACTACGAGACCCCGGTCACCTCCTCCGTGTCGGCCAGCTCCGCCAGCACATCGGCGTGGCACAGCTGTGGCGCACACCAGCAGGCCAGCGTCCTGCCGCGCAGCTCCGGCACCAGATCCAGCAGCTCCGGCCGCTCCAGCAGATACGCCCGGTACATGGCCATGACCTCGGCCCGGGTGCCGTTCCGCTTCTTCTTCGGGGTGTCGTAGGCGAACGGGTTGTACAGGGGGTGCCGGGGGAGGTCCCAGCCGCCCATCGTCCAGCGGCGGCCGACGTAGACCACGTCGGCGGGCGCGTGCTCCAGCCGGGGACCGAACTCGTGGATCCGGCCCCGGACGCTGATGACGCGCGTGGTCATGCCGGAGAGGCTACGCCTCGGCTTCGTACGGCAGCAGTTCCGGCCGCTTCGGGGGGAGGCCGTCGCCCGAGGAACGGCCGGTCAGGCGGCGGCCTATCCACGGGAGCAGGTGCTGCCGGGCGAACCGGACGTCCGCGACCCGGCGCGTGACCCAGCCCGGTGGGGCCGTCGCCGCCATCGGCACATGCCACTCGGCGTCCTCGGCGGCGTGCCCGAGCGTCTGCCACACGGCCTCGGCGACCCTGCGGTGTCCCTCCGCCGTCAGATGCAGCCGGTCCACGTCCCACAGCCGCGGGTCGGCCAGCGCGGGCGCCCCGTACAGGTCGACCACCAGGGCGCCGTGCTTCTCGGCCAGCTCGTCCACGCAGGCGAACAGCTCCTCCATGCGGGGCCGGAACCGCTCCAGCACCGGGCCCTGGCGGCCGGGGCTGCGCATCAGCACCAGTTGCCTGCATGAGGGGGCGAGCCGTTCCACGGCCTCGGTGAGCAGGTCCCGGACCCGGCCCATGTCGCACTTGGGGCGCAAGGTGTCGTTCAGCCCGCCGACCAGGGTGACGACGTCGGCGTTCATGGCCGCGGCCACCGGCACCTGCTCGTCGACGATCTGCCCGATGAGCTTCCCTCGCACGGCCAGGTTGGCGTACCGGAACCCGGGCGTGCGGGCGGCCATCCGCGCGGCGAGCACATCGGCCCAGCCGCGGTAGGAGCCGTCGGGCAAAAGGTCCGACATGCCCTCGGTGAAGGAGTCGCCGATCGCGACGAGGCTGGTGTACGGGGGAGGAGTGGGATTCGTCTGCATGGCGACAGAGATGCTAACCCGGTCCCATACCCGCCGGTCGGTCGGCCCGGGAGATCCAGTACGACGCCGTCCACCCGGCGGCGGGCCGGGGGTGGTGCTCGGGATCGGCTACCGGTGGACCGGGTGAGGCTGGGGCGGGCTCTGTGCGTGGGCTGTGTGTGGCGCTGGGTGGGTTCTGTGGGCTGGGGCTGCCGGTGGGGCTGTGTGTGGCGCGGGGTGGGTTCTGCGGGATGGGCCGCCGGTGGGATTGTGTGCGGGCTCGGGGGTTGTGCATGGGGCTGCCGGTGGGCTGTGTGCGGCTCGGGGGTTTATACCTGAGGCGCCGGTGCGCTGGGCGTGGGCAGGGGTGGCTGAGCGGCGGCCTGGGCAGCCCTGGGCCCTTAAGCCGCCCCGCGGCCCGAAGCCGCCGTCAGTCGCTTGCGCAGCCGGCAGCACCCCTACCAGCTGCCCGCGGCAGCCCGCCTCCGTTCAGCCGCCCCGCGGCCCGAAGCCGTCGTCAGTCACCCGCGCAGTCGGAAGGACCCCTGCCAGCCGCCCGCGGCAGCCCGCCCCCGTCAGTCGCCCCGCGGCCCGAAGCCGCCGTCAGTCGCCTGCGCAGCCGGACGCACCCCCGTCAGTCGCCCCGCGGCCCGAAGCCGCCGTCAGTCGCCTGGGCAGCCGGAAGGACCCCCGCCAGCCGCCCGGCGCAGCCCGCCGCCGTCAGTCGCCCCGCAGCCTGAAGCCGCCGTCAGTCGCCTGGGCGGCCGGACGCACCCCCCGCCCAGCTGCCCGCGGCAACCGGTCCCCGTCAGCCGCCCGGCGCAGCCCGTCGCCGTCAGTCGCCCGCGCAGTCGGAAGGACCCCCGCCAGCAGCCCGCGGCAGCCCGCCCCCGTCAGTCGCCCGGTTCAGCCCCCGGCCGCGCCCATCCGCCGCGCCGATCTGCCGCGCCGATCAGCCGCGCGATGCAGCCCCGGAGCGCCCCGCTCCACCACGTGTCGTCACCCCTGCACCGGCTGGCCGAAGAGTTCTCGGAGTACGTCCTCCATCGTCACCAGACCCGCCAGTCGGCCGTCGTCGCCCAGTACCGCCGCCAAGTGCGTGCGGCTGCCGCGCATCGCGGTGAGGACGTCGTCCAGGGGTGTGCTCTCGCGGACGCGGGCGATGGACCGCATGTCGCGCAGGCGGAACGGCACGTCCTGGGGCGAGGCGTCCAGCGCGTCCTTGACGTGCAGGTAGCCCACGATCCGGCGGCCGGTGTCGACCACCGGGAAGCGGGAGAAGCCCGACTCGGCCGACAGCCGCTCCAACTGCTCCGGGGTGACGCCCACGCGCGCGTAGACGACGCGTTGCAGCGGTACGACCACGTCCCGCACCGGCCGGCTGCCCAGCTCCAGCGCGTCGTGCAGCCGTTCCTGCGCCCGGTTGTCGATCAGGCCCGCCTCGCTGGCGTCCTTGACGATCTCGGCCAGCTCGGTGTCCGTGAAGGTCGCCGCGACCTCGTCCCTCGCCTCCACCCGCAGCAGCTTCAGCAGCCCGTTCGCGAAGGCGTTGATCGCGAAGATCACCGGACGCAGCGCCCGGGACAGCGTGACCAGCGGCGGGCCGAGCACCAGCGCGCTGCGTACCGGTTCGGCGAGCGCGATGTTCTTGGGGACCATCTCGCCCAGCAGCATGTGCAGATAGGTCGCGAGGGTCAGCGCGATCACGAAGGAAACGGCGTGACCCGCGCTCACGGGCACGCCCACCGCGTGGAACACCGGCTCCAGCAGGTGCGCGATGGCCGGCTCGGCGACCACGCCCAGCACCAGCGTGCACAGCGTGATGCCCAGCTGGGCGGCGGCCAGCAGCGCGGACACGTGCTCCAGACCCCACAGCACGCTCCGCGCGCGCCGGTCGCCCTCCTGCGCCAGCGGTTCGATCTGCGAGCGGCGGACCGAGATCAGCGCGAACTCGGCGCCGACGAAGAAGGCGTTGACGACGAGGGTCGCCAGACCGATCAGCAGCTGTATGGCGGTCATCGCGTCCCCTCCCGCGTCCTGCGGCGTCCTTCGGTCCTGCGGCGTCCTTCGTTCCCGCGGCGGCCTTCGGTCCCACGGCGTGTCTCGGTCCCGCCGCTGCGATCGGTCCCGCCGCTGCGATCGGTCCCGGCGGTCCCGGCGGTCCGGGCGGTCCCGGCGGTACGGTCGGCTCCGGTGGGCCCGACGGGCCGTTCGTCGTCCAGCGGCGCGTGCAGCAGCACCCGGGCGGCCCGGCGGCCCGAGGCGTCGACCACGTCCAGTCGCCAGCCGGCCACCTCGACGCTGTCACCGGCGGCGGGTATCCGGCCCAGCTCGGTGGCGACCAGGCCGGCCAGGGTCTCGTACGGCCCCTCGGGCACGCGCAGGCCCACGCGCGCCAGCTGGTCGGTGCGGGCGGCGCCGTCCGCCGCGTACAGGGCCCGGCCCCGCTCGTCCGCGCCGGCGGGGGCGAGGTCGGGTGTCTCGTGGGGGTCGTGCTCGTCCCTCACGTCGCCGACGACCTCCTCCACGATGTCCTCCAGGGTGGCCACCCCGGCCGTACCGCCGTACTCGTCGATGACGACGGCCATGGTGCGCCTGCCGCCGAGCCGGTCCAGCAGCCGGTCGACGGTCAGGGACTCGGGCACCAGCAGCGGCTCGCGCATCACCTGGGCGACCGTGCGGTGGCGCCGCTGGTCGGCGGGGACGGCCAGCACGTCCTTGATGTGGGCGGTGCCGACGACCGAGTCCAGGCTGCCCCGGTACACAGGGAACCGGGACAGGCCGGTGGCCCGGGTGGCGTTGGCCACGTCCTCGCACGTTGCCTGGGTGTCCAGGGCGACGACCTGGACACGCGGGGTCATCACGTTCTCGGCGGTGAGGTCGGCCAGGTTCAGCGTCCGGACGAACAGCTCGGCGGTGTCGGGCTCCAGGGCGCCCTTCTTGGCGGAGTGCCGGGCGAGGGCGGCCAGCTCCTGCGGCCCGCGCGCGGAGGCCAGCTCCTCGGCGGGCTCGATCCCGAGCCGGCGCACGACACGGTTGGCCGTGTTGTTCAGGTGGGTGATGAAGGGCCGGAACGCGGCGCTGAACACGCGCTGGGCGCTGCCCACCCGCTTGGCCATGGCCAGCGGCGAGGAGATCGCCCAGTTCTTGGGCACCAGCTCGCCGACGACCATCAGGACCACCGTCGACAGGGCCGTGCCGAGGACCAGCGCGGCCGAACTCGCCGTGGTCCCTGACAGACCCATCGCGCGGAACGGACCGGCGAGCAGCTTGGCGACCGACGGCTCGGCGAGCATGCCGACCACCAGGTTGGTGACGGTGATCCCGAGCTGCGCGCCGGACAGCTGGAAGGTCAGGTTCCGTGCGGCCTTCAGGGCGCCGGCGGCACCGCGCTCGCCGCGCTCGGCGGCCCGCTCCAGCTCGCCGCGTTCCACCGTGGTCAGCGAGAACTCCGCCGCCACGAAGGCGCCGCAGGCCAGCGACAGCAGGATCGCCACCAGAAGGAGGAGCACTTCGGTCATCGGGTCACCCCCGTCCCAGGATCGGACAGGGCTGGGAAGAACGCGCGGTGTCGCGGACTGGGAGGCTCGCCCATGGGCGGACGCTCACAACCTTTCATAGAGGGCCGAGTGCTCCGTCAAGGGTAAAGGATGAGCAAAGAAGCTCTCGGGTCCCGGCTCCGGCCCTCTGGTCTCAGTCCGTGAGCGGCTTCACCCAGCGCCGCCAGTGCTCCTCCGGCCCGTACCCGGCCGCACGCCAGGCGTGGTGCGCGGTCTCGTTGCGCTCCAGCACCATCGCGTCCGCGCGCCGCCCGCCGAGTCGTACGAACCGCTCCTCGGCGGCGGCCAGCAGCGCCGAGGCGATGCCCTGCCGCCGCCGCTCCGGGTGCACCGCGAGCCGGTAGAGATGGCACCGCCAGCCGTCGAAGCCGGCGATCACCGTGCCGACCAGCTCGCCGTCCCGTTCGGCGAGGATCAGGGCCTCGGGGTCGCGCCCGGTCAGCCGCTCCACACCGGCGCGGTCGTCGCTGATGCTGGTGCCCTCGGCGGCCGACCTCCAGAACGCGAGGACGGCGTCGAGGTCGTCGGACACGGCGGCGCGTATACGTAGATCAGTCATGCCTCATCATGATCAGATCCGCCCGCCCATCACCTCGGATTCCGTCATGCGGACTCCGCGCGCAGCCGTTCCAGCACCAGCGCGAACACCTCCATGAACGGCTCCAGCACGGTCAGGTACGAGAACCCGAACCGCTCCCGCTGCGCCCGCGCCACGACCTCCTCCAGCGGATCCGCCAGCACGAGGGGCATGGCTGGCGCCTGTTCCATGGTCAGACCGGGCCGACGCTCCGAACCGCTTCGTTCTCTCCAGGACGGCCTCGGCCGTCGGCCGTGCCGTCTCGGTCACGATCCGCCCGTCGGCGAGGAAGAGCACCGGGTCCGCGGTCCTGGGCGAGCGCAGGTGCCGGGGCAGGCGCGGGTCCGGTGCCGTGCCTCCGTGCGCCCTTGCCGCCGCTAGCATTCCGGCGCTAGCGTCGAGGCATGGCGAAAACCCAGCTGAACGTGCGCGTGGACGAGGGCACCGCCCGCGCCGCCCGCGAGCGCGCCCTGGCCCGCGGGATGAGCGTCAACCGCTACATCGAAGAGCTGGTCAGACAGGACACCGGTGAGGCGGGCCGCACGTTCGTCGAGGCCGCCGCCGACTTCATGAAGCAGTACGAGTCCGTGTTCGCCGAGGAGTTCGCCGAGACCCGCGGCACCGACGCCGGTGAAGGCCGCCGCTGATCCCTTGAACGATCTCAGCATCGACCTCGCCTGGCTGCTCATGCTCGCCGAACAGAAGACCCCCGGAGATCCACAGGTCACCGACTGGGGCGCCCTGGTCGCCGCCGTCGCCCGGCACCGGGCCGAGATATTCGGCGTGCCCGTGTACGACACCCCGCACGCCCGCGCCGCTTCCCTGCTGCAACTGCTGATCCACGTCCCGGCGCTGGAGCGGGCCAACGCGCTGTTCGCCTCGGCGGTCGCCTACGCCTACCTGGTCGCCAGCGGCGAGAAGGTCGCCACCACGCCCGAACAGGTGCGGGACCTCGCCCGGCTGGTCAAGGACGGCTCCGCGAGCGTCGACGACATCGCGCGGGAGCTGCGCGGCTGGATCCTGTGATCAGCGGGCCTCCGGCTCGTTCGGCCGCCAGGCCACGCCGAGCGCGCAGTAGGAGGTCGGCAGGGCCGGGCCCTTCTCCGGGAGCAGTACCTGCCGGTGCGGGCCGAGGCGGAACCCGGCGGCGCGCAGCGCGGCGACCGGCTCCCGGGAGAGATGACAGCCCCCGTTCAGCGCCGGCCACAGCGTGCGGTCCAGGGCGTGCTGGGTCACCGTCATCACCCGGCCGCCACCCCGCCCGTGCTCGAAGAACCGCACCTCGCCGCCGGGCCGGAGCACCCGCCGTACCTCACCGAGCGTCCGCTCGACATCCCGCACGCTGCACAGCACCAGCGACAGTACGGCCGCGTCGAACGCCTCGCTCTTGACCGGCAGTGCCTCCGCCGCGCCCGGCACCACGTCGACCGGCACCTCGGCGCGCAGCGCGGACTCCAGCGCCAACTGCCTGAGCAACGGCTCCGGTTCGATCGCGACGACCTCCGCGACGGTGCCGGGGTAGTGCCGGAAGTTCAGCCCGTTGCCCGCGCCGATCTCGATCACCCGCCCGGACAGCCCGGCGAGCAGCCGCTCCCGCATCCCGGCCATCCCGAGCCGGGACTCGGCGCCGACGCTGATCCGGGCGTAGTAACGGGCGAACAGCGGATGGTGGACGGGACCCCGCGCCACCTGGCCGGAACGGGTGGACAGCAGCCGCATGGCAACCTCCCTGGACAGCACGCCCTCAGGAAGAGTGTCCCCCGGCACGCCCCGACACACCCCACCGAGCGGCCCGCGGCCTGCCCAGCGGGGCACCGGGTCAGGTCCCGCAGGGCTGCGCGCGGCGACGCTGACGGGGCCGTCGGTCGCTGTGGAGGAGGGCTGGCGGCGTCGTTCCGGGCGAGCTGTTCCGTGCTTGGTCAGCAAGCGGGAATAGGTCCTGCTGGTCGGACGCGGCGAGGCCAGCCTGGCGCGAGCGCCCGTCCCTGTCGCGGAGGGCTTGGCAGCGCTTTTCCGGGCAAGCTGCCCACACGTACTCAGGGGGCCACCCGGCGCCGCAGGCGCAGGCGCCGGCGACCCGGCACGGCAGCGGTGCCCCGCCAACGTCGGCCGCCAGACACAGCTGCGGTGCCCCCGCCGACGCCCGGGCCGGGCAGCGCTGTGGCCCCCCGGCGCCCCGGCCCGGCAGGGCTACGGCGCCTCTCGCACCCGGAACGCCTCCGCGTCCCATGTGCCGTCCAGGTGGGGGGCCAGCCAGGTCGGGGCCGTTGTGCGGAACTCGGTGGGGGGGAGGGTGCCGGCTCCGGCGGGCAGGGCGCCGAGCAGGGGGGCGGCGGCGACCTCCGGCAGGTCGGCCACGTTGCAGCGGGTGGCGAGGTCGGGGGCGGCGGGCCAGCTGCCGATCACCAACCCGGCCAACTCCAGGCCTCGGCGCCGTAGTTCACGTGCCGTCAGCTCCGTCACGTTGAGTGTGCCGAGCCCGGCCTGCGCTACGACCAGCACCGGGGCGCCCAGCAGCCCGGCCGCGTCGGCCAGCGTGCCGCCTGCCGCGTCGAACCGGACGAGCAGCCCGCCCGCCCCCTCGACCAGCACCAGATCGTGCTCGGTGGCCAGCTTGGCGGCCCGCTCGGCCACCTCCTGCGGATGCACCGGCGCCATCCCGGCCCGCCGGGCCGCCGTACCCGGCGCCAACGGCTCCGGGAACCGGGCGAGTTCGTCGGTCGTGACCGGGCCCGCGAGCCGCGCGACCTCGTCGGCGTCCCCGCGCTCGTCCGGCCGCACACCCGTCTGGGCGGCCTTCAGCACGGCCACCGAGCGCCCGGCCGCGAGCGCCGCGGCGGCGACGGCGGCCGTGGTGACGGTCTTGCCGATCTCCGTGCCCGTCCCCGTGATCACCAGTACCGGCATGTCATCCCTCCCGCGCCGCGGCGCACACCGCGCGCGCGATCCGTGCCACGTCCTCGTCCGAGGTGACGTACGGCGGCATCGTATAGATCAGGTCGCGGAACGGGCGCAGCCACACGCCCGCTCGTACGGCGGCGTCGGTCGCGGCCTTCATGTCCACCGCGTGGTCGAGCTGGACGACCCCGATCGCGCCCAGGACACGGACGTCCCGCACCCCGGGGAGGTCGAGCGCCGGCGCCAGGCCCGCCCGCAGGCCCGCCTCGATCCGCTTGACCTCCGCGAGCCAGTCCTGCCCCCGCAGCAGTTCGATGGAGGCGCAGGCCACGGCCGCGGCCAGCGGGTTGCCCATGAACGTCGGTCCGTGCGCGAGCACGGGCACCTCGCCCCGCGAGATGCCGTCGGCGACCCGCGCGGTGCACAGGGTGGCGGCCATCGTCAGATATCCGCCGGTCAGCGCCTTGCCCACGCACATCACGTCCGGGCCGACGGACGCGTGGTCCGCCGCGAACAGCGCGCCGGTGCGGCCGAAGCCGGTGGCGATCTCGTCGAACACCAGCAGCACGTCGTGCGCGTCGCACGCCTCGCGCAGCACCCGCAGATAGGCGGGGGAGTGGAAGCGCATCCCGCCCGCGCCCTGCACCACGGGTTCCACGATCACCGCGGCCAGCTCGTCCGCGTGCCGCGCGATCAGTTCCCGTAGATGCTCCGCGTACGCCTCGTCGTACCCGGCGGGCGGCGCGTCCGCGAACACCTGGCGGGGCAGCACGCCGGTCCACAGCTGGTGCATCCCGCCCTCGGGGTCGCACACCGACATCGGGTTCCAGGTGTCACCGTGGTAGCCGCCGCGCCAGGTCAGGAGCCGCTGTTTGCCCGGCCGGCCGAGCGAGCGCCAGTACTGGAGGCACATCTTCACGGCGACCTCGACCGACACGGACCCCGAGTCGGCCAGGAAGACGTGCTCCAGGCCGTCAGGCGACATGTCGACAAGGAGCTTCGCGAGCCGGACGGCGGGCTCGTGCGTGAGCCCGCCGAACATGACGTGGCTCATCCGCCCGAGCTGCTCGCGCACGGCCTCGTTGAGGACCGGGTGGTTGTAGCCGTGGATGGCCGACCACCACGACGACATGCCGTCGACCAGCTCGCCGGACCCGTCCGCCAGCCGCAGCCGGACCCCGCTCGCCGCCTCCACGACGAGCGGTTCCGCGCGCCCGGGCATCGGGCCGTACGGATGCCACACATGCCGCCGGTCCAGCTCCAGCAGTTCCGGCACACCGAGGTCAGGCATTGGGCGCGAGGTCCGTCCCGGCGCCCCGGCGGCGGACCGCGACCAGGTCGGTCCGCGGCTCGCCCGCCACCGCCGGCGCCGACCCGCAGACGCCGCCCTCGTGGCAGCCCCCGGTGTCCCCGCAGCCCACGGCCTCCGCCCGGTGCTCCGGCAGCGTCACCTGGTCGGCGCCCTCCACCTCGAACCCGGCGTCCGCGATCATCTCCAGGTCGGCCTTGCCGGCCTGGCCCTCGCTGGTCAGGTAGTCGCCGAGGAAGATGGAGTTGGCCAGGTGCAGCGCCAGCGGCTGCATCGTGCGCAGATGGACCTCACGGCCGCCCGCGATCCGGACCTCCACGTCCGGGCAGACGAACCGGACCATGGCGAGGATGCGCAGGCAGCGCTGCGGGGTGAGGTTCCACTCCTTGGCCAGCGGGGTGCCCTCGAACGGGATCAGGAAGTTCACCGGGACCGAGTCCGGGTCCAGTTCACGCAGTGAGAACACCACGTCGACCAGGTCCTCGTCGCTCTCGCCCATGCCCGCGATCAGACCCGAGCAGGCGGACAGGCCGGCAGCGTGCGCCTTCCGTACCGTGTCCACCCGGTCGGCGTACGTGTGGGTGGTGGTGATGTCCCCGTACGTGGACTCGGAGGTGTTGAGGTTGTGGTTGTAGGCGTCCGCGCCGGCCTGGCGCAGCCGCTCGGCCTGGCCGTCGGAGAGCAGGCCGAGGCAGGCGCACACCTCGACGCCCTCGTTCTCTTCCTTGATGGCCTTGATGGTCTCCGAGACCCGGTCCACGTCCCGGTCCGTCGGGCCGCGCCCGCTGGCCACCAGACAGACCCGCTTGGCGCCGCCCGCGAGTCCCGCGGCGGCGGCCTGGGAGGCCTCGTCCGGCTTGAGCCAGGTGTACTTCAGGATGTCGGCCTTGGAGCCGAGGCGCTGGGAGCAGTACGAGCAGTCCTCCGGGCACAGGCCCGACTTGAGGTTCACCAGATAGTTGAGTTTCACCCGGCGCCCGAACCAGTGCCGGCGCACCTTGCCGGCCGCGGCCACCACGTCGAGCAGGTCGTCATCGGAGGTGGCCAGCACGGCGAGCGCTTCCTCGCGGGTCGGCAGCTCGCGCCGAAGCCCCTTGTCCACCAGCGTGTTCAGCAGGTCCATGAGGCCTGATCCTGTCCTACGGGACCGTCCCGGGCCAAGGAGACTTCGCACAACGGAGCAGGTTCACCGTGTGGGTATTGCCACACCATGGGCGGCTGGTCGTACCGCTAGGGTCTGTCCGCTACCTACAAAAGCACCGGAGGACCCATGGCGTTCGGCTGGATCGACGAGCAGGCCGAGGCGCGCCGCCGCGCCGGACTCGTCCGCACCCTGCGTCCGCGTCCCGCCGACGCGCCGCTGCTCGATCTGGCGAGCAACGACTACCTGGGCCTGACCCGCCATCCGGTGGTCGTCGAGGGAGCCGCCGAGGCCGCCCGGACGTGGGGCGGCGGCTCCACCGGCTCCCGGCTGGTCACCGGCACCACCGCTCTGCACACCGAACTGGAGCGGGCGCTGGCCGCGTTCTGCGGGTTCGAGGCGGCCCTCGTGTTCTCCTCCGGGTACGCCGCCAACCTCGCCGTGGTCACCGCGCTCGGCCCGCACGGCTCGCTGATCGTCTCCGACGCGGGCAACCACGCCTCCCTCATCGACGGCTGCCGGCTCGCCCGGGGCGAGACACAGGTCGTCGGGCACGCCGATCCGGAGGCCGTACGCAAGGCGCTGGCCACGCACGGGGGCGCGGCGATCGTCGTCTCCGACACGGTGTTCTCCGTCGACGGGGACCGGGCGCCGCTGGCCGCGCTGGCCGAGGCATGCCGGGAGCACGGCGCGGGACTCGTCGTGGACGACGCCCACGGGCTCGGCGTGCTGGGCGAGGGCGGCCGGGGCGCGCCGTACGCGGCCGGGCTCGCGGGCGCCGAGGACGTGGTCGTCACCGCCACCTTGTCCAAGTCGCTGGGCAGCCAGGGCGGGGTCGTGCTCGGCCCGGCCCGGGTGATCGACCACCTGGTCAACGCGGCCCGGACGTTCATCTTCGACACCGGCCTGGCGCCGGCGGCGGCCGGTGCCGCGCTAGCGGCGCTGCGGCTGCTGGAGCGTGAGCCCGAACGGGCGGCGCGGGCCCGCGAGGTGGCCACGGACCTGTACGCACGGCTGACCGCCGCGGGTCTGGAAGCGGTGCGTCCGGACGCCGCGGTGGTCTCCGTGCGGGCTCCGTCCCCGGAGCAGGCGGTGCGCTGGGCGGCCGACTGCCGTACGGCAGGCCTGGCCGTGGGCTGTTTCCGTCCTCCCTCCGTGCCCGACGGCATCTCACGGCTGAGGCTGACCGCCCGGGCTGACCTCTCCGGGGCGGAGATCGAACGCGCTGTACGAGTCATCGGCGAAACGCGACCATGAGTCGGCGTACACGGCCGTGTGTCGCACGAGGGTGACGAACGGGTGATCGGTTCTGATCGGAGTGTGCTGACCTCTCTGATCAGAGCGTGGTGACGAACTCCGCCCAGCTGCCGGCGGAGAAGAGCAGCGCGGGTCCGGCGGGGTTCTTCGAGTCGCGCACGGCGAGCAGTCCGGCCGCGGGGCCGGAGCGCGGCCGGGCCGTCTCCACGCAGTTGTTCGCTCCCGTGCTGTAGCTGCTGCGCAGCCAGCGCACAGGATGCAGGTCGGTACTGGCAGGGACATTCCGAGGCAGAGCTGACATGGTGCCTCCTTACGCGCCGTCACCTATCCCGGCGATGTAGTCCAACGATTCCTCAGGGGAAAGGGCGTGGAACTGAAGGGTGTTGAAGGCCTCGGAGTAGGCCATGAGGTCTTCTTTCCGCTCCAGGTAGAGGCTACTCGTCAACTGGTCAAGAACAACCACGTCCAGATCAGAAGTGCTCGGAAATGAGAAGATAACGAAAGGCCCGGTAAGGCCGACATGCGCCCCCGCCGCGAACGGCAGCACCTGGAGCCGTACCTGGGGCAGCCGGGCGGCCTCCATCAGCCGTTCCAGCTGCCGGACCATCACCTCCGGACCGCCGACCTCGCGGCGCAGCACCGCCTCGTCCAGTACGGCGCTCAGCAATAGCGGCGGGTCGGAACGCAGCACGTCCTGCCGGGCCAGACGCACTTCCACCAGCGTGTCCAGGCGGTCCTCGTCCAGGTCCTTGACGGCCGCCCGGGTCACCGCGCGGGCGTACTCCGGCGTCTGGAGCAGGCCCGGCACCACCGTCGTCTCCAGGGTGCGCATCGCGCTCGCCTGCGACTCCAGGCTGATGAAGTCGCGGTAGGTGGGCGGCAGCACCCCGCGGTAGGCGTGCCACCAGCGGTGCCGGCCGCCCGCGTCCTCCGACCCCGACAGCATCAGCAGCAACTCGCGCAGATGTGCGTCCCGCACCTGATAGGCGTCGAGCAGTAACCGAAGATCGGCCGGTTTCACGCCGCTGGCCCCGGTCTCGATGCGGCTCACCTTCGACTGGTGCCAGCCGACCAGCCGAGCCGCGTCACCGCTCGTGAGCCCCGCACCGGTACGCAGCATGCGCAGTTCGGCGCCCAGTTTGCGGCGGCGCACCGCCGGACCGTTCTGCATGGGCTCCTCCTTACTCCTTCCGGGTCGCCCACATACGGTCTCGCGTCGCAGAGTTCACCGCTTCGAGCGACAGATATATGCATATCTTGGTGGATCGCCCCCCGTGACCGGACCGTTGGTGGCAGTCTGGCGAACAAGCACCAGTCCGGGACCGTACTCGAACCCTCCGCCACTTGTCGGACCACGGCCCCGTGGGAAAGGGACGACGTCGCCATGGCAGACCACCTGGAAGCATCCGTCACTCTGCCGAGCGATCCCGCGTCGGTCTCGGCCGCGCGCTCGTACGTCGTGGGGACCCTGGCGGAGTGGGGCCTGCCGTCCGACACCGACGTCGCCGACACCGTGCGGCTCATCGTCTCCGAACTCGCCACGAACGCCGTACAGCACACCTTCGGCCAGTCACCCACCTTCACGGTCGACATCGCGCTGCACCATGACGAACATCTGCGCATCGGCGTCACGGACAGCCATCCCCGCTTCCCGAAGAGACTGCCCGCCGCCGTTCAGCAGGACAACGGCCGCGGCATGGTCATCATCCGCTGGCTCACCGCGGAGTGCGGCGGCAGACTCCGCATCCGCCCCACCCGAGAGGGCGGCAAGACGGTCTCCATCGAACTCCCCTGGACGCTCCCGGCGGCCCCGGTACCGGCGGGCCAGCAGGAGCCCTAGCCCTCCGGGCGGGGCCGAGGCGTTCCTGGACCGGCCAAGGGGCGCACGGCAGGCAAGCGTGGCCCCCGGGCCGGCGCACTCGGCCGGCCGCCCTTCCCTGGATGAACTGCTCGACGCGCACCGGCCGGCCGCGCTCCATCCGCGCCCGACCCGCCAGCACGCCGTGGCCTGAAGCGCCGCCCGAACGCTCCCCGCAACAGCGCCCGGAAGGCGTCCGCCGCAGAATTCCTCTCGCCCGCGCGGTACACCACCGAGATCGTGCGGCGCAGCCGTCCGCCCTCCAGGGGCCGCAACCCGACCGGCGCGGTCGCGGTCCGCGCGACCATCTCCGGTACGACGGCCACCCCGAGCCCGGCACCGACCAGCACGCACCCACGGCGTACCCGGGCGTCGGCACCAGCAACGCCGGAGTGGCACCCGCCTCGGCGAGCAGAGCCCTCGATCTCCCGCCGGACCGCATCATGCGGCGCCACGCTGATCGGCGGCTGCCGGGCCGGCTCCGCCGCGCCAGCCGGGACGAGGCACTGGCGAGCGCGTGCCCCGGGGCGGTCACCAGGAAGCTCCTTCACCAGGAGCGGCTCCTTCACCAGGACCGGCTCCAGCCGTACCGCCTCCGGCACCGGGACGGCCTCGGCCGGGTGGTAGGTGTGGGTGAGCGCCAGATCCACCTCGCCGGACGCCACCGCGGTGACCCCGGCCGGCGGCCGTAGTCCGCGACCGAGAGGCGTACGTCGGGATGCGCCCGGCGGAACGCGCCGAGCACGGGCGGCAGCAGGTGCACCCTGGTGGTCGGGAAGGTGCCGAGCCACAGCGCGCCCTGGTGAACCTGGTCAGCCGCGCCAGTTCGTGCCGGGCCCGCTCCAGCTCGTCGAGCACCCTCCGGACGTGGGCGACCAGCACCTCGCCGGAGGGTGAGCGGCGTGTAGCCGAGCCGATGCGGTGGCCCGGGCGATCGAGCCGGCCACCGCCACCGCCATGAGCGCGGTGAGGCGAGTGGGGTCGTACAGAGGGTCGTGGCTCGGCGCCCCGGGCGGGCTCCGCGTGCACACCACCCTGGCGGTGGCCGACGTCACGGTGGCGCCTATGCGCTCCAGTTCGGGCCGCGCACCCTGTGGGCGCCGCGGCGGCCCGTCCAGGCGTCGGAGGAAGCCGCGGCCGGGACGCCCGTCCGCTCCGGCAGGGATGGCCGCCCTGCTGGTGGACCGGCTCGGCAGACGGCGGCGCCGGCCCCGGGCCGCCCGTGGGCTGCGGGCGGGCACCGGGGTGGCGCTCACGGCGCTGGGAGCGGCCCTGCTGCTGGAGCCGCTCCCGGCCTGAGACAGGGTCAGCTGACCCGGCCGTACCAGACGCTCCTCGTCCAGATCTTCTCGAGCTTCACCACGTCCCCGGTCTTCGGGGCGTGCCAGATCTTGCCGTGTCCGGCGTAGATGCCGACGTGGTAGACGTACGAACCCGAGTGGAAGAAGACCAGGTCGCCCGCCTTGCGGCTTCTGGCGGAGATGTGGTGCGTCTTGTTGTACTGCTGGGCGGCGGTGCGCGGCAGCTTCTTGCCGGCCTTCTTGAAGGAGTAGAGCGTCAGCCCCGAGCAGTCGAACCTGCGCGGCCCGGTGGCTCCCCACGCGTACGGGGCACCCTTCTTGGAGGCCGCGACCTTGAGTGCTTTCGTCGCCATGGTCGCGGCGGAGGCGTCGGTGGCGAGGCCGGGCACCGCGATCGAGCCGCCCACGGCGGCGAGGGTCAGGGCCGAGGCCGTGCCGGCCCGGGCCATCAGCGACGGGACACGATTGAGCGCAGTCATGCGCAACCCTTCGTCAGCCGCCTGTGAAGGATGACCTGTCGGATTCGGGCTGGCGAAGTTGCCCGGCCGCGTTGCCACGGCTTCACCCCAAGGGTCGCCCGGAGCCGACGCCCGTCCATGTCGTACAGACGAACATCCGTTCCGGGGACCCGCCTTGCTTGGGTCCTCCACTCCTGCCGATCCACTCCGTCGACCGGTCATCCGGGCGGCGGCAGGACTCGGCGTCCGCCCGGATCGCCCCGCCGCGGTGGCGGGGGCTTGTCGTCAGACAGGGATCTTGGCTCACGACTGTCGGAAAATCCCAACGGAATCGGGGATTTGTGGCGTTACTCACCACTCACCCGTTCGGGTGGACACTGCTCTGTTCGAGCCTCCGTCAGATCCCGGACGTAGCCCCCGACCTGGGACGAAGCACTGTCCGGCGGCTCATGGACGCGCGCGCCGCGCAACTCGGGAGGCCCGGAAAACGATCTGGATATACACCGGTCGGCGGTACGTCGTTCGGGCCGTTTCAATTCCGGTCCGAACGGCGCGTGTCGACGCGCGGGGCCCGCCGGACCGGAGGAGCGTCCGCCTCAGCCGACGCCGTCCGGCGGGAGCGTGACGCGAGCGGCCCGGCGCTCACCGTCCAGCACCCGCAACGCCTGTGCCAGCGTGTCCCCGTGCAGCTCCGTCTCGCCCCGCTGATGCATCAGCGCGAGCGCGTCCCGCAGCTCTGCCGCCTTGCGCACCAGGGCCTGGGCCGCGCGCAGCCCGCGGTAGGTGTCCCCGGGGCGGGCCGGGTTGATACGGCCCAGCAGGTCGACCGCCTCCAGGTAACGGTCGATCAACTCGCCCTCCGCACGGGTCAGCGCGGGCAGCGGTGGGAGGTCCGGCAGCATGAGCGGCTCACCTCGCGTCCGGTGCGCCGGGCGTGTCCCGGCGGCTCGGCACGATGCCGTCCACCAGACCGTAGGCGACCGCCGCGGTGGCGTCCAGGATCAGGTCACGCTCCAGGTCCTCGTGGACCTGCTCGGCCGTGCGCCCTGTGTGCCGGACGAGCATCTGCTCCAGGGTTGTCCGGGTCCGCGCCAACTCCTCGGCCTGGAGGATCAGGTCGCTGGGCCGTCCGCGCACCGGCTCGGGCAGCCGGGGCTGCTCGATCACCATGCGGGCGCCGGGCAGGGCGAACCGCTTGCCCGGGGTGCCGGCCGCGAGCAGCACCGCGGCCGAGGCGGAGGCCTGGCCCAGGCAGTAGGTCACCACGTCGCAACTGACGTACCGCATCGTGTCGTAGATCGCCGCCATGGCGTCGAACGAGCCGCCCGGCGAGTTGACGTACAGCGTGATGTCCCGGTCCGGGGCCTTGTGTTCGAGGTACATGAGCTGCGCCGTCACATCGCCGGCCGCCGCGTTGTCGACCGGTGTGCCGAGGAAGACGATCCGGTCCTCGAAGAGCTTCGCGTACGGATCGAGGGTGCGCACGGCGCTCCCGGTGCGTTCGGTGAACTCGGGCAGGACATGGCGGGCGGACGGTCGGGACATGGACATACGCCTCCTCATGACGAGGCCCTGACGGGCTCGACTTCTGTAAAAAATGTACAGGACGTACGTGACGTTATGATGGAGGTATGGCCTACGAGATTCCGGTGACGCAAGCCAGGGCTGAACTCGCCGACCTGATCAACCGCGTGGTGTACGGCGGTGAGCGCGTCGTCGTCACCCGGCACGGCAAGCCGCTGGTCGCGCTCGTCTCGGCCGCCGACCTGGAGCGGCTCGACGCGCTGGACGAGCCGGCCGAGGAGCAGGTCATCAGCTCGGTGTCCGGAGTGCGCGAGGCCGGTTCCGCGCCGCGTGAACAGCGGCGCTTCGGGATCGCGGCGGAGCACCGGAGGCCGGGCGCCTCCTGAGCCGCGTCTTCGCGAGGGCCCATCGGCCGGTCATGGGCCGATCAAGGTCTGGTTAACGTCGTTGAAACTCCGGCGTTCTAGCCTGCCGATCCACGCCACCAGGGGTTTTTCTGCCCGGAGTGATGACACTCCGGGGATTTGCCTGTGTGTTACACCTATCCCCGTCGTGGTGGCCGCGGCCACCGGACCCCGCACGGTCCGGAGCAAGGACTGTGAGGTGGGACGTGCAACTGACCCCGCACGAGCAAGAGAGGCTGCTGATCCATGTGGCGGCCGACGTGGCCGAGAAGCGCAGGGCCCGTGGGCTCAAGCTCAACCACCCGGAAGCGGTCGCCCTCATCACGTCGCACATCCTGGAGGGCGCGCGGGACGGCCGCACCGTCGCCGAGCTGATGTCCTCCGGCCGCAAGATCCTGACCAGGGACGACGTCATGGACGGGGTCGCCGAGATGATCCACGACGTCCAGGTCGAGGCCACCTTCCCGGACGGCACCAAGCTCGTCACCGTCCACGACCCGATCATCTGAGGGGCCGCTATGATTCCCGGAGAGATCCTGTTCGCGGACGAGCCCGTCGTCTGCAACGCGGGCCGCGCGGTCACCCGGCTGACCGTCCTCAACGCCGCCGACCGGCCGGTCCAGGTCGGCTCCCACTACCACTTCGCCGAGGCCAACCCCGGCCTGGAGTTCGACCGCCCCGCCGCACGCGGCAAGCGGCTGAACGTCGCCGCCGGCACCGCCGTCCGCTTCGAGCCCGGCATCCCCGTCGAGGTCGAACTCGTGCCCCTGACCGGCGCCCGGATCGTGCCCGGACTGCGCGGCGAGACCGGAGGTGCCCTCGATGCCTGAGATCTCCCGCGCCGCCTACGCCGACCTGTTCGGGCCCACCACCGGCGACCGCATCCGGCTCGCCGACACCGACCTGCTGATCGAGATCGAGGAGGACCGCTCCGGCGGCCCCGGGGCCGCCGGCGACGAGGCGGTCTTCGGCGGCGGCAAGGTCATCCGCGAGTCCATGGGCCAGTCCCGCGCCACCCGCGCCGAGGGCACCCCCGACACCGTGATCACCGGTGCCGTCGTCGTCGACCACTGGGGCGTCGTCAAGGCCGACGTCGGCATCCGCGACGGCCGGATCACCGCCCTCGGCAAGGCCGGCAACCCGGACACCATGGACGGCGTCCACCCCGACCTCGTCATCGGCCCCGAGACCGAGATCATCGCCGGCAACGGCCGCATCCTGACCGCCGGCGCCATCGACGCGCACGTCCACTTCATCTGCCCCCAGGTCGCCGACGAGGCGCTGGCCTCCGGCGTCACCACCCTGGTCGGCGGCGGCACCGGCCCCGCCGAGGGCTCGAAGGCCACCACGGTCACCCCGGGCCCCTGGCACCTGGCCCGGATGCTGGAGGCGATGGAGGCCTACCCCGTCAACGTCGGCTTCCTCGGCAAGGGCAACACCGTCAGCCACGAGGCGATGCTCTCCCAGATCCGCGGCGGCGCCGTCGGCCTCAAGCTGCACGAGGACTGGGGCTCCACACCCGCCGTCATCGACGCCGCGCTCACGGTCGCCGACCGCACCGGCATCCAGGTCGCCATCCACACCGACACCCTGAACGAGGCCGGGTTCGTCGGCGACACCCTCGCCGCGATCGCGGGCCGGGGCATCCACTCGTACCACACCGAGGGCGCGGGCGGCGGCCACGCCCCCGACATCATGACGGTCGTCTCGCAGCCGAACGTGCTGCCCAGCTCCACCAACCCGACCCGGCCCTTCACCGTCAACACGACCGAGGAACACCTCGACATGCTGATGGTGTGCCACCACCTCAACCCGGCCGTCCCCGAGGACCTCGCCTTCGCCGAGTCCCGGATCCGCCCCTCCACCATCGGCGCGGAGGACGTCCTCCACGACCTCGGCGCGATCTCGATCATCTCCTCCGACTCCCAGGCCATGGGACGCGTCGGCGAGGTCGTCCTGCGCACCTGGCAGACCGCGCACGTCATGAAGCGCCGGCGGGGCGCGCTGCCCGGCGACGGCCGCGCCGACAACCACCGGGTACGGCGCTATGTCGCCAAGTACACGATCAACCCCGCGCTCGCCCAGGGCCTCGCCGCCCAGATCGGCTCCGTCGAGACCGGCAAGCTCGCCGACCTGGTGCTGTGGGAGCCCGCGTTCTTCGGGGTCAAGCCGCTCCTCGTCATCAAGGGCGGGCAGATCGCGTACGCGCAGATGGGCGACGCCAACGCCTCCATCCCCACCCCGCAGCCGATCCTGCCCCGTCCGATGTACGGAGCCATCGGCCGGGCCCCCGCCGCCAACTCCGTCAACTTCGTGGCCGATCTGGCGATCGAGGACGGGCTGCCGGAACGGCTCGGGCTCGGCAAACGGTTCGTGGCGATCGAGTCCACGCGCGCGGTCACCAAGGCCGACCTGCGCGAGAACGACGCCCTGCCGGACGTCCGGATCGACCCCGACAGCTTCGCCGTGCACATCGACGGCGAACTGGTCGAGGCCACCCCGGCCGCCGAACTGCCCATGGCCCAGCGCTACTTCCTGTTCTGATGTCCAGGTCAGCACTGCTCGTCCTGGCCGACGGCCGTTTCCCCGCCGGAGGGCACGCGCACTCCGGCGGGGCGGAGGCCGCCGTCAAGGCGGGCCGGATCACCGACGCCCCGAGCCTGGAGGAGTTCTGCCGGGGCCGGCTGCACACCTCCGGGCTGGTCGCGGGCGCGCTCGCCGCGGCGGCCGTCCTCGGCGCCGACCCGGGCGCACTGGACGCGGCGGCCGACGCGCGGACGCCGTCCCCGGCCCTGCGGGCCGCCGCGCGGCGCCTGGGCCGACAGCTGCTGCGGGCCGCCAGGGTGACGTGGCCGTGCGCCGAACTGGACGCCGTGGCCCGCCGGTTCCCCAAGGGCGCCCATCAGCCGGTCGTGCTCGGTCTCGCCGCCCGGGCGGCCGGGCTCGCGCCCGAGGACGCGGCCCACTGCGCGGTCTACGAGAGCGTGAGCGGGCCGACGACGGCCACCGTGCGGTTGCTGAGCCTCGCCCCGTTCGACGCGACCGCCGTTCTCGCCCGGCTGGCCCCCGAGCTGGACCGCGTGGCGGACTCCGCCGTGGAGGCCGCGCGGCGGGTGGCCGACGAGGGGGTCGACGCGCTGCCCGCGGCTTCGGCGCCCCTGCTGGAGGTGGGTGCGGAGTGGCACGCCGGCTGGCCCGTGCGGCTGTTCGCGTCATGAGTCCGCCCGCCCACTCGACTCGCTCGGCTGAAGACTCACCGACCACAGGAGCCGCATCCATGCACCTCGACCACACCCACCCCGCCCCCGCCGCCCTCAGCGCCGACGCGCGCCGCCCCGACGGCACCCGCCGTGCCCTGCGGATCGGGCTCGGCGGCCCGGTCGGCTCG
Organism: Streptomyces sp. NPDC029138; assembly: GCF_055564375.1. Taxonomy (NCBI): domain Bacteria; kingdom Bacillati; phylum Actinomycetota; class Actinomycetes; order Kitasatosporales; family Streptomycetaceae; genus Streptomyces; species Streptomyces sp. NPDC029138. The sequence continues at coordinate 150,158 of NZ_JBVHWM010000010.1, forward strand.
GGCAAGACCGCCACCGTCGCCGCTCTGTGCCGGGCGCTGCGGGACGAGCTGTCCCTCGCGGTCGTCACCAACGACATCTACACCCGCGAGGACGCCGAGTTCCTGCTTCGGGAGGCCGTGCTGCCGCCCGAGCGGATCACCGCCGTCGAGACGGGCGCCTGCCCGCACACCGCGATCCGCGACGACATCTCCGCCAACCTCGAAGCCGTCGAGGACCTGGAGGACGCGGTCGGCCCCCTGGACCTGATCCTCGTCGAGTCCGGCGGCGACAACCTCACCGCCACCTTCTCCAAGGGGCTCGTGGACGCCCAGATCTTCGTGATCGACGTGGCCGGCGGCGACGACATCCCCCGCAAGGGCGGACCCGGAGTCACCACCGCCGACCTCCTCGTCGTCAACAAGACCGACCTCGCCCCGTACGTCGGCTCCGACCTCGCCCGGATGGCCGCCGACGCCAAGGCGCAGCGGGCCGAACTCCCCGTCGTCTTCCAGTCGTTGCGTGGCGGGACCGGAGTCACCGACGTGGCCGCCTGGGTCCGCGAGCGGCTCGCCGCGTGGACGGCGTGACCGTCACCGGGGTCCGGGCGAGCGCCCGGATCGTCGCCCGCGCCGACGGCCGTGGCGGTACGGCCCTGCCGGTCCTGGACGGCGAGGGCCCGCTGGCGCTGCGCCGCACCCGGTCGGCCGGAGCCGAGGCGAGGATCATGGTCGTCGGCGCGATGAGCGGGCCGCTCGGCGGTGACCGCTTCGCGCTGGCCGCGCGGGTGGAGGAGGGCGCCCGGCTGCGCGTCGGATCGGCCGCCGCCACCCTCGCCCTGCCGGGCCAGGCCAAGGGCGAGGCCCGGTACGACGTCCGGCTCGACGTGGCCGCCGGCGCCGAACTGCACTGGCTGCCCGAGCAGTTGATCTCCGCCGGCGGCAGCGACCTGTGTGTCACCACCCGGGCCGACCTCGCCGCCGGCGCCCGGTTCGTGCTGCGCGAGGAGCAGGTGCTGGGGCGGGCCGGGGAGCAGCCCGGGCGCCTCACCAGCCGGCTCACCGTGCGGGTCGCGGGCCGGGCCGTCCTGGACCAGGAACTGGCCTGCGGCCCCGGCGCGCCGGGCGGCTGGGACGGGCCGGCCGTGCTGTCGGGGTGCCGTGCGGTGGGCCAACTCGTCGTCGCACGCCCCGAGTTCGCCGAAGCCCCACCGGCCGCGCGGATGCTGGGGGAGTATGCCTCACTGGTGCCCCTGGCGGGGCCCGCCGCCCTTGTCACCGCCGTCGGGCCGGACGCGCTGCGACTGCGCAGACTCCTGGACGAGGCACTGACCGAACTCGGCTGAGGAGACGGCTGTCCGAGGCATCGAACATGATCATCCGGTTATCGGATTGATAAAGATAGGTGACGACCCCTGTTCTCAGCCGACCCACAGCCGAGAGGATCCCCGCCTGACAACTCGCAGCGAGGTACGGGGAGGGGCCCACTTGAGGGAGAACAGACCGAAGAGCCGCCTGCTGGCACTCGGTTCCGCTGGAGCACTCGTCACCGCCACCCTGATCGCCGGCGCGGTCTCGGCACCCACGGCCGGTGCCGTCGGCCGGCCCGCGCAGGACCGGGAGGCCAAGGGCGCCGAGATCGCCGCCGCCCGGGCCGCCAAGGCGGGCGTCACATGGCAGGACTGCCCGGCCGACTGGGGGCTCGAGAAGCCCATCCAGTGCGGCTGGGTCAGCGTGCCGCTCGACTACGCCCACCCCTACGGCAAGCAGATCAAGCTCGCCGTGGACCGCATCGGCAACACCGGCACCAAGAAGGAGCGGCAGGGCGCGCTCGTCTACAACCCGGGCGGCCCCGGCGGCTCCGGTCTGCGCTTCCCGCGCCGGGTCACGACGAAAGCCCCGGTCTGGGCGAACGTCGCCAAGGCCTACGACTTCGTCGGCTTCGATCCGCGCGGCGTCGGCCACTCCGCACCCATCTCCTGCGTCGACCCGCAGGAGTTCGTCAAGGCACCCAAGCTGGACCCGGTGCCGGACAGCGAGGCCGACAAGACCGCGCAGCGCAAGCTGGCCCGTGAGTACGCGGAGGGCTGCGCCGAACGCAGCGGCGCCATGCTGCCGCACATGACCACGCCGAACACCGCCCGCGACCTCGACGTCATCCGCGCCGCGCTGGGCGAGAAGAAGCTCAACTACCTCGGCGTCTCCTACGGCACCTACCTGGGCGCCGTCTACGGCACCCTCTTCCCGGGCCACGTCCGCCGCATGGTTGTGGACAGCGTGGTCAACCCCTCCCGCGAGAAGATCTGGTACGAGGCCAACCTCGACCAGGACGTCGCCTTCGAGGGCCGCTGGAAGGACTGGCAGGACTGGGTCGCCGCGAACGACGCCGCCTTCCACCTCGGCACCACCCGCGCCGCCGTCCAGGACAAGTGGCTCCAGCTGCGCGCGACCGCCAAGAAGAACCCGATCGGCGGGGTCGTCGGCCCGGCCGAGCTGATCTCCTTCTTCCAGAGCGCGCCGTACTACGACTCCTCGTGGGTGCCGGTCGCCACGGTCTTCAGCAAGTACGTCGCCGGTGACACCCAGGCGCTGGTCGACGCGGCCGCCCCCGACATGTCGGACACGGCGGGCAACATCTCCTCGGAGAACGGCAACGCCGTCTACACGGCCGTCGAGTGCGCCGACGCCAAGTGGCCCACCAGCTGGCAGAAGTGGAACCGGGACAACACCCGGCTCCACACCGACCACCCGTTCATGACCTGGGCCAACGCCTGGATGAACCTGCCGTGTGCCACGTGGCCGAGCAAGCAGTACAACCCGGTCGAGGTCAAGACCCACAAGGGACTGCCGAAGGTCCTGATCGTCCAGTCCACGCGTGACGCCGCCACGCCGTACGAGGGCGCCGTCGAACTGCACAAGCGCTTCAAGGGCTCCCGCCTGATCACCGAGAGGAACGCGGGCTCCCACGGCGTGACCAGCCTGGTCAACCCCTGCATCAACCAGCGCGTCGACGCCTACCTGCTCGACGGCACGCTGGACGGCAAGGACGTGACCTGCGCCCCGCACGCCACGCCCAAGCCGTAACCCCATCACGGTGACGAGGGGCGGCCGGACGTCTCCGGCCGCCCCTCCTGTCGTGCCGCGCGCCAGGCGTCCTCCGCCGCGTAGTCGAACAGGTCCGGGTAGGCCTGGGCGAGCAGCGGAAAGACCTCCCGCCAGTCCCGGCCGCGCAGGGCCCCGGTCAGCCACTCGACCGTCTCCGGCAGGCTCTCGGCGTACGACACCACCGGCCGGTAGCCCAACTCCCGCTCGGCGGCGGACATGTCGAACACCACTGGTCGCGGCACCGACCACGGCGTCCGGCCCACCGAGCCGGCCGGCGGCCCGTCGAGGCAGGCGGTCCGGGTCTCCACCCCCATGACGGCGTCGATCGCGGCACCGATCGAGGCGGCCGTCGGCGCCTGACCGTCGCAGGCGTTGAGCACCCGGGAGCCCGGCCGGGCCGCCGCCAGCCGCACCAGCTCGGCGATGTTACGGGCACTCGCCGGATGGAACCGGCTCTCGCCCCGGTACGCCAGCACCCGGTCGTGTCGCCCGTCCAGGTTCCGCTTCACGAAGTACAGCTCGCGCGGCAGCGGGCTGTACGGCCCGTGCACCGCGCCCGCCCGCAGCACCGTGACCGGCAAGTCGGCGCCGGGATCTAGGAGTTCCCGCTCCAACGCCGCCTTGCGGGTGCTGTAGGTGGCCTCTCCCGGAGCGACCGTCGGCTGTGTCTCGGGGACCGGCACCGGATAGTCCGGGAAGCCGTCCGGCTCGCCCAGCGTGTCGAAGCCCCGCCCGGCGCCGTCCTCGTACACCGACACACTGGAGATCACCACCGCCGAGCCGATCCGGTCCGCGAGCCCCGTCACCTGCCGCGCGTGCCCGGCGTCGTAGGCGACCACGTCGACCAGCAGGTCGCAGCCGTCGCCCACCACCGCGGCCAGGGCCGAGTCGTCGGCGCGGTCCAGCCGGACCGTCCGCACCCCCTCGCCCCACGCCTTGTCCCGGCCGCCGCCGCGCGAGGCGGCCGTCACCGCCCAGCCGTCCCGCGCCAGCGCCTCCACCACCGGACGCCCGATCTGCCCGCTCGCCCCGACCACCACAGCTGTCTTCATACGGCCAGCCTAGGCATCCGGCCCCGGCCGGCCGCCTTCGTTCTGCCGACGGCAGATCAACTGAGCGGCGCCCGCGGGAACCTGCGCCTCGCGTTCTGCTCCGCCGCCTGCCGTTCCTTGACGACGGCCGCGTACTCGTCGACGTACTCCTGCCCGGACAGCGTGAGGATGGCGTGGATGATCTCGTCGGTGACCGCCCGCAGCACGGCCTTCTCGTGCTCCATGCCCGCATAGCGGGAGAAGTCCAGGGGCGCGCCGAAGCGGATGGCCACGGGGCGGATCCTGGGGACGACCTTCCCGGGCGGCTGGGCCTCGAACGTGCCGATCATCGCGCACGGCACCACCGGGACCCCCGCCTTGAGGGCCATCACGGCGACCCCGACCTTGCCCTTGTACAGCCTGCCGTCGTGCGAACGCGTGCCCTCCGGATAGATGCCGAGCAGCTCTCCCTTGCGCAGCACCCCGAGCCCCTCACGGATCGCGGCCTGCCCCGCGTCCTTGCCGGAGCGGTCCACCGGGATCTGCCCGGCGCTGCGGAAGAAGAACGCGGTGAGCCTGCCCTTCACCCCGGGGCCGGTGAAGTACTCCGCCTTGGCGAGGAAGGTGATGCGGCGTTTCAGTATCGCCGGCATCAGGAAGTGGTCGGAGAACGACAGATGGTTCCCGGCGATGATCGCCGGCCCCGACGCGGGCACGTGCTCCAGGCCTTCGATCCGGGGCCGGAAGACCACTCTGAGCAGTGGACCCAGGACCACGTACTTGAGCAGGTAGTAGAACACGGCTCGCTCCTCGCTCTGCCAGCTCCGCCTGGAACCGGCGTTTCCCCAGGTCACCGCGGGGATTCACGCACACGGGCTATGTGCACCTGTCGTCATCTGTAACCATGTTCGGGCGGCCTTATGCTGACCCTTTGCCGAGACAGCTGATGGCCAGGCAGGATCACTGACTGGCCCGTTCTTCCCAGGGCTCGGCGGGGGAGCCGGCTAACGCGCCACGCGGTGGCGGAGGTAGACGACTCTCGAGTTGAAGGTGCGGGTCTCGACGAGTTCGAGATCCACCCGGCGCTCGCGTCGGGGAAAGAACGGGATGCCGCCGCCGACCAGCACGGGGTAGACCATGGCCCGGTACTCGTCGATCAGACCCAATGCCGCCGCCTCGGCGGCGAGGGTCGCGCCGCCGATCGCGATGTCGCCATCCCCCGGCTCGGCTCGCAACCGCTCGATCTCCTCCGCCAGACCGCCGGAGGCCAGGCGGGCCTGGCCCCGCACCGCCGACAGCGTGGTGGAGAACACAACTTTGGGCAGCGGCTTCCAGAGGGCGGTCCACTCGAGCATGGAGTCGTCGAGCGATGGATCCTGGTCGGCGGTCTCCCAGTACAGCATCGTCTCGTACAGCCGTCGTCCCAACAGGTGGATGTTGACCTGCCGAATCTCGTCGATCCAGAAGCGAAAGACGTCGTCGCCGGGCGCCGTCCAGTCGAAGTCGCCGTCCGGCCCGACGATGTAGCCGTCAAGTGAGACGCTCATCGAATAGGTCACGCTGCGCATCAGAAGTCCTCCTCGGTGACGGGTTCGACAGTACGACCGCCGGACGCCGCAGGACTCATCGCGGCTCGCGGGATGCCCTGAGCCGAGTCACCTCACGAGAGGCATCAGCCACCACGGATGAGGGCGGGGACCGTTCAGTGGTTGAACGTCAGGCGCGGTGCCGCGTTGTGGGCCAGTGTGTGGGCCTGGTCGGGCCACCAGGTACCGGCGGGCGGGTCGACGATGCCGTACTCGGGGTCGATCGTGCCGCCGGTGTTGCGTGTGCAGCTGCCGTCGGACTCGCCTGGGATCTTGATCCACAGGTAGGCGTCGACGAGCGGGACCCCGGTGTCGGCGGTGGGACGCGGGCCGAGACCACGGCCGGGCGCGTTGCACCAGGCCTCCGGGTCCCCGCTGTACTTGCCCGGCTCCGGACTCCAGGCGCCCAGACCGTTGCGGCTGGTGTCGATCACGAAGTGACGCAGCTCGTCGGCCGGCGGGGCGCCCACGTTCTGGTCGAACCAGGCGTCGGTCCACCGCCAGGTGGTGGGGTCGGCGGAGGAGACGCTGTTGCCGGGGGCGCCGTCGTTAGGGGCGGCGGACGAGTAGTACTGACTGGCGCACCAATCGGCGTGGCCGCGTGCCTGCTCGGGTCCCTCGGTGGCGAACCACATGCACTTCGCTATCCAGGTGCCGTACTGGGCGTTGTGGTCGGTGGGATGGGTGTTGGACACGTTCAGGGCGAAGCCGTCGCCGTACCGGACCCCGGCGTCCAGCAGCCGCTGCGCCATGTCGCCGACGGATCGCCACTGGACGTTGCCCGCGTCCAGGTACACAGCGGTGCTCGGCTTGGCCTTCAGCGTCTTGACGGCGTAGGTGAGGTCGGCGATGCGGGCGGCCGTGAGTTCGCCTGTCGGGTCGGTGGTGGGCCCGCAGTCCTTGGGCAGCATGGCCAGGCCGTCGGGCTCGACGATGACCACCGCCCTGCTGTCGCCGATGCCGGCGGCGAAGGCGTCGATCCACTGCCGGTAGGCGGCGGAGGATGCGGCTCCGCCGCTGGAGTACTGCGTGCAGTCCCGGCCCGGGACGTTGTAAGCGACCAGGACGGGGGCCCGGTGCACGGCCCGGGCCCGGCGGACGAGATGGCTCACCTTGGCGCGCGCCTCGTCGGGCGTGCCCTCGGTGAACCACTCGGCCTGCGGCCAGCTCGCCAGTCTGGCCATGTTCGCGGCGTTATCGATGTCGCCGTTCCGGAAGTCGACGACAGCCTGCTTCGCGGCCTTGCTGTGCGGGTCCACGTAGAACTTCGTGGCCGGGGTGATCGCGTTCTGTGCGGGTGCGGCGTGCGCCTGCGTCGCGGTGATCGCGTTCTGTGCGGGCGTGGCCTGCGCCTGCGTCGCGGTGAGGGCGGCGCAGGCGGTGAGCGCCGTGATGACGGCAGCCGTGCGGCGCCTCGGTCTGCGTGTTTTCATCGCTGCTCCTGGTCGATGGAGGGAGGAGGGGGCGCCCGCCGCCTCGGGAGGCCACCGCCTCGGGAGGCCGCCGATCGCCTGTGGGAAGGCGGTCATCGGTGGCCTCGGCCCGCGTGCGGCGGACAGGGCCCGTGGCCCGGTCGCGAGGGGCGCGGACGTACCGGGCCACGGTCACCGGAGCCAGTGGCTCAATAGCCGTAGATCATCTTGTAGGCGACCTCGGGGAGGAACTGTCCGGCCGAGGAGCCGGCCCCGACGCCGCAGTTGCCGTCGGACTCGCCCGGGGCCTTGATCCACAAGAGCATCTCGGCGCCTCCGCCCAGCCGCGTGGGGGTGCCGATACGGCGACCGGAGGGGTTGCACCACTGCCCGTTCGAGCCGTTGCCGTTACGGCTGGTGTCCACGACGAACGGCTTGGTGTAGCCGTAGCGGGCGTTCAGTTCACTGTTGACGGCATTGCCGTAGGCGGTGTTCTCGGCCGTGGTGAAGTAATTGGAGATGTTGAGCGAGAAGCCGTGGGCCTGTCGGAGGCCGGCGTCGTGGAGGCGCTGGGCCATGGTCGCGGGGCTGGCCCAGCCCGGGTTGCCGGCGTCCAGGTAGACCCAGGTGTTGGGTGCCTGGCGGCTGAACTGGGTGAGGGCCCCGGTGAGCATGCCCTGGCGTTCGGTGATCTGAGCCTGCGTCATGCAGCCGTAGTCCCCGAGGGAGTCGGGTTCGAGGATGACGACGGCCGGGCGGTTGGCGATCCCACCGGCGAACTGGGCGATCCACGTCGCGTAGGCGGACGGCGAGGCGGCTCCACCGGCGGAGTGCCCGCCACAGTAGTCGCGGTTGTAGATGTTGTAGGCGACGAGGACGGGCAGTTTGTCCCTCGAGTCCGCCGCTCCCGCGTACGCGCCCGTGGCGGTGCCGATGGTGCCGCTCCAGGAACCGAACCAGCGGGCCATCGGCGTGTTGGCGATGGAGGCGCTGATCGCGGGTGCCCGGCCGTCGCCGGGGTTGGCGGCGACCCATCGCTGCGCGCTGGAGTCGGGGTCCACGTAGAACCCGCTGGTCATGGTGGTCGGGTCGGCGGCGTGCGCGGACGGTGCGGCGGCGAGCGCCAGCGGCAGAGCGAAGAGCGCTGCCGCGAGGGCGCGGAGTCTGCGGCGCATGACTGTACCTCGGTTTCCTGGCAGGGGGTGCGCCGCGCGCTCTCGTCCCGGGCGCGCGACGCGCTGAGGAAGTGCGGTGGTACGACACCTGGAAGGATCGGCAGTGAGCTGGGAGCGCTCCCACTGGAAGCGGTCCCAGCATTGCCGGGGAGCCTTGAGGTGTGGTCGGTATCGTGTGGTGCACTAGCGGGACTGTCAAGAGTCGGCGTATGGACCGCCCCGCATGCGACGGGTAATCTGCCCGCTCTGGCTGGAAGCGCTTCCAAACCGAGCGCTCCGGGTGAGATGCTTCCGGTCCGGCCAAGAGGGAAAGGCTCACACTTGATGGCAGGAGACGCGCCGCGTCGGCCGCCGACGCTCGACGAGGTGGCCGAACGCGCCGGCGTCTCCCGCTCCGTGGCCTCCCGCGCGCTCAACAACGCTCCGCACGTCAGCCCCGCCAAACGTGAGGCCGTCGAACGAGCCGTCCGGCAACTCGGTTACGTACCCAATCCGACCGCCCGCGCTCTGGCCACCCGTCAGACAGGCGCGGCCGCCCTGGTCGTCTCGGGAGAGGACCCGTCGATCTTCGCGGATCCGTTCTTCGCCCAGGTGATCGTGGGGGCGTCGGCCGCTCTGGAGGAGGCCGACCTGCATCTGATGCTGTGCCTGGCCGCTTCCGACCGAGGCCGCAAGCGGGTGGCGGAACTCCTTCGGTCCAAGGGTGCCGACGGCGTCATGCTGATGGCGCTGCGCGAGGACGATCCGCTGGCCCGTACGGCCGAGGAGGCGGAGATGCCCGTCGTGTTCGGCGGCCGCCCGGTCGGTCCGGCTCCCCGGTGGTACGTGGACGTCGACAACGTCGGCGGAGCGCGTGCGGCGACCGAGTACCTGGTCTCGCGCGGCCGGACTCGCGTGGCCGCGATCTGCGGGCGTCTGGACACCGAGGCCGGGCGCGCCCGGTACCGCGGCTACCGGGACGCCATGCTCGCCGCCGGCCTCGACCCGTTCCCGCCGCAGGAGGGGGACTTCACCGAGCCCAGCGGAGCCGCCGCCATGGCCGCACTGCTGGCGAACCACCCCGACGTGGACGGGGTGTTCGCCGCCAACGACAACATGGGAGCGGGAGCGCTGCGCACGCTGCGGGAGGCCGGCCGACTGGTCCCCGCCGACGTGGCCGTGGTCGGCTTCGACGATCTGGCCGTCGCCCAGATCGCCGATCCGCCACTCACGACCGTCCATCAGCCCATCACGGCTCTCGGACGGGAGATGGCGCGCATGCTCGTCGCGCTCATCAACGGACAGGACCCCACCCCGCTGATCCTCCCCACCCGCCTGGTCACCCGTTCCAGCGCCTGACGCCGTCCGGCGGCCCGGCTGGTCCGTCGGCCGACCGGGGCTGGCCATCCCGTACTCGTACGCGAGGACGACCACTGGGGATCTGTCGCTGGCTCCGAGTTTCGCCATGAGGCGGCTGACGTGCGTCTTCGCTTTCGCGGCGTTGGTCGAGGGCGGTGCGGGCGCACCTCGAGAACACGGCTCGCCCCCACTCCGCTTCGGCACGCCGGCCGCGCCCCGGTGTGCCCCCGCACGCCGGCCGCTCCCGGCACCCGTACGATGTCTGCGATGACCGGCACCCGAGCACACGCACCGCGACCGCCCCGGCGGCGGCACCGCGCGCTGTTCGTGCTCGCCCTGCTGGCCGGGCTGCTCGGCATGCACGCGCTGGCGCCCGGCGGGGGCATGGCACACGCCGGACACGCCCGGGCCGCGCACGGCGTGGTCGCCATCAGCGCGCCGGGCGACTGCCCGGACGCCGCCGGTCACTGCGGCGGCGGGCGGCTGCACCACGCCGACCCCAGCTGTGCCTCGGGCGCGCTGGACGGCGGCCCCCAGCTGTCCGTGCCGGCTCCCGACCCGGTGGCCGTCTTCGCGCCGGCCGCCTGCCCGCGCCCCGGTCCGGCCACCGCGCCCGACGGCGCCCGCGCCCCGCCCGATCTGGCGGAACTCCAACTCCTGCGGATCTAGAGGCCGCCCCGGCCGACCGCCCCTGCGCCGACGCAGGTGCCGCGGTCGTGCTCACGCGTGCCCGACATCCCTTCAGAACAGCAGGAGTTCCCCGCATGACCATCCGTACCCTGACGCGCCGTGCCGCCCTCGCCGCGGTCGCCGTGACCGGAGCCCTCGTCCTGGCCGCCTGCGGCGGCGACAACGACAGCGCCGGCAGCGGCCACACCGGCCACGGCTCCTCGGCAGGCGCGAGCGCGTCGGCCACTCCGAGCGCGTCGGCCACCGCGCACAACGCCCAGGACGTCTCCTTCGCGCAGGGCATGATCCCGCACCACCGGCAGGCCCTGGAGATGGCGAAGCTCGCCGACGGCCGGGCCGCCTCGGCGCAGGTGAAGGACCTCGCCTCGCGCATCGAGAAGGCGCAGGACCCGGAGATCCGCACCATGACCGGCTGGCTGGCGTCCTGGGGCGAGCAGGTCCCCATGGCCGGCATGGACCACTCCGGTCACTCCGGGATGTCCGGGATGTCCGGGATGATGAGCGACGCCGACATGACGGCCCTGAAGAAGGCCACCGGCAAGGACTTCGACACCAAGTTCCTGTCGATGATGGTCGACCACCATGAGGGCGCCGTCGAGATGGCCACCACCGAGCAGAAGAAGGGTCAGTACGGCCCCGCCAAGACCATGGCGGACGCCATCGTCACCGCGCAGAACGCCGAGATCAAGGAGATGAAGCAGCTCCTCGGCACGGACTGACGACACGGCGGGGGGGGGGGGGGGGGGGGGGGGGGGGCCCCCCCCCACCCCCCCCCCCCCACCCCCCCCCCCCCCCCCCCCCCCCCCCCCCCCCCCCCCCCCCCCCCCCCCCCCCCCCCCCCCCCCCCC
>NZ_JBVHWM010000011.1:0-158905 GCF_055564375.1 Streptomyces sp. NPDC029138
TTCTTGCGCGACAGGTCGCCCGTGACGCCGAAGATGACCAGGCCCGACGGCCCCGCGATACGCGGGAGCCGTCGGTCGGCCGGGTCACGAAGCGGGTTCGCTCCGGAACCGGAAACGGGTGACAACTCAGCCCTCCGAAGGGGCGAGGCGCTCAAGCTCCGCCTGGGTGGACTTCAGCAGGTCGGTCCAGGACGCCTCGAACTTCTCGACGCCCTCGTCCTCCAGCACCTGCACGACGTCGTCGTACGAGATGCCGAGCTTCTCCAGCGCGTCGAGGTCGGCGCGCGCCTGCTCGTAGGTGCCGGCGATCGTGTTGCCGGTGATCTCGCCCTGGTCCTCCGTGACCTCCAGCGTGGCCTCCGGCATGGTGTTGACCGTGTTCGGCGCGACCAGCTCGGTGACGTACAGGGTGGCCGGGTAGGCCGGGTCCTTCACACCGGTCGACGCCCACAGCGGACGCTGCTTGTTGGCGCCCGCGCTCTCCAGCGCGTTCCACCGGTCGGAGGAGAAGACCTCCTCGTACGCCTGGTAGGCGAGACGCGCGTTGGCGACGGCGGCCTTGCCGCGCAGCGCCTTGGCCTCGTCGGTGCCGATGCCGTCCAGCCGCTTGTCGATCTCGGTGTCCACGCGGGACACGAAGAAGGACGCCACCGAGTGGATCTTGGACAGGTCCAGGCCGCGCTCCTTCGCCTTCTCCAGGCCGGTCAGGTAGGCGTCCATGACCGCGCGGTAGCGCTCCAGGGAGAAGATCAGCGTGACGTTGACGCTGATGCCGAGGCCGATCGTCTCGGCGATCGCCGGCAGACCCGCCTGGGTGGCCGGGATCTTGATCAGGGTGTTGGGGCGGTCCACCAGCCAGGCCAGCTGCTTGGCCTCGGCGACGGTCGCCTTGGTGTTGTGCGCGAGCCGCGGGTCGACCTCGATGGAGACCCGGCCGTCCTGGCCGTTCGTCGCGTCGAAGACCGGCCGCAGGATGTCGGCGGCGTCGCGGACGTCCGCCGTCGTGATCATGCGGATGGCCTCTTCGACGGTGACCTTGCGGGCGGCGAGGTCCGACAGCTGCTGGTCGTAGCCGTCGCCCTGGGAGATCGCCTTCTGGAAGATCGTCGGGTTGGTGGTGACGCCCACGACGTGCTGCTGGTCGATCAGCTCGGCGAGGTTGCCGGACGTGATCCGCTTGCGCGACAGGTCGTCCAGCCAGATCGCGACGCCCTCCTCGGAGAGGCGCTTGAGTGCGTCTGTCATGGAATTACATCTCCTACGTGTCGTATATGAGCGTCAGCGCTGAGCGTCGGCGAGGGATTCCCGCGCCTTCGCGGCCACGTTCTCCGCGGTGAAGCCGAACTCCCGGAAGAGCACCTTGCCGTCGGCGGAGGCACCGAAGTGCTCCAGGGAAACGATGCGGCCGGCGTCCCCCACGTACTTGTGCCAGGTCAGGCCGATGCCCGCCTCCACGGAGACGCGGGCCTTCACGGACGGCGGCAGCACGGAGTCCCGGTACCCCTGGTCCTGCTGCTCGAACCACTCCACGGACGGCATCGAGACGACGCGCGTGGGCACGCCCTCGGCCTGGAGCTGCTCGCGCGCCTCGACGGCGACGTGCACCTCGGAACCGGTGGCGATCAGGATGACCTGCGGCTCGCCGCCTTCGGCCTCGAACAGCACGTAGCCGCCCTTGGCCGCGTCCTCGTTCGGCTCGTACACCGGCACGCCCTGGCGGGTGAGCGCGAGGCCGTGCGGCTGGCCCTTGCCGAACTCCTTGGTCCAGCGCCGGAGGATCTCGCGCCAGGCGATGGCGGTCTCGTTGGCGTCCGCCGGGCGCACGATGTTCAGACCCGGGATCGCGCGCAGCGAGGCCAGGTGCTCGACCGGCTGGTGGGTGGGGCCGTCCTCGCCGAGGCCGATGGAGTCGTGCGTCCACACGAACGTCACCGGCAGGTGCATCAGGGCCGACAGGCGCACGGCGTTGCGCATGTAGTCGGAGAAGACGAGGAAGGTGCCGCCGTAGACACGGGTGTTGCCGTGCAGCGTGATGCCGTTCAGCTCCGCGCCCATGGAGTGCTCGCGGATGCCGAAGTGGATCGTGCGGCCGTACGGGTTGGCCTCCGGCAGCGGGTTGCCCTCGGGCAGGAAGGAGCTGTCCTTGTCGATGGTGGTGTTGTTCGACCCGGCGAGGTCGGCGGAGCCGCCCCACAGCTCGGGGATCACCGCGCCGAGCGCCTGGAGCACCTTGCCGGACGCGGCACGCGTCGCGACGCCCTTGCCGGGCTCGAAGACCGGGAGCTTCTCCTCCCAGCCGGTGGGCAGCTCGCCCTTGCTGATCCGGTCGAACTCGGCGGCCCGCTCCGGGTTGGCCTCCCGCCACTCCTGGAGGGACTTCTCCCACTCGGACTTCGCCTGGGCACCGCGCTCCAGCGCCTTGCGGGTGTGGGCGATGACCTCGTCGGCGACCTCGAACGACTTCTCCGGGTCGAAGCCGAGGACGCGCTTGGTGGCCGCGACCTCGTCCTCGCCCAGCGCCGAGCCGTGCGCGGCCTCGGTGTTCTGCGCGTTCGGGGCCGGCCAGGCGATGATGGAGCGCATCGCGATGAAGGACGGCCTGTCGGTGACCTTCTTGGCCTCCTGGATCGCGGCGAAGATCGCCTGCGGGTCCAGGTCGCCGTTCTCCTTGGCCTCCACGCGCTGCACGTGCCAGCCGTAGGCCTCGTAGCGCTTGACGGTGTCCTCGGAGACGGCCGTCTCGGTGTCGCCCTCGATCGAGATGTGGTTGTCGTCCCACAGCAGGATCAGGTTGCCGAGCTTCTGGTGGCCGGCCAGCGAGGACGCCTCGGCGGAGATGCCCTCCTGGAGGCAGCCGTCACCGGCGATGCAGTAGACGAAGTGGTCGAAGGGGGACTCGCCGGCCGGGGCCTCCGGGTCGAACAGACCGCGCTCGTAGCGGGCGGCCATCGCCATTCCCACCGCGTTGGCGACACCCTGGCCCAGCGGGCCCGTGGTGGTCTCGACGCCCTTGGTGTGCCCGTACTCCGGGTGACCGGGGGTCTTGGAACCCCACGTCCTGAACGACTTCAGATCGTCCAGCTCCAGGCCGAAGCCGGCCAGGTAGAGCTGGGTGTAGAGGGTCAGGGACGAGTGTCCGGCGGACAGCACGAAGCGGTCGCGGCCGACCCACTCCGGATCCGCCGGGTCGTGCCGCATCACCTTCTGGAAGAGGGTGTAGGCGGCCGGGGCCAGGCTCATCGCCGTACCGGGATGGCCGTTGCCGACCTTCTGTACGGCGTCTGCGGCCAGGACACGGGCGGTGTCCACGGCCCGCTGGTCCAGCTCGGTCCACTCAAGGTCTGTGGTGGTCGGCTTGGTGCTCACCCTGGGTCAGGGCTCCTCTCCACATGTCGGTCGCCGGTCGTCGGGGCATGCGCCCACCCGGCCGCCGGCGTGCTTGTCGCCCGCCGGCCGCTGTCGAGCCTACCCCCGTAAGGACGTGCGTTTTTTCGAGTGTTTCCAGACTGCCGGGAGTCCGCGCGATCCGCCTCCCGACTGGCCGGGAACGGCATTTGGCACATGAATACGGAGCCGGTCATCTGAGCGCTCAATCGAGTGCCGGGACCCCTCTTATGGGGCGTGCGTCAACACGACCCCACCCCCGCGAAGGGCGGGGTATGGGCAACGTCTAAAGTGGCGTGGTACGCGCGAGCCTTTACCGGGACTTCATACGGGGGGCTTGCTGGGATGTCTCTGTCAGGGGTGTGCGTGACGGCCGTTGAATCCCGTCCTGCGGGGGTTATCGGGACGAGCCAGAGCCCGAGTCACCGGCCGTTCGGGGCCCGTGTCAAGGCGTTCGTGGCGCTGACCAAGCCGCGGATCATCGAGCTGCTGCTCATCACCACCGTTCCGGTGATGTTCCTGGCGCAGCAGGGCGTGCCCGACCTCACGCTGGTCCTGCTCACCTGCGTCGGCGGTTATCTGTCGGCGGGCGGCGCCAACGCGCTGAACATGTACATCGACCGGGACATCGACGCCCTGATGGACCGCACCTCGCAGCGGCCCCTGGTGACCGGCATGGTCAGCCCGGCCGAGTGCCTGGTCTTCGGCATCGCCCTCGCGGTCGTCTCGACGCTGCTGTTCGGCTTCACCGTCAACTGGCTGAGCGCCTGGCTCTCGCTCGGAGCGCTCCTCTTCTACGTCGTCGTCTACACGATGATCCTCAAACGACGTACGTCGCAGAACATCGTGTGGGGCGGCATCGCGGGTTGCATGCCCGTGCTCATCGGCTGGTCGGCCGTGACGAACTCGCTCTCCTGGGCGCCGGTCATCCTGTTCATGGTGATCTTCTTCTGGACCCCGCCGCACTACTGGCCGCTGTCCATGAAGGTGAAGGACGACTACGCGCGCGTGGGCGTGCCGATGCTGCCGGTCATCGCCTCCAACAAGGTCGTGGCCCGGCAGATCGTCATCTACAGCTGGGTCATGGTCGCCGTCTCCCTGCTCCTGACCCCTCTCGGCTACACCGGTTGGTTCTACACGGCCGTCGCGCTGGCCGCCGGCGGATGGTGGCTGTGGGAGGCGCACGGGTTGCAGAACCGGGCCAAGGCCGAGGTGACGGGCGCGAAGCTGAAGGAGATGCGGCTGTTCCACTGGTCGATCACCTATGTGTCGCTGCTGTTCGTGGCGATCGCGGTGGACCCGTTCCTGCGCTGACGAACGTCACAGAGCCCTGATCTCGCCAGCTGATCTACTCGCCGGTAGCATCCTGGCCATGGCAGACACGCAGCAGGTTGACGCGAGGGCCGAGCGCAAGGTGGCCAAGCTCGCCCGGGAGATCAGCGCCTTCGCCAAGGCCCACGGCGGCGCCGAGGGCCAGGTGGCCTACATCGGCGAACGCGGCGCCCGCATCGTCCTCGTCGGCGAGGACGGCGGCTGGGGCGACCTGGTGGCCCCGACCTACGAGATCGCCGAGAAGGCCGTCGAGAAGGCGGGCATCACGGTCCACGAGTCCTTCGACGGCGAGTTCGCGGCGAAGGTGACGACAGGATCGTACGAGTGGAAGCGGATGGCCGGCATTCAGGTGGGCGGCTGAGCAGCGCCCCGAAGGGGGCGCGGGCTGTATCCACATGCGGCTCGGCCGCATGGGCGCGGCCGGCCACATACGGTCTGAAGTCGCCAAATTACCCGCAGCTCCGAGCTCATCCGCGACCTCGGGCCCCGTTCACCCGTTAGCCGGTCAAGCCAGCGCACGCGGGGAGACCGGGATGATCGAGACGCCGTCCCTCGTGGACCAGTACTGCCACGGCGTACTGCGGACGGAACTGGGCCTCGGCACCTTCGAGGCCCAGCTGGCCCGCACCGAGGGACCCCCGGCCCCGGGCACCACCCTCTTCGACACCCAGACCGGCTTCGCCGTACGGCGCTGGTGCCCACCCCTGCTCGGCCTCGAACCGCACTGCCCGCCCGCCCGCTATCTGGCCCGGCGCCGCGAACTGGGCGTCCTGGAGTCGGGCCGCCGGCTGCTGCGCGGCAGCGGTATCACGACGTACCTGGTCGACACGGGGTTGCCCGGCGACCTCACCGGCCCCGCCGAACTGGCCTCCGCGGCGTCGGCCCAGGCCCGCGAGATCATCCGGCTCGAACCGCTCGCGGAGCAGGTCGCCGACACCTCCGGCACCGTCGAGTCCTTCCTCGCCAACCTCGCCGAGTCGGTGCACGGAGCCGCGGCCACCGCCGTCGCCTTCACCTCCGTCGCGGGCCTGAGACACGGCCTGGCCCTCGCGCCCGAGCCGCCGGGACCGGGGGAGGTGCGGGGCGCGGCGGGCCGCTGGCTGGCCGGACGGCGCGTCGGCGGCGCGCTCACCGACCCCGTCCTGCTCCGGCACCTGCTGTGGATCGCGGTCGCCTCGGGCCTGCCCCTGCAACTGCACGCGGGTCTCGGCGAGCCCGGCTCCCGCATCGACCGCACGGACCCGGTGCTGCTCACCGACTTCGTCCGGGCCACCGCCGGCCTCGGCACCGACCTGATCCTGCTGCACGGCTATCCGTACCACCGCCACGCCGCCCACCTGGCCGGTGTCTTCCCGCACGTCTACGCCGACTCGGGCGCCGCGCTCGTCCGCACCGGCGCCCGGGCGGCCACGGTGCTCGCCGAGATCCTGGAGCTGGCCCCCTTCGGCAAGATCCTCTTCTCCAGCGGCGCGCAGGGCCTGCCGGAGCTGCATGTCGTCGGCGCCCGCCTCTTCCGGGAGGCACTCGGCCGGGTGCTGGGCACCTGGGTCGCCGAGGGCGCGTGGTCCCTGGAGGACGCCCAGCGGGTGGCGAAGCTGATCGCGGCGGACAACGCGCGACGGGTGTACGGGCTCGGGTGAGGCGCCCAGACTGAGCGGATGACGACCGCGTCCCTGCTCGACGGGTTCCTGCACGCACTGCTGCCCTCGCGGCCCCGCGCCGTCTGGGCGCACGGCTCACTGGCCGGCGGTGACTACCAGGAGGGCCGCAGCGACCTCGACCTGATCGCCGTGCTGCCGGGTCCGCTGGACCGGGGGACCGTACGACGGCTCGTGGCGCTGCACCGCAGGCTGCGGAGGGAACCGCTCGCGGCCAGGCTCCATTGCAGCTACCTCACGCCGGCCGGCCTGCACGACGTGGACCGCTCGCACCTCACCTGGGCGCACGGACGGGTGATGCGCCGGCCGGTCACCCCTGTCACCCGGCGCGAGCTGCACGCCTTCGGGCGCGTGCTGCACGGTGAGGCCCCGGCCGCCCTGCTCCCGCCGGTACCGGACCGGCAGCTGGCCGACTTCGTCGTACGCGACCAGCGCGACTTCTGGCGGCCGGCGGTGGACAGGGCCCGGCTGTGGCGGCAGGACGTCTGGGTCGACCTCGGCCTGCTGACCTTCGCCCGGGCCACGGTGACCCTGCGCGACGGCCGCCTGATCTCCAAGCGGGAGGCCCTGACCGAGCTTCCGGCGCTGGGTGCCCCGGCGGAGGTCGTCGAGGACATCACCCGCCGCCGGTACGGCACCCCGGCCCCCGCCGCAACCGACTGGCTCACCCGGCGGGCCGGGCTGACCCGGACCTGTCTGGGGCCGGCGATCGATGCCCTCGTCACCACGTACGGGTGACTCACGCGCGTGTGCCGACCGGCACCTCGGCCGCCGGGCCCGGCAGGTCCAGGGTGGCTTCCGGGCGCTCGCGCAGCGACAGCAGGACGCGCAGGGTGGCGATCCAGATCAGGCACGAGCCGAGCATGTGCAGGGCGACCAGGACCTCGGGCAGGTGCGTGAAGTACTGCACGTAACCGATCACGCCCTGCGCCAGCAGCACGACGAACAGCTCACGCGTCCGGGCCAGGGGGCCCTTCGGCGCGTCGACCGCCTTCAGGACGAACCACAGGGCGAAGGTCAGCGTCACCACGATCCAGGCGAGTACCGCGTGCAGCTTGGCGACCGTCTCCCAGTCGATCGGGATGCGGTCGACCTCGCTGGAGTCGCCGGCGTGCGGCCCGGCCCCGGTCACCACCGTGCCGACCGCGATGAGCAGCACGGACGCCAGCACCAGGAACCACACCAGCTGCTGCACCGCCGTGCCGACCAGCGGACGCGGCGCCGCGTCGCCCTCCCGCGCGCGCTGCCACATCACCGTGGCGATGGCGATCAGCGCGGTGGAGAGCAGGAAGTGCGCGGCGACGGTGTACGGGTTCAGGCCGACCAGGACGACGATGCCGCCGAGCACGGCGTTGCCCATGACCACCCAGAACTGGGCCCAGCCCAGCCGGGTCAGGCCGCGCCGCCACGGCTTCTGGGCCCGGGCGGCGATGATCGCCCAGCCGACGGCCGCGCACAGCACGTACGTCAGCATGCGGTTGCCGAACTCGATGACCCCGTGGAAGCCCATGGCCCGGGTGGTGGTCAGGGAGTCGTCGGTGCAGGTGGGCCAGGTCGGGCAGCCGAGACCCGAGCCGGTCAGGCGGACGGCGCCGCCGGTCACGACGATGACCACCGACATCACGAGCGCGGCGAGCGCCGCCCGCCGGACGGTCCGGGGGTCCGGGGTCCAGCGGTCGGCGATGAAGGCGAGCGGGTTGCGCAGGGCGGCTTCGGCGTCGGCGCGGTTCAGCTTTGGCACGCGCACCATCGTAGGCCGCCGCTTGTGCACGCGTTCACGAGGGGCACCCCCGACGCGTGCGGCATGGGTCACTCCCAGCGGAAGAACGTGCCCGCCGCCGCCAGTCCGGCCACCGCCCAGACCGCGAGGACGCCCAGGTCGCCCCAGGGCATACCGGCGCCGTGCTGGAGCACGTCCCGCAGGCCGTCCGACAGGGCGGAGATCGGCAGCAGGCCGAGCAGTTGTTCACCCGTCGGGCCGAACTTCTCCAGCGGCACGACGACCCCGCCGCCGACGAGCAGCAGCAGGAAGACCAGGTTGGCGGCGGCCAGCGTCGCCTCCGCCTTCAGCGTGCCCGCCATCAGCAGGCCGAGCCCGGAGAAGGCGGCGGTGCCCACGACGAGCAGCAGCAGGACCGCGGCGGGGTTGCCGTGCGGCGACCAGCCCAGCGCGAAGGCGATGACGGTCAGCAGGACGACCTGGAGGACCTCCGTGACCAGTACGGACGCCGTTTTGGCGGTCATCAGGGCCCAGCGGGGCAGCGGCGAGGAGGCGAGCCGCTTCAGGACGCCGTAGCGGCGCTCGAAGCCGGTGGCGATGGCCTGGCCGGTGAAGGCGGTCGACATCACGGCCAGGGCCAGGATGCCGGGTGCGAGGAAGTCGACCGCCTCGCCCTTGCCGGTGTCGACGATGTCGACCGAGCTGAAGAGCACCAGCAGCAGGGTCGGGATGACGACCGTCAGCAGCAGCTGCTCGCCGTTGCGCAGCAGCATCTTCGTCTCCAGTGCCGCCTGCGCCGCGATCATGCGGGGGAGCGGGGCGGCTCCGGGCTTCGGGGTGTACGTACCCGCCGTGGTCACGAGCGCAGCTCCTTACCGGTCAGCTCGAGAAAGACGTCCTCCAGCGTGTGCCGCTCCACCGAGATCCGGTCGGGCATCACCCCGTGCTGGGCGCACCAGGACGTCACCGTGGCCAGCAGCTGGGGGTCGACCTTGCCGACGACCCGGTAGCTGCCCGGGGTCAGCTCGGCGGCCGTGCAGTCGGCCGGGAGCGCCTTGAGCAGGGAGCCGACGTCGAGGCCGGGGCGGCCGGTGAAGCGCAGGGTGTTCTCGGCGCCGCCCTTGCACAGCTCCTCCGGGGAGCCCTGGGCGATGACCCGGCCGCCGTCGATGATCGCGACGTCGTCGGCGAGCTGCTCGGCCTCGTCCATGTGGTGCGTGGTGAGGATCACCGAGACGCCGTCGGCGCGCAGGTCCCTCACCAGGTCCCAGGTGGCGCGGCGGGCCTGCGGGTCCAGGCCGGCGGTCGGCTCGTCCAGGAACACCAGCTCCGGGCGGCCCACGACGGCCATGGCGAGGGCGAGCCGCTGCTGCTGGCCGCCGGACAGCCGGCGGTAGCCGGTCCGACCGCAGGAGCCGAGGCCGAGGCGTTCGACGAGGGCGTCGACGTCCAGCGGGTGCGCGTGCAGTTTCGCCATGTGGCGCAGCATCTCCTCCGCCCTGGCGCCGGAGTACACGCCTCCGGACTGGAGCATCACGCCGATGCGGGGGCGCAGCTCGGCGGACTGCCGTACCGGGTCGAGGCCCAGGACACGCACCGTGCCGGAATCCGGCTTCCGGTACCCCTCGCAGGTCTCGACCGTGGTCGTCTTCCCCGCCCCGTTGGGGCCGAGTACGGCGGTCACGCCCGGCTGGGCCACCAGGTCGAGGCCGTCCACCGCGGTCTTCGCGCCGTACCGCTTCACCAAGGCTTGGACCTGGACCACCGGCTCACTTCGCATGGGTCCAGAGTCTAGGTACGCCGCCCGGCCCTCAGGCGTGGGGGTGGCGGAAGCCCTCCTCACGGGGCCGGTGCAGCGGCAGCCACCGTTCGGCGTAGGCGACCGCGTCCGCCACCGGGAACAGCCGGACGTCCGCCGCGCCCACCGTTCCCCGCACGACCGGCCGGTCCCGCTCGAAGTCGTGGCCCAGCTCGTCGAACCGGTCTGAGGTGATCGAGACCTCGATCACCGTCTCCCAGCCGCCGCCGGGAGCGGGCCGGCCGACCTCCACGCGGGGCGCGGGTATCCGGTACTCGGCGAGGTGGAAGGCGGTGCAGGAGTCGTAGCCCGCACCGAGCAGCAGGACCCGGGCGCCCAGCTTCTCCAGCCGGGCGAGGGGGCTCAGCTCGCCGAGCCGGCAGTCGGGGGCGTGGCCTTCGGTGATCTCCCGCGCGCGGGGGCCGACGGCGGCGAAGGAGGTCTGCGGGTGGGCGCTGCGCAGGGCACCCGGCCATGTGCGCACGGTCTCCGGGATGACGCCGACGCCGAGGGAGGGGGTGATCAGCGGGTCGTACGGCGGCATGGTGGCGCGGATACGGTCCCACCACTCCTCGGGCACCGGCGGATTCGCCCAGACGGCCGGATCGGACTGACCGCCCGTCTGGGTGGGGACGACGAGTGTCCCCGACGGGCCGAGCGCGTCCAGGAGCCCCTGGACGACCGCGACCGCGCCTCCGTTCACCCAGCCGAGGGAGCTGAGCGAGGAGTGCGCGAGGAGGGTCTCACCGGTCTCGACACCGAGCAGTCTCAGCTGTGCGGCGATGCCGTCCCGGGTGACAAGAGGGCCGGTCGGAGGGGGTGTGGGCATGGTTCGGGAGTCTCGCGGACGGGCGCGCCGGGCGCCACCGGATTCCCCCTGCCGACTGCGGCGGGTGATCGATCAGATGATCGTTCCCGCAGGTCGGATTAGGTAGGCCTAAGTGACGCAGGGCACCGGCCGGTGATCCGGACCGCGCTTGTCAGGCGCCGCGGAATTACGCAACAATGGCGTTGTGAAAAACGTCGGCGAGGCTCGGGAGACCCCCACGGGGGCCCCTCAGGAGGAGCTAGCGACCGGTGAGCGCTCGACGCGCAACCGGGTCGCGCGGTCCATCCTGGACCACGGGCCGTCGACCGTCGCCGAACTCGCCGGTCGGCTGGGACTGACCCAGGCGGCCGTCCGGCGTCACCTGGACGCGCTGGCCGCCGACGACGTCGTCGAGGCCCGCGAGCAGCGGGTGTACGGCACGCGCACGCGTGGCCGCCCCGCGAAGGTCTTCGCGCTCACCGACTGCGGCCGGGACGCCTTCGACCAGTCCTACGACAAGCTCGCCGCGGACGCGCTCCGCTGGATCGCCGAGCAGGGGGGCGGCCCGGAGGCGGTCGCCGCCTTCGCCCGCGCCCGGATCACCGCCCAGGCGAGCGCGTACCGCGAGGCGATCGAGGCCGTGACCCCCGACAAGCGCGCCGAAGCGCTGGCCAAGGCCTTGAGCGTCGACGGGTACGCTGCTACGGCGCGCAGCGCACCGGTCGGCGAGCAGCTCTGCCAGCACCACTGCCCGGTCGCCCACGTCGCGGAACAGTTCCCGCAGCTGTGCGAGGCGGAGACGGAGATCTTCGCGGAGCTGCTGGGCACCCACGTCCAACGACTGGCGACCATCGCGCACGGCGACGGCGTCTGCACGACGTTCATCCCCAAGATTTCCACTGACGCACCTGCAAGCACGGCCGGGAGGAACCCCGCATGACTCTCCCCACGGAGACTGCCCACCCTGAGCTCGAGGGCCTGGGCAAGTACGAATACGGCTGGGCCGACTCCGACGTGGCCGGTGCCTCCGCCAGGCGCGGCCTCAACGAGGACGTCGTCCGCGACATCTCGGGCAAGAAGTCCGAGCCGGAGTGGATGACCAAGCTGCGGCTGAAGGGCCTGAAGCTCTTCGAGAAGAAGCCGATGCCGAACTGGGGCTCGGACCTCTCGGGCATCGACTTCGACAACATCAAGTACTTCGTGCGCTCCACGGAGAAGCAGGCGGAGTCCTGGGAGGACCTGCCCGAGGACATCAAGAACACCTACGACAAGCTGGGCATCCCGGAGGCCGAGAAGCAGCGCCTCGTCGCCGGTGTCGCCGCCCAGTACGAGTCCGAGGTCGTCTACCACCAGATCCGCGAGGACCTGGAGGAGCAGGGCGTCATCTTCCTCGACACCGACACCGCGCTGAAGGAGCACCCGGAGCTCTTCAAGGAGTACTTCGGGACCGTCATCCCCGCCGGTGACAACAAGTTCGCCGCGCTGAACACCGCCGTGTGGTCCGGCGGCTCCTTCATCTACGTGCCGAAGGGCGTGCACGTGGAGATCCCGCTCCAGGCCTACTTCCGCATCAACACGGAGAACATGGGCCAGTTCGAGCGGACCCTGATCATCGTCGACGAGGGTGCCTACGTGCACTACGTCGAGGGCTGCACCGCGCCGATCTACAAGTCGGACTCGCTGCACTCCGCGGTCGTCGAGATCATCGTGAAGAAGAACGCCCGCTGCCGCTACACGACCATCCAGAACTGGTCGAACAACGTCTACAACCTGGTCACCAAGCGCGCCGTGGCCTACGAGGGCGCGACCATGGAGTGGATCGACGGCAACATCGGCTCCAAGGTGACGATGAAGTACCCGGCCGTCTACCTGATGGGCGAGCACGCCAAGGGCGAGACCCTGTCCATCGCCTTCGCGGGCGAGGGTCAGCACCAGGACGCGGGCGCCAAGATGGTCCACATGGCGCCGAACACGTCGTCCAACATCGTCTCGAAGTCGGTGGCGCGCGGCGGCGGTCGTACGTCCTACCGCGGTCTGATCGAGATCGGCGAGGGCGCCGCCGGGTCGAAGTCGAACGTGCTCTGCGACGCGCTGCTGGTCGACACGATCTCCCGGTCGGACACGTACCCGTACGTCGACGTCCGCGAGGACGACGTGTCCATGGGCCACGAGGCCACCGTCTCCAAGGTCTCCGAGGACCAGCTCTTCTACCTGATGAGCCGCGGCCTCTCCGAGGACGAGGCCATGGCGATGATCGTGCGCGGCTTCGTCGAGCCGATCGCCAAGGAACTGCCGATGGAGTACGCGCTGGAGCTCAACCGGCTGATCGAGCTGCAGATGGAGGGCGCGGTCGGTTAATCACCGGTCCGCACTCCCCGTCAAGCCCACACGTAAGAAAGAGAGCACTACGACAGCCATGGCTGAGGCCCAGAACATCCCCGTGGGTTCCACCACCGCGGGCTCGATCGCGGTCGCCGCGGAGTCGACCGTCGTCTCGCGCATGAGCGCGCCCCCCTCCTTCGACGTCGCGGACTTCCCGGTCCCGCACGGCCGTGAGGAGGAGTGGCGGTTCACCCCGCTGGAGCGCCTGCGCGGTCTGCACGACGGCACCGCCGTCGCGAACGGCGACGGCGTGAAGGTCGACGTCCAGGCCCCGGAGGGCGTCACCGTCGAGACCGTCGGCCGCGGCGACGCGCGCCTCGGCAAGGCGGGCACCCCGGTGGACCGCGTCGCCGCCCAGGCGTACTCCGCCTTCGAGAAGGCCTCGGTCGTGACCGTCCCCAAGGACACCGTCCTCACCGAGCCGATCCGCATCGCCGTGCACGGCCAGGGCGGCACCGCCTTCGGCCACCAGGTGATCGAGCTGGGCGCCTTCGCCGAGGCCGTCGTGGTCATCGACCACACCGGTGACGCGGTGCTCGCCGCCAACGTCGAATACCTCCTGGGCGACGGCGCCAAGCTGACCGTCGTCTGCGTCCAGGACTGGGACGACAAGGCCGTCCACGTCGCCCAGCACAACGCGCTGGTCGGCCGGGACGCCTCCTTCAAGTCCGTGGTCGTCACCTTCGGCGGTGACGTGGTCCGCCTGCACCCGCGCGTGGAGTACGCCGGCCCCGGCGGCGAGGCCGAGCTGTTCGGCCTGTACTTCACCGACGCCGGGCAGCACCAGGAGCACCGCCTGCTGGTCACCCACAACACCCCGCACTGCAAGTCGAACGTCGTCTACAAGGGCGCGCTCCAGGGCGACGACGCGCACGCGGTCTGGATCGGTGACGTGCTCATCGAGGCCAAGGCCGAGGGCACGGACACCTACGAGATGAACCGCAACCTGGTCCTCACGGACGGCTCGCGCGTCGACTCGGTGCCGAACCTGGAGATCGAGACCGGCGAGATCGTCGGCGCCGGCCACGCCTCCGCCACCGGCCGCTTCGACGACGAGCAGCTCTTCTACCTGATGGCCCGCGGCATCCCGGAGCACGAGGCCCGCCGCCTGGTGGTCCGCGGCTTCTTCGCCGAGCTGGTCCAGCAGATCGGTGTCGCCGACATCGAGGAGCGCCTGCTCGCCAAGATCGAGGAAGAGCTGGAGGCTTCGGTCGCATGACGTCGTTCGTACGCGCCTGTGGGCTGAGCGAGCTGGAGGAGGACACCCCGAAGCGGGTGGAACTCGACGGCACGCCGGTCTCGGTCGTGAAGACCGAGGGCGAGGTGTTCGCGATCTACGACATCTGCTCCCACGCGAACGTCTCCCTCTCCGAGGGCGAGGTGGAGGACTGCCAGATCGAGTGCTGGCTGCACGGCTCCGCCTTCGACCTGCGCACCGGCAAGCCGTCCGGCCTCCCCGCGACGCGCCCCGTCCCCGTATACCCCGTAAAGATCGAAGGGGACGACGTTCTCGTCTCCCTCACCCAGGAGTCCTGAGGCACCCATGGCAACGCTTGAAATCCGAGACCTGCATGTCACCGTCGAGGCCGACAACGCCACGAAGGAGATCCTCAAGGGCGTCGACCTCACCGTGAAGCAGGGCGAGACGCACGCCATCATGGGCCCCAACGGCTCCGGCAAGTCGACCCTCGCCTACTCCCTCGCGGGTCACCCGAAGTACACGATCACCAGCGGCACCGTGCTGCTCGACGGCGAGGACGTCCTGGAGATGTCCGTCGACGAGCGCGCCCGCGCGGGCCTGTTCCTGGCGATGCAGTACCCGGTCGAGGTTCCCGGCGTCTCGGTCTCCAACTTCCTGCGCACCTCCGCCACCGCCATCCGCGGCGAGGCCCCGAAGCTGCGCACCTGGGTGAAGGAGGTCAAGGAGGCCATGGAGCGCCTCAACATGGACTCGTCCTTCGCCGAGCGCAACGTCAACGAGGGCTTCTCCGGCGGTGAGAAGAAGCGCCACGAGATCCTTCAGCTGGAGTTGCTCAAGCCGAAGGTCGCGATCCTGGACGAGACCGACTCCGGCCTCGACGTCGACGCGCTCCGCATCGTCTCCGAGGGCGTCAACCGCGTCCGCGAGACCGGCGAGGTCGGCACCCTGCTGATCACGCACTACACGCGCATCCTGCGCTACATCAAGCCCGACTTCGTCCACGTCTTCTCCGCGGGCCGGATCGTCGAGTCCGGCGGCGCCGAGCTGGCCGACAAGCTGGAGGACGAGGGCTACGAGGCATACACGAAGGGTGGCGCATCCGCGTGACACAGCTGCCGGGCCTCCTCGACACCGAGGCGATCCGCAAGGACTTCCCCATCCTGGACCGTCAGGTCCACGACGGCCGGAAGCTCGTGTACCTGGACAACGCGGCGACCTCGCAGAAGCCGCGCCAGGTGCTGGACGCTTTGAGTGAGTACTACGAGCGCTACAACGCCAACGTCCACCGCGGTGTGCATGTGCTCGCCGAGGAGGCCACGGCGCTGTACGAGGGCGCGCGCGACAAGGTCGCCGCGTTCATCAACGCGCCGAGCCGCGACGAGGTGATCTTCACCAAGAACGCCTCCGAGTCGCTGAACCTCGTGGCGAACATGCTGGGCTGGGCCGACGAGCCCTACCGGGTGGATCACGAGACCGAGATCGTCATCACGGAGATGGAGCACCACTCCAACATCGTGCCGTGGCAGCTGCTCGCGCAGCGCACGGGCGCGAAGCTGAAGTGGTTCGGCCTCACGGACGACGGCCGTCTCGACCTGTCGAACATCGACGAGATCATCACCGAGAAGACGAAGATCGTCTCCTTCGTGCTGGTGTCCAACATCCTGGGCACGGTCAACCCGGTCGAGACGATAATCCGCCGCGCCCAGGAGGTCGGCGCCCTCGTCTGCATCGACGCCTCCCAGGCCGCGCCCCACATGCCGCTGGACGTGCAGGCCCTCCAGGCCGACTTCGTGGCCTTCACCGGCCACAAGATGTGCGGCCCGACCGGCATCGGCGTCCTCTGGGGCCGTCAGGAGCTGCTGGAGGACCTGCCTCCGTTCCTCGGCGGCGGCGAGATGATCGAGACGGTCTCGATGCACTCCTCGACGTACGCCCCCGCCCCGCACAAGTTCGAGGCGGGCACGCCCCCGATCGCCCAGGCGGTCGGCCTCGGCGCGGCGATCGACTACCTCCAGTCGATCGGCATGGACAAGATCCTCGCCCACGAGCACGCGCTGACGGAGTACGCGGTGCGGCGGCTGGCGGAGGTCCCCGACCTGAGGATCATCGGCCCGACGACGGCCGAGGACCGCGGGGCGGCGATCTCCTTCACCCTCGGGGACATCCACCCGCACGACGTGGGCCAGGTCCTGGACGAGCAGGGCATCGCGGTCCGCGTCGGCCACCACTGCGCCCGTCCGGTCTGCCTCCGCTACGGAATTCCTGCGACCACGCGAGCGTCGTTCTATCTGTACTCCTCGCCGGCCGAGATCGACGCTCTGGTCGACGGTCTGGAGCACGTACGGAATTTCTTCGGCTGAGAGGCGTGAGCTGAGACCGTGAAGCTGGATTCGATGTACCAGGAAGTCATCCTGGACCACTACAAGAACCCGCACGGGCGTGGTCTGAGGGATGGCGACGCCGAGGTGCACCATGTGAACCCGACCTGCGGCGACGAGATCACCCTGCGCGTGAAGTACGACGGCACGACGATCGAGGACGTCTCGTACGAGGGCCAGGGCTGCTCGATCAGCCAGGCGAGCGCCTCCGTGCTCAACGAGCTCCTCGTCGGAAAGGACCTGTCCGAGGCGCGGAAGATCCAGGAGACCTTCCTGGAGCTGATGCAGTCCAAGGGCAGGATCGAGCCCGACGACGCGATGGAGGAGGTCCTGGAGGACGCGGTCGCGTTCGCCGGTGTCTCCAAGTACCCCGCGCGGGTCAAGTGCGCCCTCCTGAGCTGGATGGCGTGGAAGGACGCGACGGCCCAGGCGCTGGGTGGCGCCGACGCCGAAAGGAAGACCGCATGAGCGACACAGTGGAGATGAAGCCGGCGTCGGAGGAAGAACTCCGCGAGGCCCTGATGGACGTGGTCGACCCCGAGCTGGGCATCGACGTCGTCAACCTCGGCCTGATCTACGGCATCCACATCGACGACTCCAACGTGGCCACGGTCGACATGACCCTGACCTCGGCGGCCTGCCCGCTGACGGACGTCATCGAGGACCAGGCCAAGTCCGCCACGGACGGCCTGGTCAACGAGCTGCGCATCAACTGGGTCTGGATGCCGCCGTGGGGCCCCGACAAGATCACGGACGACGGCCGTGAGCAGCTTCGGGCGCTCGGGTTCAACGTCTGACACAGAGCCTGTGACAGGGGCCGTGGCCACGTGCCACGGCCCCTTTCGCGTGCTCAGACGAGCCCGTTCCCCAGCAGGAACGCGGAGTCCGCGCGGTAGAGGTCGGTGTTCTGGTACGGGTCCAGCCTCAGCTGGAAGTTCTGGTGGCGGAGGAAGCGGCCGGGGTAGTTCAGCGACTCCAGGGTGACGGCGCCCGGGTGGGCCGACGGGCGGGGGCAGAACGTGGCGTCCTGGGCGAAGAGGCGGGAGCCGTCGGCGGGTTCGGCACGGAGCAGGAAGTCGCGGTGGCGCAGGTAGCCGCCGTCGGCCGTGGCGAAGGACCAACAGCGGGCGTCCGCAAGGCCCCTGACGCGGGTGAAGGTGGCGGCGCGGCGGGCCGGGGCCGAGGTGACGGGGTCGAGCTTCACCAGGCCGTCGCTGAGGTGCCAGTAGCGGTAGGGGTAGTTGACGGCGCGGACGGAGGTCCCGTGCTCCACCGGCTCCGGGGAACTCGCCGAGGGCGAGGGGGACTTGGCGGGCGTGCGCTTGGCCTGGGCGTGGGATGCGGGGGATTCGGCGGATGCGGGGGAGGAGGGCGGCTGCGAGGGCTCGCCCGGCTCGTTCTTCGCGGAAGCCGGTGGGGTGGACGGGGTGGCGAAGGAGAGCAGGCCGGGGCCGTCGTCCGGCGGGGTGACGGGCGCGGTGGTGGCTCTCCGTTCCGCCGGCTCGTCGTTCATGGTCAGGGCGGTCACGCAGGCGGCCACGGTTGCCAGGGCCAGTGCGGCGGCCAGCCGGAGTCTTCGGGCGCGGGGGGTGTTTGCGGGCACGGGCCCGCACAGTAGTGGAGGCGGAAGGCGGACGTGGGGCGTTTCAGTGAGCGGTTTCCATGAAAGCGAAACTCTCTCGTTGCGTACGGCCGTACACATCGATGTGTACGCTTGTACGCATGGGGTATCTGCTGCTCTCCGGTGCCATCGCCGCCGAGGTCGTCGCCACCACGGCGATGAAGTACAGCGAGGGATTCAGCCGGCTCTGGCCCTCGCTCGTGACCGCTCTGGGGTACGTCGTCTCGTTCGCGCTGCTCGCCCAGACGCTGAAGACCGTCCGGATCGGCACGGCGTACGCGATCTGGTCCGGCGTGGGCACCGCGACCATCGCCGTCCTCGGTCTGCTGCTCTTCGGCGAGGGGCTGAGCCCGGCCAAGGTCGCCGGCATCCTGCTGATCATCGGGGGAGTGGTCGTGCTCAACCTGGGCGGGGCGACGCACTGATGCCGCGCCGCTACGACCCCGAGCGCCGCCGGCGGATCATCGACGCGGCGATCCGCGTGGTCGGCCGGGACGGCATCGCCGGGCTGAGCCACCGTACGGTCGCCGCGGAGGCGGAGGTACCGCTCGGCTCCACGACGTACCACTTCGCCACCCTCGAAGAGCTGCTGGTGGCCGCGCTGCGGCAGGCGAACGAGGGGTTCGGCGGGGTGCTGGCCGAGTCGCTGCCGGAGGGCGGCGGCGAAGGCGACCTCGCGACGGATCTCGCCCGGGCGCTCGGGGAGTGGCTGGCGGGGGAGCGCACCGGCGTGGAGCTGGAGTACGAGCTGTATCTGGCGGCGCTCCGCCGCCCCGCGCTGCGTCCCGTCGCCGCCGAGTGGACCGAGCAGGCGGCGGCGCTGCTGGCCCGCCGCACGGACCCGGTCACGGCACGGGCCCTGCTCGCGCTGATGGACGGCATCTGCCTCCAGGTGCTGCTGACGGGCGGTTGCTACGACGAGGAGTACACGCGCGTCACGCTGGCTCGGCTGATCCCCTGATCCCGCGCCCGGCACGTGAGACGCGGTTCGCCCTGACCACCCCGCCCACGTTAGGTTTTCTTCCATGACCGAGTCTGCAACCCGTACCACCGGCGCCGTCGCCGCCGGCCTCGCCACGATCGCCTCCGACGGCACCGTTCTCGACACCTGGTTCCCGGCCCCCGAGCTGGTCGAGGAGCCGGGCCCGGCCGGCACCGAGCGGCTGACCGCCGAGCAGGCGGCCCAGCTGCTGGGCGG
The DNA here is from genome assembly GCF_055564375.1 of Streptomyces sp. NPDC029138. Taxonomy (NCBI): domain Bacteria; kingdom Bacillati; phylum Actinomycetota; class Actinomycetes; order Kitasatosporales; family Streptomycetaceae; genus Streptomyces; species Streptomyces sp. NPDC029138. Next base: position 19,481 of record NZ_JBVHWM010000011.1, read on the forward strand.
CGGCGCGACCGCGGCGACCGGCCCGGACGCCCGCCGGGGCGTCGAGGTGGTCGCGGTCCGCACGGTCATCGCCTCGCTGGACGAGAAGCCGCTCGACGCCCACGACGTCTACCTGCGCCTGCACCTGCTCTCCCACCGCCTGGTCAAGCCGCACGGACAGAGCCTGGACGGCATCTTCGGCCACCTCGCCAACGTCGCCTGGACCTCGCTCGGCCCGGTCGCCGTGGACGACATCGAGAAGGTCCGCCTGAACGCCCGCGCCGAGGGCCTGCACCTCCAGGTGACCTCGATCGACAAGTTCCCGCGCATGACCGACTACGTCGCCCCGAAGGGCGTGCGCATCGCCGACGCCGACCGGGTCCGCCTCGGCGCGCACCTCGCGGCGGGCACCACGGTCATGCACGAGGGCTTCGTCAACTTCAACGCCGGCACCCTCGGCACCTCCATGGTCGAGGGCCGGATCTCCGCGGGTGTCGTGGTCGGCGACGGCTCGGACATCGGCGGCGGCGCCTCCACCATGGGCACCCTCTCCGGCGGCGGCAACGTGATCATCTCCATCGGCGAGCGCTGCCTGGTCGGCGCCGAGGCGGGCGTCGGCATCGCGCTCGGCGACGAGTGCGTGGTCGAGGCCGGCTTGTACATCACCGCGGGCACCCGCGTCACCATGCCCGACGGCCAGATCGTCAAGGCCCGCGAACTGAACGGCGCCTCCAACATCCTGTTCCGCCGCAACTCGGTCACCGGCACGGTCGAGGCCCGCCCGAACAACGCGGTCTGGGGCGGCCTGAACGACATCCTGCACAGCCACAACTGACGCGCCGCGTCCGACCGAGCGCCCTTCACCCTGGTGTGGAGGGCGCTTCGTCATGCGGGGCCGCGTACAGGTTTTTCCGCCGACAGGCATAGTGGCGGGCCGGCGCGCACGTCAGGTGGGGTGCGGGGCCCGGACAACCAGGTGCGGCCCCGGGGGGAAAGAGAAGGTGACGATGGATGCCGAGGCGCAGGAGAGTTTCCGGGAGTTCGTGGCCGGGAGATCGACCGCGCTGCTGAGGACCGCCGTGCTGCTGTCCGGCGGGGACCGGCACGCCGCCGAGGACCTGTTGCAGAACGCGCTGGTCAAGGCGGCGGGCCGGTGGCAGCGGATCGACGAGCCCGAGGCGTACGTCCGGCAGATCCTGTACCGGCAGCAGATCAGCCGCTGGCGGCTGAAGTGGCGGCGGCGCGAGATCACCGTCGCCGAGCCGCCGGAGGCCGGCCACGCCCCGGACGCCTCGGGCGCCGCCGAGCTGCGGCTGGTGCTGCGGTCGGCCCTGTCCCGGCTCACCGCCCGCCAGCGGACCGTGCTGGTGCTGCGGTACTTCGAGGACCTGCCGGAGGCCGAGGTGGCCCGGATCATGGGCTGCTCCGTGGGCACCGTACGGTCCACCACCCACCGCTCACTGGCCAGGCTCCGTGAGCTGGCGCCCGAACTGGCGGCGGTCGCGCCCTGGCCGCAGCAGCCGTCCCGTGACTTCTCGCCCGTGGAGGTGCGTCCGTGAACGTGGAGGAACTCGTGCGCGAGGCGCTGCGGGAGCAGGCCGACAGGCAGCCGCCCGCGCCGCCGGGCTTCGCCGACCGGGTGCTCGGGGAGCGCCGGCGCCGCCGTACCCGCAGGCTGGCTTCGGCCGCCGCGGCCACCGCCGCCGTGGTCGCGATCGGGGTCGGCGTGCCGCTGCTGGACTCCGGCCACAAGAGCGACGTACGGCCGTCCGGGGTGCTGGACTCCGACGGCGTCCGGGCCCACCCGGACCAGTCGCCGCCGCGCGAACTGATCGGCGCCGGGGACGCCGTGCTGGCCGCCTACTACACCGCGGAGTCCCGGCAGCTGACCGAGAACCGGGCCGTCTCGGAGCGCACCTACTGGCTGCTCGACCAGAGGAGCGGGAAGTACGAGAAGGACTCCCGCTGGTCCTTCGTCGCCGTCGCCCCCGGCCTGAAGACCGCCGCCGTGCTGGAGCGGAACCTGCCCGCCCACCGGATCGGCCTGCTCGACCTCGCTACGGGGGAGGTCGAGCGGTGGATCCCGGTCCAGCACGGCGTCGGGGGGCTCGCGTTCTCGTACGACGGCACGAGGCTCGTCGCGACGACGTACGACGAGGACCCCGATCTGCGGATCAAGGAGAAGGTGTACGACAGCGAGGGCAAGGCCGAGTGGATGTGGTCGGCCCGGTACGGCCGTTCGAGCCGTTCCGGGTTCTACGACCTCGACGTGGCCTCCGGCACGGGGACCTGGAGCCGGGTCGCGTCCGACCGCAACACCAACTCCCGCGCCGACTTCGCCTTCAGCCGCAGCGGTGAGCTGGTGTACGGGCAGTACATCGGCGGCCGGGACGGCCTTCAGCGGTTCTACGACCTGGAGGGCAACGAGGTCGCCGCGCCCGCGAACGAGAAGCACCTGAGGTCGGACGTCCCCGCGCGGCTCTCCCCGAGCGGCAGGCTCGCCGCTCTCGGCCTGACGAAGGAGGTCGCCGGCTCACCCGGCCGGTCCTACTCCTCCGTCCGTGATCCCCGTACGGGCAACGAGATCACCAGGGTCCGCGGAGCCCACCTGCTCGCCTGGGCCGACGACAAGCACCTCATCGCCTGGGAACGGGTGACGAGCCTGGAGCAGGGGTACCGCCCCCGGCTCGTGCTGGTCACGATCGGCAGCGACAAGGTCGTACCGCTGAGCGGCGTCCAGGAGCCGGACAAGCCCACCGACCTGCGGCAGACGTGGGAGCCCGTCTTCACCCGCCGCTGAGAGCCCGTCCTCGCCCGCCGGCGGATCAGCCGGCGGTCAGCGCCCGGTACACCGCCAGCAGCCCGTCGGCCGTCTCCCGGCCGGCGGGCAGCAGCGGCGCGCGGACCGGGCCCGCGGGCAGGCCGAGGCGGCCCAGGAGGGCCTTCGCGGTGACGGTGCCGGGCAGGCCCGCGCCCATCATCGCCTCGGTCAACGGGGTGACGGCCAGCTGGAGTTCTGCCGCGCGGGCGGTGTCGCCGGCGTCGAACGCGGCCAGGATCGCGGCGATCCGGTCCGGTACGGCGTTCGCGACCGTGCTCGCACAACCCGCCGCGCCGACCGCGTACAGCGCCAGTACGTGCTCGTCGCAGCCCGCGTAGTACGCCAACTCCGTCCGCGCCAGCACCTTCTGGGTGCCGAGGAAGTCGTAGGAGCAGTCCTTGACGGCCACGATCCGCGGGTGCCGCGCGAGGCCGATCATCGTGTCCGGTTCGATCCGGGTGCCGGTGCGGCCCGGGATGTCGTAGAGCATCACCGGCAGGTCGCTCGCGTCGGCGACCTGGAGGAAGTGGGCGGCCACGGCCTCCTGCGGGGGCCGGCTGTAGTACGGCGTCACCACCAGGACGCCGTCGGCGCCCGCCTTCCCGGCCGCCAGCGCCAGCTCCACCGTGTGCCGGGTGTCGGACGTGCCCACGCCCGCGACCAGCGCGGCCCGGTCGCCGACCGCCTCCCGCACCGCCGCCACCAGCCGCGCCTTCTCCTCGTCGGTGGTGGTGGGCGACTCACCGGTGGTGCCGTTCAGGACCAGGCCGTCACAGCCCTCCGCCACCAGGTGCGCGGCCAGCCGCTGGGCGCCGTCCAGGTCGAGGGCGCCCTCCTCGGTGAGCGGCGTGATCATGGCGCAGAGGGTGCGGCCGAACGGAGCGGGCCCGCGGGTACTCGTCATGGGAGTAGTCTCGGCAGGACATCCGTGAAGCTCTACTTAATTCTTCTACGAGGTATCGATAAGAATTTCTGATGAATCCTCCGCGTGCTGTCGAGGCCCTATGTCCAACTCGGCACCTCATGGGTCACTATGGCCGGAGGGTCACCGACGTCCGTCATGGGAGGCGCCATGAAGCTCGGCAAGGCACTGGCCACCGGGGTCGCGGAGGAGCGGCCGCTCGTCCGGGAGGAGAAGCCGCCGGTCCCCGAGGAGACCGTCCGCACGGACGCGGCGGAACCGGCCGAACCGGCCCGCGAAGAGGTCCCGGCCGCCCGATGAGGCTCCGGCTCCCGGCGGAACGCCCGACGGAGCCGCCGACCGGCTACAAGATCGCCCACCCGGTGCTGTCCCAGGACGGCGCCCGGGCCGGGTTCACCGGTGTGTCGCTCGGCGGCGCGCTGCCGTACGGCGTCCTGGACGACGCCTCCTGCGTCTACGGCTTCCGGCACCGCCCGCCCGCACGCCGGTGCGACTGCGGTTTCCACTGCGTGCACGACCGGGCGGCGGCCGAGGCCCTGCTGTGCGGCGCCGACCACCGCGCGGCCGTCCTGCTGGAGGTCTCCGTCCTCGGCGCCTACATCCGCTTCGAGCGCGGCTTCCGCTACGCCCGGCAGCGGGTGCGCACGGCCGCGGCCGGACCCTGCGGCTGCGGCGCCCCAGCCGTCGCGCTGGCCGACGCCGGCTGGGGCCGGCCGGGCTGGCGGGTCCTGGCCCCCGTCTGCGCGGGCTGCGTGCGCGGGCGTACGTCCGTCTCGCTCGCCGGGTTCGCCCGGCTGGCCGGGCACGGGCTCCGGGTGATCGCGGGTGCCGGCGGTGCGAGCCCCGTATCCGCCGAGTTGACGGCGGGCGGCGAGCTGGGTGTGCCCGAACTCGTCGCCGAAGCGGCCTTGTTGCAGGCGCGCCTGGACTGGTTCCAGTCCCAACTGGCGCGCCTCGGCGAACAGGGGGCCGGCGGCGCCGGGCAGGGCTAACGACCTTGGGGTCGGGTACCCGGAGGTTCCGCACTGAGAGGAGGCGGAACACCGTGACCGTGACCCCGCACACCCGGCCCGCGGCCGACGGGCACCCCTCCACGGGTGAACTCGTCGGCCGGGCCACCGAACAGCTCTCGCGGCTGCTGCGGCAGGAGGTCGCCCTCGCCAAGGAGGAGCTGGCCGAGAAGGGACGCCGGGCCGGACGCGGCGGCGGCCTGCTGGGCGCCGCCGGCGCCGTCGGCTACGTCGGACTGATCACCCTGGCCGGAGCGGCCACCGCCGCCCTCTCCCTGGCACTGCCCGTGTGGGCGGCGGCGCTGATCGTGGCCGCGGTGTTCTTCGCCGTAGCCGGCCTGCTGGCCGCGACCGGTCGCGCCCAGCTGCGCCGCGCCGCCCCGCCCACGCCCGAGGAGACCCTCGGCAGTGTCAGGGCGGACGTCGACGCGATCAGGGAAAGGGCACACCGATGACGCACAGGAACCCGCACGGCTCGGGCGCCAAGGGCCCCGACGAGCTGCGGCGACAGATCGAACACACCCGCGGCCAGCTCGGCGACACCGTCGCCCAGCTGGTGGGCCGGGCCGATGTGAAGGGCCGGGCCCGGGCGCGGGCCGCGGACCTGAGGGACAAGGCCGGCGCCATGACCGTCCAGCTGCGCGCCGGCGCCGCCCAGGCGGGGCACGGGGTGCAGGACCGGGCGGCCAAGGCGGGCCACCTGGTGCAGGACCGTGCCGCGCGGGCCGGCCACACCGCGCAGGAACGGGTGACCAAGGTCGGTCACACCGCGCAGGAACGGGTGAGCAAGGCCGGGCATCTGGTGCAGGAGCGGGCCGGACACCGCCGGCACACCCTGCGGGACCGGGCGGCCCACGCCGGGCACACCATGGAGCACGACGTGCGGGTGCCGCGCCCGGTGCGGTCCGCTGTGGGCGCCGCGGTGCGGCATCCCCGGCCGGCCCTCATCATCGGCGCGGCGGGCGCCGCCGTCGTCGGCGCGGCCGTGATCTGGCGCCGGATCGACCGCTGTCAGTGAGCGGCTGTGAGTGAGTCGCCGCCAGTGAGGTGCTGTCAGTGAGTCGCTGTCAGTGAACACGGGACGGCGGGGCCGGCCGGGCGTGGTGCCGGGCCGGTCCCGCCGTCGTGTCACGGACGGAACCGCAGCACCTGCGGGTCGTGGTCGCTGATCTGGTCGTTGAACTCCGAATTGATGTGCACGCTGTCGTACTCGAAGTCGCAGCCGCGGCGGATCGCCGGGCTGATCAGGATCTGGTCCAGGACCTGCTGGTTGCCCTGGTAGTCATAGGTGTACCGCTCGCTCTTCGGCAGCGACTTGATCGCCGACCACAGCTCGCCGTCACCCTCCAGGATCCGCGTGGTCTCGGAGAACTCGAAGTCGTTCATGTCGCCGAGGGCGATGACGTTCGCGTTCTTCTGCGCGGACAGGATGTCCTTGACGAACGCGTTCACCTCGGTCGCCTGGGCGTGCCGCTGGATCTCCGAACTGCGCACCGGCGGCTGGTACTGCGCGGTCAGACCCTGGTCACCGCCCTTGGAGTTGAGGTGGTTGGCGATCACGAAGACGGTCTTGCCGCGGAAGACGAACTCGCCCGCGAGCGGCTTGCGGCTGTTGCTCCAGGCCGCGTTCGCCGGGTCGATCCGGCCCGGGGAGAGGGTCAGCTGGGCCTTGCCGTGCACCTTGGTGACGCCGACCGCGGTGGTCGAGTCGCCGCCCGCGCGGTCCACGAAGGACACCCGCTCCGGGTTGAACAGGAAGACCTGGCGGATGTTGCCGCCGGGCTCGCCGCCGTCCTGGTCGTTGACCGGGTCGACCGAGCGCCAGTCGTACGTGGGACCGCCGGCCGCGACGATCGCGTCGATCAGCTTGGCCACGGTCTGGTCCGCGTCGACCGTGCCGTCGTCCTTGGCGCCGTTGTTGTCCTGGATCTCCTCCAGGGACACGATGTCCGGCGACTGGAGGTTGTGCACGATCGCGGAGGCGTGCTGGTCGAAGGTGGCGTCCGACGGGTCGAGGTTCTCGACGTTGTACGTCGCCACCGCCAGCTCGCGGCCGGCCTGCTTCTGGGTCGTCTCCCGCTCCAGGCCGGCGCTGTCCAGCGTGCCGAGCTCGCTCGCGACGAGGGTGTAGCCGCCGTACTGGTTGAAGTCCAGCGGGCCGGTGGTGGTGCCCTCCAGGGTGTCGCCGACGTTCGCCTTCGGGAAGTCGGCGGTCGAACCCAGCGACTGGATCTGGAGCCGGCCGGTGTTCTGGGAGTCGTAGGAGCCGTAGACCGTGCCGCCGCGGCGGCTGCGGTGCTCCCACGGCTTCACCGTGACCCACAGCTCGCTGTACGGGTCGGTCGCGGTGACCACGCGGACGTCGGTGACCTGGACGTTCATGCCCTCCAGGGACTCGTAGTAGTCCAGGGCGTACGCCGACGGGTCCAGGGGGAGGCCGTTGATCGAGCCGGCCGCGGCGGTGTCACCGGTGGGCGCGTACGCGTCCGGCACCGCGTCCTCGTCGACGACGACCGGCGCCGGGACCGCGTTGCCGGTGGAGACGGTGGTGATCACCGGCTTGGTGATCTCCGTCAGCGACTGGTTGCCGGAGGAGGTGCCGCCCGGGACGTACTCGGAGACCGTGCCGGTCACCTTCACCGCGTCGCCGACCGCGACCTTCGGCGTGGAGCTGGTGAAGACGAACACGCCCTCACTGGTGGCCGGGTTGTCGTCCGGGGTCGGGTCCTGGATCCAGAAGCCCCTGGAGGAGCCGTAGGTGCGCGTGGCCGTGACGATGCCGGGCACGTCCGTCACTTTCTGCCCGGCGAACGGGGATGTCCGGGTCGTGCCCTGGATGTCGTGGACGCGCACCGAGTCGGCGTGTGCGGGCGTGGGGAGGACAACTATCTGGCTGACCGACGCCGCGCCGCAGACGGCGGCGACGGTGAGCGCGGCGAGGCGCGCGGAAGACCTGCTCGGCAAGGGATCCCTCCGGGGACGTACGTGAGCGCCGGGACGAGGGTGGAACGGGAGCGTGCCGGGCTCGTAGCCCTCTGTGACACGCGTAGAGCCGAGTGAACAGTTGTCCCCCCAACTTCTACGCGCGTCAATCTCCTGCCTGGCCCGGTGAGTTGTCAAGGTTTCGGCCATGTACGGCTGCTTGCCGGGAGATGAACCGGGCGGCATGGGTGGAAATCCGTCTAGGCTGAGCGGCTGAGCCCGTTCACGGTCCGAGGAGAACCAGCCGATGTCAGACAGCTCCCCCCTGCCGCCCGTACGGCTGCATCCCGAAGCGGAGCTGGCGCGGGCCGCGCTGTCCACGCCGTTGCTCTCCCGAGCCGCCCGCCTCGCCCGCTGGGCCGGCCCCGACACCCGTGTCGACGCCGGTGGCGGGCTGGTCGAGGAGCAGTTGCCGGCCGCCGTCGAACTGCTCGGACTGACCGGTGACGACGCGGTCGCGTACGCCGGCGAGGCCTGGCGGGTCGCCGTGGACGCCGGTCTGGTCGAGATCGTGGACGAGGAGGCCGGCACCGTCCGGGCCGGGGAGGAGCTGAAGCTGCTCACCGGCGGCTCCCCGCGGGACGTGCTCACCGTGTGGCTCGCCGCGCTGGAAGCCGTCATCGCCGACGCGACCGTCCCCGACCTGGACGATCTGGTCGACGCGATGGACGAGGGCGGAGAGGTCGATTTCTCGTCACTCGGCTGGGACCCGGAGGCCGAGGCTGAGTTCCTCGACGGCGTCCTCGGCAACCTCTACCTGCTGACCGTCGGTGAGGACGGCCCCGGCGACGGCACCGTCCCGCTGCCCGCCCTCGCCGCCTCCGTGATCCTGCCCGACGGCATGGGTGAGCCCACCAACGACGTCCTGGAGCGGGTCTCCGACGCGATGATGCGGCTGGACGACCAGTTCCGGGTGCTGGAGCCGATCGGGCTCGTGGCCTACCGGCCGGTGGACGAGGGGCTGATGGCCGACACCGACGAGGAGCCGGCCGCGACCGTGGACGACACCGACGTCGCCCGCTACGGCATGGTCCGGCTCACCCCGCTCGGCGTGTACGGCATCCGAGCGCGGCTGCTGGAGGCCGGGTTCGAGGCGCCGGCCGTGGGCGACCTGGCCGACAAGGGCGCGGACGTGCTGCTCGACGGCACCGCCCGGTTCGGCCGGTTCGCCGCCCGGGCCGAGACCGAGCAGTGGCTGGCCCGCCGCGAACCGCTCGCGGCGGCACGCGAGTTGCTGGCGGCGGCGCGCGGCACGGACGCCGGGGCCCCGCTGCGCAGGCTCCGCTGCCAGCAGGCGCTGTCGCTGGTCGGCGCCGAGGCCGAGCCCGCGCTGCGGGAGGTGCTGGACGACCCCGAGCTGGGCGGGCTCGCCCGGGTGTGGCTGAGCGAGCGGGGCGCCGCCGGGGTGCCGGCGCCGTCCGAGGACATGGTGTTCTGGCTGACCGTCGACACGCTGGCCGCACAGCTCGCGGCCGAGGGCAACTCCGAGGAACTCCAGGCCCTCGTGGAAGGGCTGGCCGCACAGCACAGCGGGTTCTTCGCGGCGGCCTGGCGGGTGGAGCACCCCGCCACCGCCGAGGTGCTGGACGCGATGGGGCGGCTGCACCCGGACAAGAAGGTGGCGAAGCAGGCCCGGAAGGCGGCGTTCAAGGCGCGCTCCCAGCAAGGGAGTTGACGGCGCGGCCGGTCGCGGGACCGGCCGGTGCTTTTTGCTGGCGATGGGGTAGTGCGTACGGATTCTTGAACAAGGACCTGTGAAGTAGCCGGGCGTTCAACTCACGTTCACAAGTGGGCGGGAGCGTGTGCGCCGAACCGAGGCCCCCCACCCTCCACGGCACTACCACCGTCGTCACAGGAGACACCATGTCGCTCACCCGCAGGGACTTCGCCAGAAAATCCGCGATCACCGGTGCCGGGGTCGCCCTGGCGGGCAGCGTCGGCGCCCTCGCCACCGCGCCGAACGCCCTTGCCGCCACGGACACCGAGAGCACCGAGGCCGAGTCCGCGCACGGGGGCCACCGCGGCGTCGGCTACGGCCCGCTGATCGCCGACCCGAAGGGCATCCTGGCCCTGCCCGCCGGCTTCTCGTACAAGATCATCACCTACAGCGGCAGGACCAAGCTGGAGTCCGGCGAGTTCACCCCGTCCAACCACGACGGCACGGCCACCTTCGAGGGCCCCCGTGGCACCACCCTGCTCGTCAACAACCACGAGCTGGCCGGCGCCCGCGCCCAGTGGCCGCACCCGGTGCCGCTCACCGAGGGCCTGGTCTACGACCCGGCGGCGGCCGGCGGCTGCACCGTCGTCGAGGTCCGCCGTGGCGGCGAGGTCGCCGAGTGGGTGGGCATCGCCGGCACCGCCACCAACTGCGCCGGCGGCAGCACCCCCTGGGGCACCTGGCTGACCTGCGAGGAGACCGAGGACAAGGCCGGCAAGAACGGCTTCACCAAGGACCACGGCTACGTCTTCGAGGTCGACCCGGAGGACCGCCGGGCCAACCGCGACCCCAAGCCCATCAAGGCGCTGGGCCGCTACGCCCACGAGGCCGTCGTGGTCGACCCCAAGCGCGGCCACGTCTACCTCACCGAGGACGCCTCCGGCCCCAACGGCCTGTTCTACCGCTGGACCCCGCCGGAGGGCTTCCGCCACGGCCGCGGCAAGCTGCGCACCCTCGCCGACGACGCGGGCGTGCTCCAGGCCTTCAAGTGCTTCGACTCCGGCGGCAAGTTCGTCGACGACCTGTCCCGCGCCACCAAGATCGGCACCGTGTACGGCGTGGACTGGGTGGACGTCCCCGACCGTGACGCCCAGACCGTCTCGGTGCGCAAGCAGTTCACCGACGGCCAGATCACCCGCGCCCGCAAGCTGGAGGGCATGTGGTGGGGCGACGGCGGCGTCTACGTCGTCTCCTCCTACGCCCGTCAGGAGAGCCCGGTCCAGCACGACGGCCAGGTCTGGTTCTACGACCCCAAGCGCCGCACGCTGACGCTGAAGGTGCTGCTCGGCGTGAACCCGGACCCGTCCAAGGACGGCAACTTCGACGGCCCCGACAACATCACCGTCTCCCCGTACGGCGGCCTGGTCATCGCCGAGGACGGCGAGGGCGTCCAGCACCTGTTCGGCGCCACCGACAGCGGCCGGACCTACCCGATCGCCCGCAACGAGCTGAACATCGGCACCGCGGAGGCGCCGGAGTACAGCGAGTTCACCGGCGTCACCTTCTCGCCCGACGGCAGGACCCTCTTCGCCAACATCCAGACGCCCGGCATCATGCTCGCCATCACGGGCCCCTGGAAGCGCCAGAAGTGCGACTGAGTTCCGCGCGGTAATCAATTCGCTGGCTCGTTCCCGCGGCCCCCTCGTAGAGTGATTCTCGTCCAGGTGGCCGCGGGAACGCGTCCCGCGTCCCAGGACACCGAAAACATCACGCACTCCCGGTGCGCGGGCTGCGGTTACTTCTTTCGCAAAGAGAATCCACAACCGCCGCCGACCTGATCTCGGGAGGCGTGGCACATGGTGGGTGTCCGGTGCGCAGGCAGCGGTTACTTCATCGGATCGGACGGTTGCGGGTTCGAGTCCCGTCATCGACTTCGGGTCGGTGTAGCTCAATCGGTAGAGCATCTGGGTAAAAGTCCGCCGCCGACTCCTGATCTCGGACACCCTCCATGTGCCGCGCCTTCCTCCGAACAGTCCATGAATTCGGGGGGATTTCATCATGGCGCGATTCAACACACGTGCCGCGAGGGCGCGGCCCACGTCGGCGGTGACGTCGACGGGACGCGTTCTGCGGACCTACGAGGGCGGCCGGGGCCAGGAGCGCGAGCCGCGCTCGGAGCTTTTCCTGCTCGCCGTCTCCCACTTCGTCACCCGGGACACCTTCTACGAGAGCGGCTCCGCCCGCGACGCCCGCTTCACCCGCCTCGTCCGCGACCTCGCCGTCAGCGACCCGCAGTGGACGGCCGGCCTGCTCGGCTGGCTGCGCGGGGACGCCAGCATGCGCACCGCCTCCATCGTGGGCGCCGCCGAGTACGTGCACGCGCGGCTCACGGCCGGGGCGACCGACGGCCCGTCGAACCGGCAGGTCGTGGCCTCCGTGCTCCAGCGTCCGGACGAGCCCGGCGAACTGCTCGCGTACTGGACGTCCACGTACGGCCGCGCCCTGCCCAAGCCCGTCAAGCGCGGTGTCGCCGACGCCGTACGACGGCTCTACCACGTCAGGTCGCTGCTCAAGTACGACACCCTGTCCAAGGGCTACCGCTTCGGTGACGTCCTCAACCTCGTGCACGCCGCGCCGGACCCTGACATCCCGTGGCAGGGCGACCTGTTCCGGTACGCCCTCGACCGGCGTCACCACCCGGACACCGCCGTCCCGCCCGCGTCGCTGCCGGCGCTCGGCCTGCACCGCGAACTGATGGCGCTGCCCGTCGAGCGGCGGCGGGAGGTCGTCACCTCGCCCGACGGCGTCGAGCGGCTGGCGGCGGCCGGCGTCACCTGGGAGGCGCTGGCCGGCTGGCTCCAGGGGCCGATGGACAAGGCGGCCTGGGAGGCCGTGATCCCGTCCATGGGCGCGATGGCACTCGTCCGCAACCTGCGGAACTTCGACGAGGCCGGGGTGTCGGACGAGGTCGCCGCCCGGATCGCGGCGAAGATCAGCGATCCGGCGGAGGTGCGCCGCTCGCGGCAGTTCCCCTTCCGCTACCTGGCCGCCCACCGGCACGCGCCCTCGCTGCGCTGGTCCTACCCACTGGAGCGGGCGCTCGGCCACTCGCTGGCCAACGTGCCCGCGCTGCCGGGCCGTACCCTCGTGCTGGTCGACCGTTCCGGCTCGATGTTCTGGTCGCCGGTGTCCGAGCGGTCCGAGCTGAGCCGGGCCGACGCGGCGGCCGTCTTCGGCACCGCCCTCGCACTGCGGGCGGCGGACGCCGATCTCGTCCAGTTCGGATCGACCAGCGAGAAGGTGACGTTCCGTACGGGCGAGTCGGTACTGAAGGTCCTGGAGCGCTTCGGGGATCTCGGCGGTACCGACACCACCGAGGCGGTACGCCGGCACTACCAGGGGCACGACCGGGTGCTGATCGTCACCGACGAGCAGTACGCCCCGCACCGGCACGGCGGCCCGACCGCCCGGATACCGGACCACGTCCCGGTCTACACCTGGAACCTGGAGGGCTACCGGGCGGGCCACGGCCCGTCGGGCACGGGGAACCGGCACACCTTCGGCGGGCTCTCCGACGCCGCGTTCCGCATGGTCCCGCTGCTGGAGAGCGGCCGGGACGGCCGCTGGCCGTGGCTGACCTGAACAGCCGTCCCGGGCTCTTGAGCGGCCGTCTCCGGCTCTAAGCGGCCTGGCGTCGGCCGGTCAGGGCCGTCGCCGCCAGGAGCAGGCATCCGGCAGCGCTACGTTGACGACGGGGGAGTCGACGCCGACCATCAGGTAGGCGGTGACGATGACGAGGAGCGTGGTGCCGAGCCGCGCCGGTGGCGCGGGCAGGGATGAGCTGCCCACGGAGCACTACGGGCGGCAAGCGGAGACTGTCTCCGTTCAGTGCTCGACAAGATGCGGAGGGGGTCCCCGGTTTGCAAGGAGTGAGTGGATGACGCAGGGCAGGCCCATGCGCGCGGACGCTCGGCGCAACTACGAGCGGCTGCTGAAGGTGGCGGCCGAGGCCTTCGCCGAGCATGGGGAGAACGCGTCACTCGACGACATCGCCAAGCGGGCGGGCGTCGGCTCGGGCACGCTCTACCGGCACTTCCCGACCCGGCATGCGCTGCTGGAGGCGGCGTACGTGGACCGGATCGAGGCGCTCGGGGCGCGCGCCGACGAGCTGGCGAAGGAACGGCCGCCGGGCGAGGCGCTCATGGAGTGGCTGTACGAGCTGGCGGTCGGCGCCCTTCAGGTGCGCGGGATGAAAGCCCTGCTCAACTCTGCGGTGACGGAGCAGAGCAGCGCGGCGACGCTGACGGCCTGCGGGCCCGTCGTGAAGGGAGCGGCGACCCGGCTCGTGGAGGCAGCACAGGCGGCGGGTGCGCTGCGGGGGGACGTCGAGCCGATCGAGGTGCTGCGCCTGGCCCACGGGGTGGCTTCGGCGGCGGAGCTGGCCGGGGTGGGGGAGCGGGAGATCCGGCGGTATCTGGGGCTGCTGACGGAGGGACTGCGGGCCGGCTGAGCGCGCTTTCCGGTGCGGTCGGCTCAGGCTGGGGGCGCTTGCCCGCGTCGGCGGGGTGCCTCCCCAGGCCCTTGAGGCACTGGGGGAGGCACGACTGCCCGCAGCGGCGGTCGCTGGACTACAGAGCCCTCGCCCCCGGCTCCACCATGTTCCGTACGGTGCGGGCCTTCACGAACTCGCCCAGCGCCGTCATGTCCCACTCGCCGGAGAACTGGCGGACGAGCTTGGCCATCACGACGCCCGTCCGGGGCTCCGCGCCGGTGAGGTCGAAACGGACCAGCTCCTCGCCCGAGAAGGCGTCGACCAGACGGCAGTACGCCTTGGCGACCTCCGTGAACTTCTGGCCGGAGAAGGAGTTCACGGTGAAGACCAGCCCGGTGACGTCCTGGGGCAGCCGGCCGAGGTCGACCGTGATGACCTCGTCGTCGCCCCCGCCCTCGCCGGTCAGGTTGTCCCCGGAGTGCCGGATCGCGCCGTTCAGGATCGTCAGCTTGCCGAAGTAGCAGCTGTCGATGTGGTTGCGCTGCGGGCCGTAGGCGATGACCGATGCGTCCAGGTCGATGTCCTTGCCCCGGAACGCCGGCTCCCAGCCGAGGCCCATCCGCACCTGGGAGAGCAGCGGCCGGCCGCCCTTGATGAGGGACACGGTCTGGTTCTTCTGGAGGCTGACCCGGCCCTTGTCCAGGTTGATCTTCCCGGCGCCCGGCGCGGGAGCGGACGGCGGGGCCGTCGGCTGCGGCGGGGCGGCGGCGGGCTGCGGCGGAGTGGCGGTGGCGGCCGGCTGCGGCGGAGCCACGGGGGCCGCGGCCGGCTCCTCCACCGTCACGCCGAAGTCGGTCGCGATGCCCGCGAGCCCGTTGGCGTACCCCTGCCCGACGGCCCGCGCCTTCCACTGGCCGCCCCGGCGGTAGATCTCCACGACCACCAGCGCCGTCTCGCTGCCGAGCTGCGGCGGCGTGAACGTCGCCAGTACGGCGCCGCCGTCCGCTTCCCGGATCGTGGCCGTCGGCTCGATGCCCTGGAAGGTCTGGCCGGCCGCGTCCGGGCTGGCCGTGACGACGATCTTCTCGATCTCCGGCGGTACGGCGGCGGTGTCGACGGTGACCGCGTCCGGTGCCGTACCGCCACCCGACCGGTACGTCACGCCCGGCCCGGTGGGCTGGTTGTAGAAGATGAAGTCGTCGTCGGAGCGCACCTTGCCGTCGCCGGTGAGCAGCAGGCCCGACACGTCGAGCCGCACCGGAGCGGAGACGTCCACCGTCACGCGCGCGGCCGAGAGAGGGATGTTCGAGCCAGGGGTCATAGCTGTCATGCCGGGAGAACGAACGACACCGCTTTACCGTTCCCTTACCCATCCCCGATCGGCTCAGGGCACGACCACGATCTTGCGCCCCACCCCCGCCGCGAACTGCTCCAGCGCCTGCGGGTACCGCTCCAGCGGGATCCGGTCGCTGATGAAGACGCCCGGGTCCAGCACGCCGTTCGCGAACAGCTCCGCCGCCCGCTCGAAGCTGTGCAGCACCGCCATGGAGCCGGTGATCGTGATCTCCTGGTTGTAGATCCGGTACGGGTCGATCGTCACGCGGGTCGCGTAGTCCGCCACCCCGAACTGGAGGAACGTGCCCGCCTTGGCCACCCGGTCCAGGCCGTCCTGGATCGCCGCCGCGTTGCCGGTCGCGTCGATCACCACGTCCCAGCCCTGCGGGCGGTCCAGTTCGTCGGCGTTCGCCGCGGACGCCGAGACGCCGAGCAGACGGGCCGTCTCCAGGCGGGCCGGGTTCACATCGACCACGTCCACGCTCGCCGCGCCGGTCCGCTTGGCCAGCTCCAGCATCATCAGGCCCATGGTCCCGGAGCCGTAGATCAGGACGTGGGAGCCCAGGCGGGACCGGAGGACGTCGTAACCTCGGACCGCGCAGGACAGGGGCTCCACCAGGGCCGCGTCCTCGGTGCGGACGTGGTCGGGCAGTTTCACGCAGTTGGCGACCGGGGCGAGCGCGTACCGCGCGGCGCCGCCCGCCGTCGTCACGCCGATCGCGGCCCACCGCTCGCACAGGTTGTTGTGGCCGGTACGGCAGTACCGGCACTCGTAGCAGTACAGCGAGGGGTCCACGGCCACCCGGTCGCCGACGGCCACCTCGGTGACCTGGGTGCCGACGCCGACGACCTCGCCCGCGAACTCGTGCCCGGGGACGATCGGCAGCTTGGGCGCGAACTCGCCCTGGAGGATGTGCAGATCGGTGCCGCACAGGCCGCAGGCCGCGACCTGGACGACCACCTCGCGGGGGCCCGGCGTCGGGTCGGGCACCTCGGTGACGACGGCACGGCCCACGGACTCGATGACGGCGGCCTTCATTTCACGGCTCCCAACGACAGGCCCTGGACCAGCTTGTCCTGGGCGGCGAACCCCGCGGCGAGCACCGGCAGGGAGATGACGAGCGACGCGGCGCACACCTTGGCCAGGAACAGGCCCTGGCTGGTGATGAAGCCGGTCAGGAAGACGGGGGCGGTCTCGGCGACCACGCCCGTCAGGACTCGGGCGAAGAGCAGTTCGTTCCAGCTGAAGATGAAGCAGATCAGGGCGGTCGCGGCGATGCCGGGCAGGGCGATCGGGGCCACCACGCGCGCGAGGATGACCGGAAGACGGGCGCCGTCCACCCGCGCCGCCTCGATGACCGCGACCGGCACCTCGGCGAGGAAGGACTGCATCATCCACACCGCGATCGGCAGGTTCATGGAGGTGTAGAGGATGACCAGGAGCCAGATGTTGTCGAGCATCCCGGCGTTCTTGGCGAAGAGGTAGATCGGCAGCAGGCCCGCCACGGCCGGCAGCATCTTGGTGGAGAGGAAGAAGAACAGGACGTCGGTCCACTTCTTCACCGGCCGGATCGACAGCGCGTAGGCCGCCGGGAGGGCCAGCAGCAGGACCAGGAGCGTCGAGGCGACCGATGCCACCGTGGAGTTGATCAGCGCGGGCCACGGGCTCGCCCCGCCGCCGCTGCCGAAGAACTCGCGGTACCCGTCGAGTGTCAACGCGGCGGTGAAGGACGGCGGGTTGGTCGCCGCGTCCGCCTCGGAGTGGAAGGACGTCAGGGCCATCCACGCGATGGGCAGGAAGAAGACGATGCCGGCCAGCCAGGCCACCAGGCCGAGCCCGCCCCGGCGCAGTACGGCGGTCATGCGCGGGACACCTCCTCGCGGAACAGGGACGACACCACGCGCAGGGCGAAGGTCGCGATGACGATCGAGCCGATGACCACCAGGACGCCGGCGGCCGAGGCCAGGCCGTTCTCGTGGGCCTGGTAGAAGCTCTGGTAGACGGTGTAGGGCAGGTTGGCGGTGCCCAGGCCGCCGGACGTGATGGTGAAGACCGCGTCGAAGTTCTGGACGATGTAGATCGACCCGAGCAGCGCGCCCAGTTCCAGGTAGCGGCGCAGGTGGGGCAGGGTCAGATGGCGGAAGATCTGCCAGTCGCTCGCGCCGTCGACCCGCGCGGCCTCGATCTGCTGCTGGTCCCGGCTCTGCAACCCGGCCAGCAGGATCAGCATCATGAACGGCGTCCACTGCCACACCAGGGAGGCCTCGACCGCGAGCAGCGGGGTGCGGGACACCCAGTCCGGCTGTGGACCGCCCACATAGTGCAACAACCCGTTCAACAAGCCGTATTCAGGGTTGTAGAGCACATGCTTCCAGAGCAGGGCGGCGGCCACCGGCACCACCAGGAAGGGGGCGATGAGCAGGGTGCGGACAATGCCCCGGCCGCGGAACCGCCGGTCCAGCAGCAGCGCCAGCGCCAGCCCGAGGACCAGGCTGGCCAGCACCACGGCCGCCGTGAGCAGCACGGTCGTCCACACCGAGTGGCGCAGGTCGGCGTCGGTGAGCACCTGGCGGTAGTTGTCCAGGCCGGTGAAGCGGCGGGCCTTCGGATAGAGGGCGTTCCAGTCGAAGAAGGAGATCACCAGCGTGGCCACGAAGGGCAGCTGGGTCACCACGATCATGAAGACGAGGGCCGGCAGCAGCGGGGCGCGGGTGGCCCAGGCGCGCAGCCGGGCCGGGGGCTGCCTGACCGTCCGGGTGGGTGTGGCCGTGAGGGGGGCCGTGGTCGTCGCTGTCATCGTCCCTCGTACTCCTCGGAGATCTTCTCGGCGAGCGCCTGCGACTTCTTCAGGGCCGCGCCCACGGACTGGCGTCCGGCGATGGCCGCGCTGATCTCCTGGGAGACCTTGGTGCCGAGATCGGTGAACTCGGGGATGCCGACGAACTGGATGCCGGGCGCGGGCCGGGGCTGCACGCCGGGGTCGTTCGGCCGGGCGCTCTCGATGGCCTCCTTGGTCATCTCCTGGAACGCGGCGGCCGACTTCCGGTAGTCGGCGTTGGTGTAGGTCGAGGCCCGCTTGCCCGCCGGGACGTTCGACCAGCCGCTGGTCTCGCCGACCAGCCGCTCGTAGCCCTTGCCCGACGCCCAGGAGACGAACTTCCAGGCCTTGTCGGGGTTGCGGGAGGCCTGCTGGATGCCCCAGGCCCAGGTGTAGAGCCAGCCGGAGGACTCGGTGCGCTCGACGGGGGCGGGGGCGTAGCCGAGCTTCCCCTTGACCGGGGAGTCGGCCGCCTCCAGCAGTCCCGCCGCGGAAGTGGCGTCGTACCACATGGCGACCTTGCCCTGGGTCATGTTGTTCAGGCATTCGGCGAAGCCGGACTGGGCGGCGCCGGACTCGCCGTGCTCGCGGACGAGGTCGACATAGAACTTCGTCGCCTTCGCGAAGGCCGGGGAGTCCAGCCGCGCCTTCCAGTCCTTGTCGAACCAGGTGCCGCCGAAGGTGTTCACGACCGTGGTCAGCGGTGCCATCAGCTCGCCCCAGCCGGGCAGCCCGCGCAGGCAGATGCCCCGCATGCCGGGCCGGGCGCCGTCCACCTCGGCGGCCAGGTCGGCGACCTGCTGCCAGGTGGGACGGTCGGGCATGGTCAGGCCCTTCGCCGCGAAGACGTCCTTGCGGTACATGAGGAAGGACGACTCGCCGTAGAAGGGCTGTCCGTAGAGCTTGCCGTCGTCGCCGGTGAGGGACTGGCGCATCGGCTTCAGCACGTCCTGCTCGTCGTACGACGGGTCCTTCGCGACGTAGGGGTTCATCTCGCGCAGCCAGCCGTTGCGGGCGTAGATCGGTATCTCGTAGTTGGACAGGGTGGCCACGTCGTACTGGCCGGCCTGGTTGGCGAAGTCCTGGCTGATCTTGTCGCGGACGTCGTTCTCGGGCAGGACCGTGAAGTTGACCTTGATGCCGGTGTCCTTGGTGAAGTGGGCGGCGGTCAGCTTCTGCAACTCGGTCATCTGGGGGTTGTTGACCATCAGGACGTTGATGGAGTCGCCGCCGGAACCGGTCCCGCCGGCACCGGCCCAGCAGCCGGAGAGCAGCGGGGCGAGCAGCGTCCCTGCGGCGGCCAGGGCGAGCGTGGCTCGCGGCCTCCGTCGGCTCGGGGTGCGCATGGATCGCTCCTGAAAAGATGGGAAAGGGGGCATAAGGGGCGCTCGGGGGTGAGGAACGCCCCGGTGGAGAGGGCAAGGTGGAAAATCAGACCCGGATGACCTGCGGGCCCAGCAGGGAGTAGCGGTGGGCCTCGGCGGCCGGGAGCAGGGTGCTGGTCACGATCGCCTCCAGGGCGCCGATCTCCGCGAACCGGCAGAAGCTCACCGCGCCGAACTTGGTGTGCACGCCCGCGAAGACCGTACGGCGGGAGGCCCGGACCGCCTGCGCCTTCACCTCGCTGACCGCCGGATCGGGAGTGGTCAGGCCGTGTTCGCGGGAGATGCCGTTGGCCCCGATGTAGGCGAGGTCGATCACGAAGCCGGCCAGCATCTTCGTCGTCCAGTGGTCGACGGTGGCCAGCGTGCCGGAGCGGACCCGGCCGCCGAGCAGCAGCACGGAGACCTGGTCGGCCTCCGCGAGGGCGCCCGCGACCGGCAGGGACGCGGTGACCACGGTCAGCGGCCGGTCCCTGGGCAGTGCCTCGGCGATGAGCTGCGGGGTGAAGCCCTCGTCGACGAAGACCGTCTCGGCGTCCCCGAGCAGCTCGGCCGCCGCGGCGGCGATCCGGCGCTTCTCGGGCACATGACTGGTGGCGCGGAAGGCGAGCGTCGTCTCGAACCCGGCGCTCTCCACCGGATAGGCGCCGCCGTGGGTGCGGCGGACCAGGCCGTGGTCCTCCAGGGCGCGCAGATCGCGCCGGATGGTCTCCTTGGCCACGCCCAGTGCGGCGGCGAGCGCGGTGACGTCCACGGAGCCGGTGGCGCGGGCGGCCCGCACGATCTCGCGCTGGCGTTCTTCCGCCGTCCTGGTGGTCATGTCGTCACCCACTTCCCTGTGGAACTGCCCGTTCGGGCCCATGGGGGAAGTTCTACCGCCGGTGCGCGGCGCTGACCAGGTCTGTTGCGGGCCCGATACTGCCCGCTTGGGCCCGCTTCGCACGGGCCGTGCCCGCCGCGGACCTGCGCGGCTGTTCGGCGCGGGGTGGGATCGGGCACGGCGGATGCCCGGACACGGCGGCGGGCGGGCCCGTTCGGTGCCCGCCCGCGCGCGTGGACGATCGTTTCCGGCCGCCGGGAGCCACCCGGGGGTCGGCGAAGGGGGTCAGTACGGCCAGATCGGCGGGTCGTTCACGAAGTGCCCGCCCAGGTGGCTGTGGGCCGGGTTCTCCGGGTCCAGCTCGCCCTGCTCGGCGATGAGCTTCTCGGCGTACGGCTCCGAGTCGTCCCGGGGGTCGTAGCCGAGCGCCCGCGCGGTGGTCAGGTCCCACCACAGGCGGGTGTTGGCGGAGGAGCCGTAGACGACCGTGTGGCCGACCTCCTCGGCGGTCAGGGCCGCGTGGAAGAGCCGGGCGCCGTCGGCCGGGCTCATCCACACCGAGAGCATGCGGACGCTGGTGGGCTCCGGGAAGCAGGAGCCGATGCGCACGGAGACGGTCTCCAGGCCGTGTTTGTTCCAGTAGAGCTGGGCCAGGTCCTCGCCGAAGGACTTCGACAGGCCGTAGAAGGTGTCCGGGCGGCGCGGGGTGTCGATCGGGATCGGCGGCTCGCCCGCGCGCGGGGCCGGCGTGAAGCCGACGGCGTGGTTGGAGGAGGCGAAGACGATCCGCGGCACGCCCTCCTGGCGGGCGGCCTCGTACAGGTTGTAGGTGCCCTCGATGTTCGACTTCAGGATCTTCTCGAAGGGCGCTTCCAGGGAGATCCCCGCGAGGTGCAGGATGGCGTCCACGCCCCGCACCGCCTCGCGCAGCGCCTCCGTGTCGACGAGGTCCGCCGTGATGGCGTCCGGCTCGCCCTCGATGGGGCGCACGTCGAACAGGCGCAGCGTGTAGCCGTACTCCGGCAGCAGGGACCGCATCAGGGTGCCGAGCCCGCCGGCGGCGCCGGTGAGCAGGATCGTGCGGGGAGCGGGCATCCTCGGTTCTCCTTGTGGCCGGTATTCACATACGTGGACACGCTAGAGAGTTCGCCCGGCACCGTCAAGTGTGGCGTGATGTCGGTGAATTCGCTGCCGGTCGTGCGAGTTTGCCTGCTTGACCTGCCACAAGCAGGCCCCTTAGCGTGGCCACGTTCAGAAATATGGACGTGGATCAGAAACATGCACCGGCGTGTCTCAAGGGAGAGTCCGTGACGCCAGCCCCTCTGACCGAACGGCTCAGCGATCCGCGCGGGCCGCTGTTCTTCCCCGTCACGGCCTACGGCCCCGGCGGCTCAATCGACCTGGACGCCTACCGCACCCATGTGCGCCGCGGTGTCGCGGCCGGTGCCGCCGCCGTCTTCGCCTGCTGCGGCACCGGGGAGTTCCACGCGCTGCTGCCGGAGGAGTTCGAGGCCTGCGTCCGGGTGGCCGTCGAGGCGGCCGAAGGGCGCGTCCCGGTCGTCGCGGGCGCCGGTTACGGCACCGCCCTCGCCGTCCGCTACGCCCGTCTCGCCGCCGGTGCGGGCGCCGACGGCCTCCTCGCCATGCCGCCGTACCTCGTGCTCGCCGGCCAGGAGGGCCTGCTGCGGCACTACCGGGAGGTCGCCGCGGCCACCGAGCTGCCCGTGATCGTCTACCAGCGCGACAACGCCGTCTTCACCCCGGCGACCGTGGTCCAGCTGGCCCGCACCGAGGGCGTCATCGGCCTCAAGGACGGCCTCGGCGACCTGGACCTCATGCAGCGGATCGTCAGCGCCGTCCGCACCGAGGTCCCCGGCGACTTCCTGTACTTCAACGGTCTGCCCACCGCCGAGCAGACCCAGCTCGCCTACCGCGCCCTCGGCATCACCCTGTACTCCTCCGCGGTGTTCTGCTTCGCGCCGGAGATCGCCCTCGCCTTCCACCGCGCCCTGGAGACGGGCGACCTGCCCACCGCCCACCGCCTCCTGGACGGCTTCTACCGCCCGTTCGTGGAACTGCGCGCCCAGGGCCGCGGGTACGCCGTCTCCCTCGTCAAGGCCGGCGTACGGCTGCGCGGCCTGGACGTCGGCGAGGTCCGGCCCCCGCTGCACGAGCCGGCCGAGGACCATGTCAAACAGCTCGCCCAGCTGATCGAACGCGGCTACGAGCTGCTGGAGGAGAACGCGTGAGCGAGCACGGCCACGCCCTGCCGAAGGGGCGCGTGAGCGAGCACCGCCACGCCCTGCCGAAGGAGGACGCGTGAAGGCGTCGGCGTTCGTCTACCCCTGGGACGTCAACGGGGACCCCGCCGCCCCGGAGCGGATCGCCGGACTCGGAGTGGAGCAGGTGACCCTGGCCTCCGCCTACCACTCCACCCGCGCCCTCACCCCCCGCCACCCCCGCCACCGCATCGTCACCGCCGAGTACGCGGCCGTCCTCTACGCGCCGGGCGACCGCTGGGCCGGCCGCGGCCTGCGGCCGTACCCCGCCGGCCGCTGGGCCCCTGGCAACGCCTACGGCGAGGCCGCCGAAGCCCTCGCCGCGGCCGGCCTGGAGGTGCACACCTGGGTCGTCCTCGCCCACAGCTCCCGCCTGGGCGCCGAGCATCCGGACACCTCGGTCGTCAACGCCTACGGCGACCGCTACCCGTGGGCCCCCTGCGTCGCCCAGCCCGCCACGCGCGCGTACCTGGTCGACCTGGCCGCCGAGGCCGCCGTACGCCCCGGCGCGCACGGCACCGAACTGGAGTCCCTCGGCTGGTACGGACTCCAGCATCTGCACGCCCACGACAAGACCGCCGGCGTCGGCCTCGGGGACGCCGGGCAGTACCTGATGTCCCTGTGCTTCTGCCCGTCCTGTCGCACCGGCTACGGCGAACAAGGCCTGGACGCCGACGCGCTGGCCGGGGCCGTACGCGAGGCGCTGGAGCCGTTGTGGCGGGGCGCGGTGGACGACGAGGGCTGGCCGACGGTGCGGAAGCTGCTCGGCGAGGACACGGCGGCCGCCACGCGCGCGTGGCGCGACACCACCGCCCGCACCCTCCAGGAGGAGGCCGTCACCGCCGTACGCGCCGCCGCGCCGGAGGGCTTCCAGATCCTGCTGCACGCCGACCCGGTCTCCTATCACTGCGGCGCCAACGTGGGCGTCGACCCCGCCCACATCCTGTCCGTGGCCGACGGCGTGGTGGTGCCCTGCACCGGCGGTACGGCCCTGCTGGCGCCCTTCGCCGGGCAGGCGCGAGAGGGCACGGTGCTGGCCGCCAACTTCACGGTCGTCGCGGGGATGGGCGGCAGCCCCGGCACGCTCGCGGCGGACGCGGTACGCGCGCGTGCCGAGGGCGCGACGGAACTGCGGCTGTATCACGCCGGGTTGGCGTCGGACGGGGACTTGGCGGCGGTCCGCGAGGCGCTTTCCGCGCGCTGAGCCAGCGGCAGCGCCGTCAGGAGCAGCGCCACGCCGTAGAGCGGCAACAGCAGCCCGGGGCCGGCCAGTTCGACCAGGCCGGCCCCCAGGGCGAGGCCGAGCACGTTCGGGGTGAAGAGCAGTGTGCCGGCGGTGGCCGTCGCCCGGCCGAGCAGCGGGCCGGGGGTCTCCCGCTGGACCGCTGTGAGCGCGGCGATCAGCACACAGGGCAGGCCCAGACCACTGGCCGCGCTGGTGGCCAGCGCCACCGGGTCCCAGGGCACGGCCCGCGCCACCACCGCGACCCCGGTCAGCGCGATCCCCGCCGCCGCGAACCGCCGGCCGCCCAGCCGCCGCAGCGCCGGGCCGGCGAGCAGCCCGGCCGCCACCGAACCGGCGCCCTGGGCGGCGTACAGCACGCCCGTGTAGGCGGGGGAGTGGCCGAGGCGGTCGACCACGGCGTACACCGTGGTGCCGCTCAGCGCCGTCAGCAGCATGGTCGTACCGCCCGCCCGGACCAGCGGGCGCAGCACGGGGTGGCCCCACAGGTGCCGGACCCCTTCCGCCGTCTGCTCCCGCCAGCCGGCGCCGGAGAGCACGGGCCGCTCCTCGCGCACCCGCAGCAGGCCGCACAGCCCGGCGGCGAGCAGGAAGGTGGCGGCGTCCAGGCAGGCCACGGCCGGGCCGCCGAGGGCCGCGTAGAGGCCCGCCCCGGTCAGCGGGGCGACGAGCTTCATGCCCTCGGTGAGCGTCATCCGCAGCCCGTTGACGTCACCGAGCAGCTCCGGGCCGACCGCCGCCGTCATCAGCGCCGACTCGGCGGCCTCATGGACGGCACCGGCGGCGCCGTACACCACCAGCACGGCGAACAGCAGCCACAGGCGGCCGGGGGAGTCGACGGCGAACAGGGCGGGCAGCAGTGCCGCGAGGCCCAGGTTCACCGTGATGAGCAGGGGCTTTCGGCGGAACCGGTCGGCGAGCGTGCCGAGCGCCGGGCCGGCGAGGGTGGGTGCCCACATCGCGAGCAGGCACAGGGCGGCCAGCCCGTCCGACCCGGTCAGCTCCTTCACCCACACACCCGACGCCAGCCACAGCGAGGAGGTGCCGAAGGCGGACACCACCAGGCCGGTCAGACACAGCCCCGCGTTGCGGTCCCGCAGCACGCGGGACACGGTCCAGGAAGTCGTCATGCCCGGTCATCGTGCGCCTAAGGCGGGGGGCCGCGGATCGGGCAGGTGCCCTAGGCGTGTGCGGCGAACAGCCCGGATCACCAAGAGCCATGCGCGCGGCGGCGACAATCCGTCGGAACCTGGCACTGACGCCCCTGGGGCGCCCGGGCCCGGAAACCTACCGTCGACCGCATGCGCTACCTCGCCCCCCTACTCATAGGCCTGCTCTACGTCACCCTCATGTCCCTCGTCCCGGAACGCCACCGGCGCCGCCTCAACGCGGTCATGGTCGCCGGGGCCGGAGCCGCCTACCTCAGCGGCGGCGGTCTGGGCGGCTGGGAGTTCGCGTTCGCGGCCGTCGCCACCTACGTCGCCTACAAGGGCCTGGACTCCTGGGCCTTCATCGGCGTCGGCTGGCTGCTGCACACCGCGTGGGACGTCGTCCACCACCTCAAAGGTCACCCGATCATCCCCTTCGCCCACGACTCGTCGTTCGGCTGCGCGCTGTGCGACCCGGTGATCGCCGTCTGGTGCCTCGGCGGCGGCCGTGCGCCGTGGGAGTGGGCGCACCGCACCGATGAGTTTCCGGGAGCCCGCCGGTCAGCCCTTCGTACGGAGAGCGCGACCCTGAAGGAGTGAGCATGACCATGGTGGACCTCGGCCCGCAGACCAGGATCGTGGCCCGGCTCGCGGAGTCGGTGACCGACGAGCAGCTGACCGCCGCCACACCGTGCCCGGACCACGCGGTGCGCAACCTGCTGGGCCACCTGCTGACGCTGTCCGTGGCCTTCCGTGACGCCGCCCGCAAGGATCTCGGCGCGACGACCGACACCAACCCGAACGCCACCGCCTGGGACATCGGCCCCGGCTGGCGCGAGGAGCTGCCGAAGGTGCTGGACGAGCTGGCCGACGCCTGGCGCGACCCGGCCGCCTGGACCGGCGACACCCGCGCCGGCGGGGTGGACCTGCCGGCCGCGGTCGCGGGCGCCGTCGTCGCCGACGAGCTGGTGATCCACGGCTGGGACCTGGCCCGCGCCACCGGCCAGGACTACGCCCCGGACCCGGCCGCCCTCGACTCGGCCCTCACCTTCCTCCGGGCCGCGGCCGACGACCCCGACCGCGGCAACGGCCTCTTCGGCCCGGTCGTCCCGGTCCCGGCCGAGGCGCCCCCGCTTGACCGGGCGGTCGGCCTCAGCGGGCGGGACCCGGGGTGGCCGCACCGGGCCTGACCCCATAGGGCCGGACCCGGGGGCCGGCCGGCGGTCGCCGGGCGGCGAAAGCGGCGCATCCGGCCTACGGTGCCCCTGAGAGGGGGCAAGCCGAACGGGTACGGAGGAGATCACCATGCAGGAGCACTACGTGTGGGTGACGACGCGCCGGCTCAAGCCGGGCACGTTGGAGGACTTCGAGACGGCGTGGCGCCCGGAGCCCGCACCGCAGGGCCTGCACCGGGCCTACGCCTACTGGTCCGAGGACGGACAGGAGGTCACCGGAGTGTCGTTCTGGGACTCCCAGGAGGCATGCGACGCGTGGCGGGCCTCCGAGCCGGAGGCGCGGCGGCGGGCGGCCATGGCCCCGTACGTCGCCGAGGAGCGCGAAGGTTTCTACCGCGGCCGCGAACTCGGCCTGCCCAGCGCCACCGGCGGGTGAACGCGGCCGGTCCGGGCCGCCGCGCCTAGGGTGGAGACATGAGCGAGATCGTCGTCCTCTACGAGCTCGAGCAGCCCGTGTCCGCACGCACCCCCGCGGACCGACCGCCCGACGCGGAACGGGTCCCCCGCAGGGTGCACGCGGCGCCCGCCGCCCCCGGCAGGTCCGACGCCGCGGGCCCGCGGACCCTGTGCGGCAAGGACACCTTCGCCATGGCGAAAGCTCCCCGGATGTCTTCCCGGCGCCCTGACGAGCCGTGGTACCCCGACGCGTACGCGTCCCTGGTGTGCTCGGACTGCGACGCGGTGATGGAGATCTGACCGGCGCCGGAGCGAGCCGTCGCGCGCTCCTTCCCATGTCGCTCACCCTCACCGTCCTCGGTACCGCCTCACCGCACCCGGGCCCCGACCGGCCCTGCTCCGGTCATCCGCTGTCCGGCGGGGGCGCCGAGGTGGGGGTGGACGCTGGGCCCGGTACGTTCGCCGCGTTGCAGCGGCACACGGATCCGGCGCGGCTCACCGCGATCTGGACCTCCCATCTGCACGCCGCTCTCCCCCCGTCTCGGCTCCGGCCGACCGGGCGGTGCCGGACGTCGACACGCGTGCGGGAACTGCTCGTCACCCACGTCCGAGCGCACCCCAACTTCCTTTGTCAGAAGCATTGACGAAACCAGGGCCCCCTCCTACCTTCAACGCGTCGTACTTCGTACGTCATATATGAGACGCGATATGTGAGATCCGAGAGGGCCGCATGACCTCTGTGCCCACCCCGATCCCGTCCCGCACGCAGTACGTGCTCGACGCGATCAAACACCGCATCCTCACCGGGCGGCTGACACCCGGTCAGGCCCTGGTCGAGACGGAGCTGGCCGCGCAGTTCGGGGTGTCCAAGACCCCGGTGCGCGAGGCGCTGAAGACCCTCGCCGGGACCGGCCTGGTGGTGATGAGCCAGTACAAGGGCGTCACGGTGCGCATGGTGGACGCGGACATGGCGCACGAGGTCTACGACGTACGGCTGCTGCTCGAACCCGAGGCCCTGCGCCGGGCCGTCGCGCGAGGCGCCTCCCTCGACGCCGCCCGGGACGCGCTGACCCGCGCCGACACCGCCACCGACACCGCCGAACGCTCACTCGCCAACCGGGAGTTCCACCGCGCCCTCTACGTGCCGTGCGGCAACCCGCTGCTCAGCCGGATGCTGGACGCGCTCCGCGACCAGGCCGCCCTCGTCTCCGCCGTCGCCTGGGCCGCCGACCCCTCCTGGGAGCGGGAGGCCGCCGAACACCGGGAGATCCTGCGGCTCGCGCTGGACGGTGACGCGGACGGCGCCGCGAACGCCCTGCACGCCCACATCGCGTCCTTCGTACGCCGTGCGTTCCCCGAGCCCCGCCCAGAGGAGGGCCAGAAATGAGCAGCGTGACGTTCGAGCGTCAACGGGCGGCCCTGGCCGACGTGGTGGCCATCCCGGTGACCCCGTTCGCCGAGGACGGCTCCGTCGACCGGGAGACCCACCGGGCCCTGCTGCGTCGCCTGCTCGACGGCGGGATCAGGACCCTCACCCCGGGCGGCAACACCGGCGAGTTCTACGCCCTCACCCCCGAGGAGCGCCGTCTGGTCACCGAGCTGACCGTCGAGGAGGCCGGCGACCGGGCCACCCTGCTGGTCGGGGTCGGGCACGACCTGCCCACCGCCATCGCCTCCGCCCGGCACGCCCGCGACCTCGGCGCCCAGATGGTGATGGTCCATCAGCCCGTGCACCCGTACGTCTCGGCGGCCGGCTGGGTCGACTACCACCGGGCCATCGCCGAGGCCGTCCCGGAGCTGGGCGTGGTGCCGTACCTGCGCAACGCCCAGCTGCCCGGCGCCCGGCTCGCCGAACTCGCCGACCACTGCCCGAACGTCATCGGCGTCAAGTACGCCGTCCCGGACGCCGCCCGGTTCGCCGCCTTCGCCCGGGACGCGGGCCTCGACCGCTTCGTATGGGTCGCCGGCCTCGCCGAGCCGTACGCGCCCTCCTACTTCTCCGCCGGCGCCACCGGCTTCACCTCAGGACTCGTGAACGTCGCCCCGGCCGTCTCGCTGAACATGATCGAGGCGCTGCGCTCCGGCGACTACCCGGCCGCCATGAAGGTCTGGGAGCAGATCCGCCGCTTCGAGGAACTGCGCGCCGCGCACGGCAACGCCAACAACGTCACCGTCGTCAAGGAGGCCCTGGCCGCGCTCGGCCTGTGCCGCCGGGACGTCCGCCCGCCGAGCAGGCCGCTGCCCGAGGGCGAGCGCGCCGAGGTCGCCGCCATCGCCGCCGGGTGGTCCATATGAACGCACCCCACGAGAAGCCCGTGAACGCATCCCGCAAGAGGCCCGAGGAGCTGCGCAGCCACCAGTGGTACGGCACCGACGGGCTCCGCTCCTTCAGCCACCGCGCCCGTACCCGCCAGCTCGGCTACCTGCCCGAGGAGCACCTCGGCAAGCCGGTCATCGCGATCCTCAACACCTGGTCCGACATCAACCCCTGCCACGTCCACCTCCGCGACCGCGCCCAGGCCGTCAAGCGCGGGGTGTGGCAGGCGGGCGGCTTCCCGCTGGAATTCCCGGTCTCCACCCTCAGCGAGACCTTCCAGAAGCCGACCCCCATGCTCTACCGCAACCTGCTCGCCATGGAGACCGAGGAGCTGCTGCGCTCCTACCCGGTCGACGGCGCGGTCCTCATGGGCGGCTGCGACAAGTCCACGCCGGCGCTGCTGATGGGCGCCGCCTCCGTCGGCCTGCCCGCCGTCTTCGTGCCCGCCGGCCCCATGCTCCCGGGCCACTGGCGCGGTGAGGTCCTCGGCTCCGGCACCGACATGTGGAAGTACTGGGACGACAAGCGGGCCGGCCTCATCGGTGACTGCGAGATGGCCGAGCTGGAGAGCGGCCTGGCCCGCTCGCCCGGCCACTGCATGACGATGGGCACGGCGTCCACGCTCACCGCCGCCGCCGAGGCGCTCGGGGTGACCGTGCCGGGCGCGTCCAGCATCCCGGCGGTGGACTCCGGGCACGATCGGATGGCGGCACGATCCGGCATGAGGATCGTTGAACAAGTCCACATGGGGCGCAGGCTCACCGACATCCTCACCCGCGAGGCCTTCGAGGACGCCGTCACCACCGTGCTCGGCCTCGGCGGCTCCACCAACGCCGTGATCCACCTGATCGCCATGGCCGGCCGGGCGGGCGTCCGGCTCACCCTGGACGACTTCGACCGCATCGCCCGCACGGTCCCGGTCCTCGCCAACGTCCGCCCCGGCGGCCAGAGGTACCTGATGGAGGACTTCCACTTCGCGGGCGGCCTGCCCGGCTTCCTCTCCCGGATCACCGACCTGCTCCACCTGGACCGGCCGACGGTGTCCCACGACACCCTGCGCGAGCAGCTCAAGGGCGCGCAGGTGCACGACGACGACGTCATCCGGCCCCGGGACAACCCGGTCGCGACCGAGGGCGGGGTCGCCGTGCTGCGCGGCAACCTCTGCCCGGACGGCGCGGTCATCAAGCACATCGCCGCCGAGCCCCGCCTGCTCGAGCACACCGGCCCGGCCGTCGTCTTCGACGACTACCGGACCATGCAGCGCACCATCAACGACCCGTCACTCGGCATCACCGCCGACAGCGTGCTGGTGCTGCGCAACGCCGGGCCCAAGGGCGGCCCGGGCATGCCCGAGTACGGCATGCTGCCGATACCGGACCACCTGCTGAAGCAAGGCGTGCGGGACATGGTCCGGATCTCCGACGCCCGCATGAGCGGCACGAGTTACGGCGCCTGCGTGCTGCACGTGGCCCCGGAGTCGCACATCGGCGGCCCGCTGGCGCTGGTCCGCACCGGCGACCTCATCACCCTGGACGTCGACGCCCGCAGCCTCCACCTCCACGTGGACGACGAGGAGCTGGACCGCAGGCGGGCCGCGTGGACCCCGCCGCCCGCCCGGTACGAGCGCGGCTACGGCGCCCTCTACAACGAGCAGATCACGCAGGCCGACACCGGCTGCGACTTCGAGTTCCTGGCCCGCCCGGGCACCGTGCCGGACCCGTACGCCGGCTGACCTTCCCCTGTCCCACCACGCTCGACGCATGTGTACATAGCAAGCGCTTCCTGCACCCGCTGTACATGCCCCACTGCGAACGGAGAACAGTCATGGCCCAAGCCGCAGCCGTGGCGAAACCGCCCGCGCCACCCCGGCGGCGCCGTGCCTCCGCGACCCCGCGCAGGCTGCCGTATCTGCTGATCGCCCCGGCGGCCCTGCTGATGCTGGGCTTCATCGCCTACCCGGTGCTCAGCGTCTTCTACTACAGCCTTCAGAACTACAACCCCACCAAGCCGTGGCGGAACGGCTTCGCGGGCCTGGACAACTTCACCCAGGCCTTCGCCCACGACCCGCAGTTCTGGGACACGCTGACCTTCAGCGCCAAGTGGGTCGTCGTGGAAGTCGGGTTGCAGCTGCTGTTCGGTCTCGCCCTGGCGCTCATCGTCAACCAGACCTTCGTGGGCCGGGCGCTGGGCCGCGCCCTCGTCTTCTCCCCCTGGGCCGTCTCCGGCGTGCTGACCTCCGCCATCTGGGTGCTGCTCTACAACTCCCAGACGGGCGTCACCCGTTACCTCGCCGACGCGGGGCTGGGCTCCTACGGCACCAGCTGGCTGTCGGACACCTCCACGGTGTTCCCGGCGGCGGTGGTCGCCGACCTGTGGCGCGGGGTGCCGTTCTTCGCGATCCTCATCCTCGCCGACCTCCAGTCCGTCTCCCGGGACCTGTACGAGGCCGCCGAGGTCGACGGGGCGAGCCGGCTCAAGCAGTTCTGGCACATCACCCTGCCCCATCTGAAGGACGCCATCGTGCTGTCCACGCTGCTACGGGCGGTGTGGGAGTTCAACAACGTCGACCTGCTCTACACCCTCACGGGCGGCGGGCCCGCCGGGGAGACCACCACCCTCCCCCTCTACATCGCCAACACCAGTGTCGACGCCCACAACTTCGGCTACGCCTCCGCCCTGACCACGGTGGCGTTCGTGATCCTGCTCTTCTGCTCGATCGTCTATCTGCGGCTGAGCAAGTTCGGAGGTGACTCCAAGTGATCACCGAGATCGCTCCCGCGCCCGAGCGCGTAGCGGCCGAGCCCGCCCGGCCCGGCAGGAAGCGCCGCGCCTGGGACGAGGTCCCGCGCTGGCAGATCTACGTTCCCCTGACGGTCTACCTGCTCTTCACCCTGATCCCCTTCTACTGGATCCTGCTCTTCGCGCTCCGCCCGGCCGGCTCCACCTCGCTCGTGCCGTGGCCGATGACGTTCGAGCACTTCGAGAAGGTGTGGACCGAGCGCAGCTTCGGCACCTACTTCACCAACAGCGTCTACGTCGGCCTCGCCACGCTGGTGCTGACCACCGTGGTCGCCCTGGCCGGCGGCTACGCCCTGGCCCGCTTCGACTTCCGCCTCAAGCGGGGCTTCATGCTGGCCCTGCTGTGCTCCCAGTTCGTGCCGGGCGCGCTGCTGCTGGTGCCGCTGTTCCAGATCTTCGCCAAGCTGTCGATGATCAACTCCCTCGGCAGCGTGATCATCGCCGAGACCGTCTTCCAGCTCCCGCTGTCGATGATCCTGATCAGCGGGTTCATCCGGAACGTGCCGTACTCCCTGGAGGAGGCCGCCTGGGTGGACGGCTGCAACCGGTTCACCGCCTTCCGGATCGTCGTCCTCCCGCTCCTGCGGCCGGGGCTGATCGCCGTCGGCTCCTTCGCCTTCGTGCACGCCTGGAACCACTTCCTGTTCGCCCTGATGTTCCTCTCCGACCAGAGCAAGCAGACCATCCCGGTCGGCCTCAACACCCTGATGAGCGCGGACAGCGTGGACCTGGGCGCCCTGGCGGCGGGCGGCATCATCGCGGCCGTCCCCGTGGTGATCGTGTTCGCCTTCATCCAGAAGTGGCTGATCACCGGGTTCAGCGCGGGGGCGGTGAAGGGATGAGCGTCGACGTCGTCCTGGCGGGCGCCCGCGGCCACGGCCACTGGCACCTGGACAACATCCGCCGGCTCCAGGCCACCGGCCTCGTGCGGCTGGCCGGGATCTGCGAGCTGACCCCGCTGACCGAGGACGAGATCCCCGACGGACTCGGCACACCCGAGCAGTCCGCCGACCTCGGGGCGCTCCTGGACTCCACCGGCGCCCGGATCGCGGTCGTCTGCACCCCGATCCCCACCCACACCGACCTGGCCCTCACCGCCGCCGCGCGCGGGACACACCTGCTGCTGGAGAAACCGCCGGCGCCGTCGTACGCGGAGTTCCGGCGGATGGCCGACGGGGTCGCCGAGGCCGGGGTGGCCTGCCAGATCGGCTTCCAGTCGCTCGGCTCGCACGCGGTGCCCGCGATCCGGCGCCTCCTCGCGGAGGGCGCGATCGGCGAGGTCATCGGGGTCGGCGGGGCCGGGGCCTGGGCCCGGGACGAGGCCTACTACCGGCGGGCGCCCTGGGCGGGCCGGCGCCGGCTGAACGGCGCCGACGTGGTCGACGGGGTGCTCACCAACCCCCTCGCGCACGCCGTCGCCACCGGCCTCGCCCTGCTCGGCACCACCCGCGCCGAGGACGTCACCGGCATCGAGACCGAGCTGCTGCGCGCCAACGCCATCGAGTCCGACGACACCTCCTGCGTCCGCGTCCGCACCCCGTGCGGACCCGTCACGGTCGCGGCGACCCTGTGCGCCGAGCACCCCGGGGAGCCGTACCTGCTCGTGCACGGCAGCAGCGGCCGGATCACCTTCTGGTACAAGCAGGACCGGGTGCTGCTCCAGCGGACCGGCCACGGCCCGGAGGAGACCGAGTACGGCCGCACGGACCTGCTGGAGAACCTGGTCGCGCACCTGGCGGACGGCACGGAGCTGCTGGTCCCGCCGGATGCGACCGGCGCCTTCATGCGGGTCGTCGAGGCCGTCCGCACCGCCCCCGACCCGGCGCCGCTCCCCGAGCACGCCTGGCGCCCGCTGCCCGCCGAACACCGCCGGATCGTGCCCGGCATCGACGGCCTGGTCGCGGCGGCGGCCGACACCCTCGCCCTCTACTCCGAACTGGGCGCCTCCTGGGCCCTGCCGAACGAGGTGAGCACCCGATGACGTCCCCCGACAGTCTCGTCCTGCGCGTCGCGGGCCGCCCGGTCGGCCGCTACGTCACCCGCCCCGAACTGCCCGCCCGGCTCTCCCCGCGCCCCTTTCTGCACCCCGTCATCACCCTGGCCGGCACGGCGGTCACCGAGATGAGCCCCGCCGACCACGCACACCACCTCGGCGTCGGTGTCGCCGTTCCCGACGTCGAGGGGCACAACTTCTGGGGCGGCCGGACCTTCGTCCGCGACCGGGGGCCGACCGAACTCGACAACCACGGCGCGCAGCGGCACACCGGCTTCCAGCTGCGCGACCCCGACGGCTTCGTCGAGGAGCTGCGCTGGGTCGCCGCAGGCACCGAGCTGCTGCGCGAGCGCCGTACCGTCGCGGCCACCGGACTCACCGGCACGGCCTGGGCGCTGGACTTCACCTTCTCCCTCACCAACGTCACCACCGAGCCCCTGTCGCTGGGCAGCCCCGCCACCAACGGCCGGCCCGGCGCGGCCTACGGCGGCTTCTTCTGGCGGGCCCGCAAGGAGTCCCGGGCCCCGGAGGTCTTCACCGCCGACCGGAAGGGCGAGGCGGAGGTGCACGGCAGCCGCGCCGACTGGCTGGCGCTGGCGGGATGGGGGTCCCCCCGCTCGAGCGGAGCCGAGAGTGGGGGAGGCTGGACGCTGGTCCTCGCCGGCGCCACCGAGGACACCCGCCGGGACCCGTGGTTCGTCCGGGCCGCCGAGTACCCCGGGGTGGGCTCCTCCCTGGCGCACACCGAGCGGCTGACCGTCCCGCCCGGCGAGACCGTCGTACGCCGGATCGTCACCGTCGTCGCCGACGGCCGGCTCGCCCGCGACGAGGCGGCGGCCCTGGTCCGCAAGGCGGTGAGCCAGTGACCACCTACCGGAACCCGGTCCTGAACGCCGACTGGTCCGACCCGGACGTCGTCCGCGTCGGCGACGACTTCTACCTCACCGCCTCCAGTTTCGGCCGCGCCCCCGGCCTGCCGCTGCTGCACTCACGGAACCTGGTCGACTGGACGCTCGTCGGCCACGCCCTCGAACGCCTGGAACCGGAGGAGGAGTTCGCCCGGCCCCGGCACGACCGTGGGGTCTGGGCGCCGTCCATCCGGCACCACGACGACCGCTTCTGGATCTTCTGGGGCGACCCGGACCAGGGCATCTTCCAGGTCAACGCGCCCGAGATCAGGGGCCCTTGGACCCGTCCGCACCTGCTGAAGCCGGGCAAGGGCCTGATCGACCCGTGCCCGCTGTGGGACGACGAGACCGGCGAGGCCTACCTCGTGCACGCCTGGGCCAAGTCCCGCTCCGGCGTCAAGAACCGCCTCACCGGCCACCGGATGCACCCCGACGGCACCTCGCTGCTCGACGAGGGCAAGGTGATCGTCGACGGGGACCGCATCCCCGGCTGGTTCACCCTGGAAGGGCCCAAGCTCTACCGGCACGACGGCTGGTTCTGGATCCTCGCCCCCGCCGGGGGAGTGGAGACCGGCTGGCAGGGCGCGTTCCGATCGCGCGGCTTCTTCGGCCCGTACGAGGAGCGGATCGTCCTGGAGCAGGGGGACACCGACGTCAACGGGCCGCACCAGGGAGGCTGGGTGCGCACCGCCGCCGGCGAGGACTGGTTCCTGCACTTCCAGCAGCGCGGCCCGTACGGCAGGGTCGTCCACCTCCAGCCGATGCGCTGGGGCCATGGGGGGAACTGGCCGGTCCTCGGTGACGAGGGCGCCCCCGTCGCCGTACACCGACGGCCGGACCTCCCGCCGCAGCCGCCCGCCGCTCCGGCGACCGACGACGACTTCCCCGGCGGCCGGTACGGCCGGCAGTGGCAGTGGACCGCCAACCCGGGCGACGGCTGGGCCACCCAGCACTCCGCGGACGGGCTGCGGCTGACCTGCGTCCGCTCGGCCCACGCCGGTGACCTGCGGGAACTGCCGAACGTGCTCACCCAGCGGCTGCCCGGCCGGCCGAGCACGGTCGAGGTCGAGCTGTGCCTGGACGGCACCGAGCCGGGCGCGCGGGCGGGGCTCGCGGTGCTCGGGGATGCCTTCGCCTGGATCGGGCTGGAGCGCGGGGCCGACGGGACGGTCCGGCTCGTGCACCGGTTCGCGGAGGCGGTCGCCGACGAGGAGCGCGACGCCGGGGTGCCGTGCCTCGCCCCCGAGGGGCGGGCGCGGCTGCGGATCGAGGCCGGCGCCGGGGCGCGCTGCCGGTTCCGGTACGACGTCGGGGACGGCCTCCGCCCGTCCGGACCCGTCTTCGCGGCCACCCCCTGGCGCTGGGTCGGAGCCCTGCTCGGCCTGTTCGCCACCGCACCCGAGGGACCGGGACCCGCCGGGGCGGCGACCTTCACCCGGTTCCGGATCACACCCCGCTGAGCCCCACACGTTCATGTCTCCGTTGGATCCAGCAGAAGAGAGCCGACCCATGAGAAGCAGCATCCGCATCCGCAGAAGCAGGCGCGCCGCCCTCGCCGTCGCCCTGGGCTCCGTCCTCACGCTGACCGCCACCGCCTGCGGCGACGACGGCAGCGGCAGCGCGGGGGACAAGGGGGGCGAGGGCTCCGGCAAGGGCACCATCACCTTCTGGGACAACAACGGCGGTGTCCGCACCGACGTCTGGAAGCAGATCATCGCCGACTTCGAGAACGAGTACCCGGACATCAAGGTCAAGTACGTCGGCATCCCGGCGGCCGGCGCCCAGTCCAAGTACGACACCGCCATCCAGGGCGGCGGCCTGCCGGACGTCGGCGGCGTGGGCACCGCGATGCTCGCCGAGGTCGCGGCCCAGGGCGCACTGGAGCCGCTGGACAGCCGGCTGGAGAAGAGCCCGCTGAACGGAAAGCTGAGCCAGAACCTGATCGACGTCAGCAAGGCGGCGGGCGGCGGGGGCAGGCTGTACCAGGTGCCGACCTCCGCGAACAACGGCACGCTGTGGTATCGGACCGACCTGTTCAAGAAGGCCGGCCTGGACGCGCCGACCACCTGGTCGAAGTTCTACGAGGCCGCCGACAAGCTCACGAACAAGGGGAAGAACCAGTTCGGCTTCACCATTCGCGGCGGCGAGGGTGCCATCGCGCCGGCCCTCGACGCGGTGTACGGCCAGACCGGAATCACGTCGTTCTGGAACGGCGACAAGACCACCGTCAACGACCCCGAGAACGTGGCCGCTCTGGAGAAGTACGTCGCGCTCTACAAGAAGGACACCCCGTCCGCCGACGTGAACAACGACTTCACGAAGATGGTCGCCCAGTGGGACAGCGGCACGATCGGCATGCTGAGCCACAACCTGGGGTCGTACCAGGACCATCTGAAGGCACTGGGCAAGGACAAGTTCCGGGGCATTCCCAACCCCACGCAGGACGACGGCACCCGGGTGCAGGTCTCCAACCCCGTCGACGGGCTGAGCCTGTTCAAGTCGAGCAAGAACAAGGCGGCCGCTTGGAAGTTCATCGAGTTCGCCGTGTCCGCCAAGGAGAACTCCAAGTTCAACGAGTCGGCGGGGCAGGTCCCGGCCAACACCGACGCGGCCAAGGACGCGTGGATCCAGCAGGCCGAGCCGACGAAGCTGGCGGCCGAGGCGCTGAACGGGGGCGACACGAAGATCGTGCAGCTGCCTTACTACCTGCCCGACTGGAACACGATCTCCAAGGCCGACAACGAGCCGAACTTCCAGAAGCTGCTGCTCGGGAAGATGAGTGCCAAGCAGTTCCTGGACATCCTGGCCGAGCAGCTGAACAAGGCGCAGGCCGACTGGAAGAAGAACCACTGAGAACTCGGGTGGTTTACGCCGCTGGGGCTGCGGGCCGGATGTGGCTGGTCGCGCCCCGCGGCGGAGCCGCAAAGAGATGCAGCCCCGCGCCCCTTCAGGGTTCCCCTGCGTCGGAAAGGCGCCGATCTTGTCCCTCACGCGTAGGCAAGTCACCTCCGCCGCGATTGCTGCCGTTCCCGTCGTCGGCCGTTCCCGGCGGGAATCCCGCACGCTCCACATCGCCGGTGATTCGACGGCCGCCCAGAAATACGCCGACGCCGCTCCCGAGACCGGGTGGGGAATGGCGTTGCCCTTCCTTGTCCGCAAGGAGGTAAAGGTAGCCGACCATGCCCTGAACGGGCGGAGTTCGAAAAGCTTCGTGGACGAAGGAAGGCTGGACGCGATCCTCTCGGAGATCCGCCCCGGCGACCTCCTGCTCGTCCAGTTCGCGCACAACGACGAGAAGGCCACCGATCCCGCCCGGTACACCGAGCCGTGGACGACGTACCAGGAGTACCTGCGGAGGTACATCGACGGGGCACGGGCCAGGAAGGCGCGCCCCGTTCTCGCCACCCCCGTCGAGCGCCGCAGGTTCGACGCCGACGGCAACGCCCTGCCCACCCACGGCGACTACCCGGCGGCCATGCGGGCGCTGGCCGTGGCGGAAGGGGTGCCGCTGCTGGACATCGAGGCGCTGTCGCTCGCGCTGTGGCAGCGGCTCGGGGTGGAGGAGACGAAGACCTACTTCAACTGGACCGCCACCGAGCAGGACAACACGCACTTCAATCCGCTGGGCGCCATCGCCGTGGCCCGGCTCGTGGCGCGGGAGTTGCTGCGTACCCGGGTGCTGGCCCGGCACGACGTCGTACGGCCGCACGAGGACATACCCACCTCCTGGATCACCTGGCCACCCGCATAGCTGAGGAGACCCCCACAGTGCGCATACACAGATGTCATGGACGTGTCATAGCAACGATGGCCGGCTGCACGGCCCTCGTCCTGGCCGTCACCGGCACCGCGTCCGCTCAGTCCGCCCACCACGCCGGCCCCGACCGGCAGGTGCTGCCCGCCGAGGACGGCTGGGCGGCGTACGGGACCGGGACGACCGGCGGGGCCGCCGCCGGCTCCGCCCACGTGTACACCGTCACCACCTGGGAGCAGTTCAAGGCGGCCCTCGCGGACGGCGGCAGCGCGCCGAAGATCGTCCGGGTGAAGGGCACGATCGACGCCGACGGGCCGGACTGCGCCTCGTTCGCCGTGCCCGGGTACGACTTCGCCACCTATCTGAAGACCTACGACCCGGCGGTGTGGGGCCGCTCGAAGAACCTCGACGGCGAGCCCGACGGCAGCCCCGAGGGCCTGCGCCGCGCCTCCGCCGCCCGCCAGGACGCCTTCATCAAGGCGGACGTCCCCGCCAACACCACGATCGTCGGCATCGGCCGGAACGCCGGTTTCCAGGGCGCCAGCCTCCAGATCAAGGGCGTCGACAACGTCATCGTCCGCAATCTGAGCTTCGAGAGCCCCCTCGACTGCTTCCCGCAGTGGGACCCGACCGACACCGCCGACGGGAACTGGAACTCCGAGTACGACAGTGCCGTGATCTACGGATCGACCCATGTGTGGATGGACCACAACACGTTCACCGACGGGGACCACCCGGACAGCACGCTGCCGTCGTACTACGGCCGGATCCACCAGCAGCACGACGGCGAGCTGGACATCGTCAAGGGCGCCGACTACGTCACCGCCTCCTGGAACGTCTTCGAGGACCACGACAAGACGATCCTCATCGGCAACAGCGACAGCGCGTCCACGGCCGCCGTCGACCGGGGGCACCTGAAGGTCACCTTCCACCACAACCTGTTTCGGAACCTGGTCGAGCGGGCCCCGCGCGTCCGCTTCGGACAGGTGGACTCGTACAACAACCACTTCGTCGCCGGCGACGGCTACTCCTACAGCTACGGCATCGGCATGGAGTCCCAGCTCGTCGCCGAGCACAACGCGTTCACCCTGCCGGCGGGGGTGGGCGCCGGTTCGATCCTGAAGAAGTGGAAGGAGGCGCCGGTCACCGCCGCCGACAACTGCGTCAACGGCGTGCCGACGGACCTCATCGCCGTCCACAACGCGCAGGTGCCCGGCGAGATCCTCCAGTCCGGGGCCGGATGGACGCCGGTCCTGCGGACCCGGGTTGACCGGCCGCAGGCCGTCCCCGGCATCGTCGACCACCGCGCGGGCGCCGGACACCTGCGCTGAGCCGAGGGGGCCGGGCCCCGGCCCCCTCCTCACCCGAAGGAGTACAGCTGTGCCCCTCTCCAGACGGGGTTTCCTCACCGCGAGCGCCACAGCCGCCGCCGCGCTCGCCCTGACCTCCGCCCCCGCACACGCCCTCACCCGCCCGTTCGGCCGCTACGGCTCCCCGGCCCGCCGCCTCACCCCGGACACCCTGTACGTCGACCCGCACGGCCGCGGCGACTTCACCTCCGTGCAGGCCGCGGTGACCGCCGCCACGGGGAGCGGCCGGACCCTCGTGATCGCCCCCGGCAGCTACCGGGAGAAGATCGCCGTCGACGTGAGTCGTACGGAGATGACCTGGATCGGCGCCTCGGAGAACCCCCGGGACGTGGTGGTCGTGCACGACCACGCGGCCGGCACCCCCAAGCCCGACGGCGGCACGTACGGCACCTCCGGTTCGGCGACGACCACCGTCCAGGCCGACGGGTTCACCGCCCGCTGGATCACCTTCGCCAACGACTGGCTGCGCGCCGACCACCCGGACATCGGCGGCACCCAGGCCGTCGCCCTCAAGGTCCAGGGCGACCGCGGCGCCTTCCTGCACTGCCGCTTCCTCGGCCACCAGGACACGCTGTACGCCGACTCGACGGCCCTCGGTGTCTTCGCCCGCCAGTACTACGCCCACTGCTACGTCGAGGGAGACGTCGACTTCGTCTTCGGCCGGGCGACGGCGGTGTTCGACCGCTGCCGCTTCCACACCCTGAACCGGACCGACCTGGCCGCGGCACCCTACGGCTTCGTCTTCGCGCCCTCCACGGCCGTCGCCAACCCGCGCGGTTACCTCGTCACGCGCGGCCGTGTCACCAGTGAGGCCCCGGACGCCTTCTACAAGCTGGCCCGCCCCTGGGTGCCCAGCTCCGACCCCACCGCCCGCCCGATGCTCACCGTCCGCGACACCCGGCTCGGCCCCGGCATCGACGCGGCCGCCCCCTACACCGACATGTCGGCGGCCTACCCCTGGCAGAACCAGCGCTTCGCCGAGTACCGCAACACCGGCCCGGGAGCCGAGATCACCGTCCCGGAGAACCGGCCCCAACTGACCGGCGAACAGGCCGCGTCGGCGACCAGAACGGCCTGGCTCGGGGAGTGGACGCCGCGGCAGGAGTGCTGATGGTCCGCAGACGCACGCTCCTCGGTGGACTCGTCGGCGGTCGTGCACGGCCCCGCCGAGGCGGCGGACCTGACCCTGCGCGGGGTCGCGGGGCGACCCCCGTGACGTGGTCATCGTGTACGACAACGCCAACGACTCGCTGCGCGCCGACCACCCCGACATCACCGGCACGCAGGCCGTCGCCGCCTACCTCACCGGCGACCGCAGCCGCGCCGAGAACGTCCGGTTCCTCGCCCACCAGGACACCCTGTTCACGGACACCACGGCCCTGGACGCCTTCGACCGGCAGTACTTCCGCAACTGCTACGTCGAGGGAGAGGTCGACTTCGTCTTCGGCCGGGCGACGGCGGTGTCCGACCACTGCCGCTGCCACACCCTTCCGCGGGACGTGGAATTCGCCCCCAAGGGCATGGTGTTCGCACCCTCCACCGCCCGGGCCAACCCGCACGGCATTCTCGCCGTTGACCTTGCCGGGCACCTTGCCGTCGCTCACCGATGAACCCCCGTTCGCAGTCGCGGTATCCGACCCCAGGGGAGGCGGGTCAAGGGAGCTCCAGATCAAGGCAATCGGAAGGTAATGCCCCAGGTGGGTGTGCAACAGGGGGTGCGTATCGATCGGGTAACAGGGCTCGCCGTGTGGGTGTGATGCGCGTAGACAGTCCGTGACCTGGTACATCACTCTCATCCACCAGATCCGGAGAATCCATGCGGAAGTCCCTCAAGGCGGTCGCGGTCGGCGCCGCCTGTGTCGTCGCCGGCGCGGCGCTGTACGGCGCGGGCGCGGCCACCGCCGGTCAGTCGACGGCGAACTCCACCCACGAGCCGTACAACATCGGGCTCCTGGTGAAGGACATCGACACCTACTACGGCACCACCGCCGACAGCGACGGCGTCTACCAGGCGTCCAAGGACAGCCCGTACGCCAAGGACCTGGCGCGTATAGACGCCGACGCCAGGAGCTACATCGACAAGGCGGCCCGCAAGGCGCACCACAAGGGCGAGAAGCCGGCCGTCGTCTTCGACATCGACGACACGCTGCTGCTCAGCCTCGACTACGAGAAGCGGTACAACTACACGTACAACTCCAGCACCTGGAACGACTACGTGAACCGCGCCGACCGGCCCGCCGTCTTCGGCAGCCCGGAGCTGGTCCGGTACGCCGCGTCCAAGGGCGTCGAGGTCTTCTACAACTCCGGCCTCAGCGAGGCCCAGCGGGCCGCCGCCGTGGAGAACCTGAAGAAGGTCGGCGCCGATGTGAACCTCGACGTCGACCACATGTTCCTCAAGGACAAGGCCGACCCGCCGGCCTACCTGAAGGACTGCGCCACCCCGGGCACCTGGAACTGCACGACCGTGCGGTACAAGTCCGGGACGCGCGAGCACATCGAGGACGACCTGGGTTACGAGATCATCGCCAACTTCGGCGACCAGTACTCGGACCTGGACGGCGGCCACGCCGACCGCACGTACAAGCTGCCGAACCCGACGTACTTCGTCAGCTGAGCCCTATCCGTACGTCCTGAGCAGCCGCTCGTACTCGGCCCCCGTCACCGGCAGCACCGTGCCGTGGCGGGGGCTGGCGGGCAGCGCGTAGTCCGTCGACGGGGTCCACTTGCCGGGGGCGAGGTCGGTGGTCTCGAAGGGGACGTAGCCGCGCAGGCCGTACTCGTCGATGAACAGGTACCACTTCTTCTCGGTGTTGGACCTGAAGACGGTCGGGCCCTCGCCGCGCTGGACGGCACCGCTGCCGACGCAGTCGGCGACGAAGTCGTACGACGTGTCGGTCAGGTCCCGCGACTTCTCCGCGGTGATGAACTTCGAGCAGGGCGAGCTGGAGGACGGGTCCCGCTCGTCCTTGGTGAAGCGGTAGTACGTCCCCTTGTCCTTGATGACCGTCGAGTCGATGACCGAGTAACCGGGGTCGTCCCAGACCTTGGGTTCGCGGAAGGTGCGGAAGTCCTTGGTGGTGGCGTACAGCATGCGGTTGTACGTCCAGCCGGTGTGGTCCGGGTCGTCGGCGGCGTACAGCTTCGACGCCCAGAAGACCACGTACTCGTGCAGCCGGCTGTCCCAGTAGGCCTCCGGCGCCCAGGTGTTGCCCGCGTTGTCGGGCGCGACCCGCACCAGCCGCTGGTCGGTCCAGTGGACCAGGTCGGTGGACTCCCACACCATGAGGGACCTGCTGCCGTGTCGCTGGACGTGGTCCCAACTGCCGCTGCTGTTGCGGTACATCCGCAGGTCGGTGGCGATCAGATAGAACGTGTCGCCCTTGGGGGAGCGGATCACGAACGGGTCGCGCAGGCCCTTCTCCCCGATGGTCGAGGTCAGCACCGGCTGCCCGCCGTTCAACTCCCGCCAGTGCAGCGGATCGTCGCCCTGGCTGAGCGCGTAGCGGATCTGCTCGCCGTCGGCCGTGCCCTCGCCGGTGAAGTAGACGAAGAGATGTCGGACGCCGTATGGCGGGCCGAACTCGATGACGTAACACGGAGAAAACCTGAAACAGGTTCGGCGCGGGAACAATCCAGCCAGCATCCGCAGACTGATCTTCAGATGACGAGGAGTGGGACCATGTCCGTCGACCGGTACTTCAGGATCTCCGAGCGGGGATCGACGCTCGGGCGCGAGATACGCGGCGGCTTCGCCACGTTCTTCACCATGGCCTACATCCTTGTCCTGAATCCGATCATCCTGGGCAGCGCCAAGGACAAGTTCGGGCACACGCTGGACACCGGCCAACTCGTCACCGCCACCGCCCTGGTGGCCTGTGTGATGACGGTCGTCATGGGCGTCGGCGGCAATCTGCCCCTCGCCATCGCCGCCGGACTCGGCCTCAACGCCGTCGTCGCCTTCCAGCTGGCCCCGCTGATGAGCTGGGCGGACGCGATGGGCCTGGTCGTCCTCGAAGGCGTCGTCATCTGCGTGCTGGTGCTCACCGGACTCCGGGAAG
Organism: Streptomyces sp. NPDC029138; assembly: GCF_055564375.1. NCBI lineage: Bacteria > Bacillati > Actinomycetota > Actinomycetes > Kitasatosporales > Streptomycetaceae > Streptomyces > Streptomyces sp. NPDC029138. Next base: position 63,200 of record NZ_JBVHWM010000011.1, read on the forward strand.
CGATCATGAACGCGATCCCGCAGGAGCTGAAGCAGGCCATCGGCGTCGGCATCGGCCTGTTCATCGCCTTCATCGGCTTCGTGGACGCCGGGTTCGTCAGCCGTGTCCCGGACGCCGCCCACACCACCGTGCCGGTCCAGCTCGGCGCCGTCGGCCGGCTCACCGGCTGGCCGGTGCTGGTCTTCTGCCTCGGCGTGCTGCTCACCATCGCGCTGCTCGCCCGCAAGGTGAAGGGCGCGATCCTCATCAGCATCGTGACGATGACCGTCGTCGCGATCGCGGTCAACGCCGTCGCCGACATCAAGAGCTGGGGCCTGACCACGCCCAAGGTCCCCGACAAGATCGTCGCCGCCCCGGACTTCGGACTGGTCGGTCACTTCAGCCTGTTCGGCGGCTTCGCCGAGGCCGGCGTCCTCACCGCCGTCCTGCTGGTCTTCACCCTCGTCCTGTCCGACTTCTTCGACGCCATGGGCACGATCGTCGGCATCACCGCGGAGGCCGGACTGCTGGACGAGAACGGCCAGGTGCCCGGCATCGGCCGCGTGCTGTTCATCGACGGCGCCGCGGCCGTCGCCGGCGGTGTCGGCTCCGCCTCCTCCAACACCGCCTACATCGAGTCGGCGGCCGGCGTCGGCGAGGGCGCCCGCACCGGCTTCGCCAACCTGATCACCGGCGGCCTCTTCGGCCTCGCCCTCTTCCTCACGCCGCTGCTCACCATCGTCCCGCTCCAGGCGGCGGCGCCCGCGCTCATCGCCGTCGGCTTCCTGATGATGACCCACGTCAAGCACATCGACTGGGACCGCTACGAGATCGCCGTCCCGGCGTTCCTCACCATCGCCGCGATGCCGTTCACGTACTCCATCACCGACGGGATCGGGGCGGGGTTCCTGGCCTACGTCGTCATCAAGACGGTGGTGGGGAAGGCGCGGGAGGTCAACTGGCTGCTGTGGGCGGTCTCGGCACTGTTCCTGGTGTACTTCGCGATCGACCCGGTGGAGCAGATCCTCGGGGTGAAATGAGGGTCTACTTCAGGGCCGCCTGCATCATCGCCCTGGCCACCGGCGCCGCCAGGCCGTTACCGCTGACTTCCGAGCGGGCCGCGTCCGACTGCTCGACCATCACCGCGACGGCGACCTCCTTGCCGTTGCTGTCGGACTTGCCGTAGGACGTGAACCAGGCGTACGGCGTCTTGCTGTTGTTCTCGCCGTGCTGGGCGGTGCCGGTCTTGCCACCGACGGTCACCCCGTCGATCAGCGCGTTCGTGCCGGTGCCGTCCTTCACCACCGTCCGCATCGCCGACTGGAGCTGCTCGGCGGTGGTGGAGCTGATGATCTCCTCGGTGCCGGCGCTGTCGTCATAGTCCTTCAACACATCACCGCCGCTGTCGGTGATCCGCGAGACCATATGCGGCGAGACCAGCTTGCCGCCATTGGCTATGGCCGCGGACACCATGGCCATCTGGAGCGGGGTCGCGGTGACGTCGAACTGGCCGATGCCGGACAGGGCGGTCTGCGCCTGGTCCATGCCGGACGGGTACACGCTGGCGTAGGCCCGAACCGGCACGTCCTGCGCGTCGTCGTTGAAGCCGAACTTCTCGGCCATGGCCTTCACCTTGTCCTGGCCGAGCTGGACGGCCATGTGGCCGAAGACGTTGTTGCACGAGTACCGCAGGGCGACGCGGATCGAGGCGTTCTCGCAGGGCGCGGACCTGTTCTCGTTGTCCAGGTCGCGCACCGTGCCCGGCAGCCGGTACGGGTTGGGGCTGTCGGTCGGCTCGTCCACGTTCTTGTACAGCCCGTCCTCCAGCGCGGCGGCCGCGACGACCAGCTTGAACGTCGAGCCCGGGGGTAGCGGCTGGCGCAGGGCGCGGTTGGTGAGCGGCTTGTCCTTGTCCGCGTTGAGCGTCTTCCAGGCCTGGCCGGCCGTGTCCGCGTCGGTGAGCGCGGAGGGGTCGTACGACGGCGTCGACACCACGGCGAGGATCTTGCCGGTCTTCGGGTCGATCGCGACGGCCCCGCCCTTCTTGTCACCGAGCGCGCGGTAGGCCGCCTTCTGCACCGCCGGGTCGATCGTCGTGAGCACATCGCCCGGTTCGGCACGCTCGCCGGTGACGGTGTCCATGACGGTCTTCAGCCGGTTGTCCGTGCCGTTGAGCAGGTCCTTGTAGATGCCCTCCAGCTGGGTGGGGGCATAGGCCTGCGAGGCGTAACCCGTCACGGCCGCGTACAGCCTGCCGTCCGTGTACGTCCGCTTGTACGCGAGGTCGCTTCCCTTCGTCCGCGTCGAGCCGGTGATCGCGTCCCCGGCCACGATGATGTTCCCGAGGGGCCGCGAGTAGGTCGCGATCGCGTTCCGCCGGTTGTCGTTGTCGTCCGCGAGGGCCTTGCCGTCGTAGAACTGCAACCATGTGGCCCTGACCAGCAGGGCGAGCACGAGCAGCAGCGCGAAGACGGACGCCCGCCTGATCGTCTTGTTCATCCCGCTGGGAAGACGATCGAGAGGGGGGCAATCGTTCCCGTACGACCGTTTTTCTCATCCGGCGTTCAGGAAGCCTCCAGGATGAGCACGACCTCCTCGATCTCCCGGCCGCGCGCGTTCGCGTAGCCCCGGGCCCGGGCCGCCTCGCGGAAGCCGCACTTCTCCAGGACGCGCAGCGACCCGCGGTTGTCGGCCGCCGCGCGCGCGTACAGCGGCCGCTCGGGAACCTCGGCGAGCAGGGCCCGCAGCGCGGCCGTCGCCACGCCCCGGCCCCAGAAGGCGCGGTCGATCCAGTACGTCACCTCGCGCTCGCCGGCCACGCCGTAGACGGCCGCGTTGCCGGCCACCACTCCGTCGGCCATGACCGTGCGCAGCACGTCGGAGGAGTTCCGCAGGCGCTGCCAGTAGGCCGCCAAGGCCTCCCGGTCGTACGGGTCCTCCGGGCCGAACGCGGCCATCCGGACGGACTCCGGGTCGGTCATCTGCCGGTAGAACACCGGCAGGTCGCCGTCCTGTACGGCCCGCAGCGCGATCTCCATGCGACCGAGCCTACGGCCCCCGGCCTCAGGACCACGGCTGACGCGGTCAGAGTCTGCGGGTCGCCAGCGTCAGCCGGTCCCGCGCGTCGAACAGCGCGTCCCTGATCATCTGCTCGTGGGCGGGGGTCAGCCGGGCCACCGGCACCGAGCAGCTGATGGCGTCCCGCGCGGGCGTGCGGTACGGGATGGCCACGCCGAAGCAGCGCAGGCCCAGCGTGTTCTCCTCGCGGTCGACCGCGAAGCCCTGGTCCCGGACCTGGTGCAGCTCCTCGATGAGCTTCTCCCGGTCGGTGATGGTGTGCTCGGTGAGCGCGGGCAGCGTCTCCGGCAGCAGCTTGCGCACCTGCTCGTCGGTGTAGCTGGCGAGGATCGCCTTGCCGAGGGAGGTGGAGTGGGCCGGGAGCCGGCGGCCGACGCGGGTGAAGGGGCGCAGATAGTGCTGGGACTGGCGGGTGGCCAGGTAGACCACGTTGGTGCCGTCGAGTCGGGCCAGGTGGATGGTCTCCGTGGTGTCGTCGGATAGCCGGTCCAGCGTCGGGCGGGCGGCGGCCACCACCTCGTCGCCGTCGATGTACGACGTGCCGACCAGCAGCGCCCGCACCCCGATGCCGTACCGCGTGCCGGTCGCGTCCGTCTCCACCCAGCCCAGCTCCACGAGCGTGCGCAGCAGCATGTACAGGCTGGACTTGGGATATCCCACGGCCTCCTGGACAGCCGCGAGGGAGTGCATACCGGGCCGGCCGGCGAAGTATTCCAGCAGCTCAACGGTCCGTACCGCGGACTTGACCTGCGCCCCGCCCCCTGTGTCGCCTGCCGTCATCGCCCTTGACCCCTTCGTTCGACGAGGACTGAGTTATATAGTCTCCGAACAGCGAATTCATCATCAGAGACAGTGTTCAGTATATCGAACGCGGCTGATGGGTGAGCCTGGATCGTCGTAGTTGATGCGGCCTTTACTGGGAGGGACCCGCGGTGGCAGCAGCACCAGTCTGGAGTGTCGACCCGCGCACCGGGAAGCAGCGTGAACAGGTTGCGGTGGAGGCCACAGCCCAGGAGGTGGACGCGGCCGTCCGGGCGGCCCACGCCGCGCGCGACGCCCTCACCGACCGCACGGTCCGCGCCGCGTTCCTGCGCTCGGCCGCCGCGGGCCTGGACGCGGCCAAGGACGGCCTCGTCGAGACCGCCGACGCCGAGACCGCGCTCGGCCCGGCCCGGCTGACCGGCGAACTGGCCCGCACCTGCTACCAGCTGCGGGCCTTCGCCGACATCGTCGACGAGGGCGCCTTCCTCGACGTCATCATCAACCACCCCGACGACACCGCCACCCCGCCCATCCCGGACCTGCGCCGCTACAAGGTGCCGCTCGGCGTCGTCGCCGTCTACTCCGCCTCCAACTTCCCCTTCGCCTTCTCCGTCGCCGGAGGCGACACGGCCAGCGCGCTGGCCGCGGGCTGCCCGGTGGTCGTCAAGTCCCACCCCGACCACCCGGCCCTGTCCGAGCTGGTCGCCAAGGTGCTGCGCCGGGCCGCCTCCGAACACGGCATCCCCGAGGGCGTGGTCGGCCTCGTGCACGGCTTCGAGGCGGGCGTCGAGCTGATCAAGCACCCGCTGGTCGCCGCGGCCGGCTTCACCGGTTCGGTGCGGGGCGGACGGGCGCTGTTCGACGCGGCCGCCGCGCGCCCGGTGCCGATCCCGTTCCACGGCGAACTGGGCTCGCTGAACCCGGTCCTGGTCACGGAGGCCGCCGCGGCCGAGCGGGCCGAGGAGATCGGCGGCGGGCTCGCCGGCTCGATGACCCTCGGCGTGGGCCAGTTCTGCGTCAAGCCCGGCCTGGTGCTGGTGCCGTCCGGCGCGGCCGGCGACCGGCTGGTGAAGTCCCTGACCGACGCCGTCAGCGACACCGACGCCGGGGTGCTGCTCGACCACCGCATGCGGGACAACTTCATCGCCGGCGTCACCGAGCGCACCCAGCTCCCGGACGTGGAGTCGCCGGTCACCCCGGGCGCGGGCGGCGAACACTCGGTCAGCGCCGGGTTCCTCACGGTGCCGGCGGAGAAGCTGGCCGAGGAGGGGGCGTACGACCTGCTGCTGGAGGAGTGCTTCGGGCCGGTCACCGTGGTGGCCCGCTACGCGGACGAGGCCGAGGCCACGGCTGTGCTGTCGCGGCTGCCGGGTAACTTGACGGCGACCGTTCAGGTGTCCTCGGAGGAGGCGGCCGGTCGGGGGCGGGGGCCGGAGCTGCTGGCCGAGCTGACGCCGCTGGCCGGGCGTGTGCTGGTGAACGGGTGGCCGACAGGGGTTGCGGTGGCGCCCGCGCAGCATCACGGGGGGCCTTACCCGGCGACCACGTCCACGTCCACGTCGGTGGGCGGTACGGCTGTCGAGCGGTGGTTGCGGCCGGTCGTTTATCAGAACGCGCCTGAGGCCTTGCTGCCCGAGGAACTCCGCGACGACAATCCGCTCGGGCTTCCTCGGCGGTTCAACGGGGTTCTGGAGCGGTAGCGCCGTACGGGGCGGGCGGTTCGTCGGCGGGTGCCGGTGCGTCGTGGTTGCTCGCGCAGTTCCCCGCGCCCCTCGAGTCGGTCCGGTTCCCCTGCGCAGAAAAGGTCGATGGAGTTGGAACTTCCCGAACTGCCCTTTTCGCTGGAGGCTTTCGGGCCGGACGGCGACTGGTCGTACGGAGACGGTGTGCTCACCGGGCGGGCCGGGCCCCGGCAGGACCGGTTCGTGCCGCCCACCGGGGAAGAGGGCGAACCCGCTTCCGACGCGCCCCGGTTGCTGGGGGCGGCCCCCGGTGGGGACTTCCAGTTGATCGCCCGGGTCTCCGTGGGGTTCCGTGACGCCTTCGACGCCGGGGTGCTGTACGTCCATGTGGGCGAGCGGGCCTGGGCCAAGCTGTGTCTGGAGTACTCCCCGGACGTGCCCACCGTGTGCACGGTGGTCACCCGGGGGCACTCCGACGACGCCAATGCGTTCACGGTGGACGGGGACTCGGTGTGGCTGCGGGTCAGCCGGACGGGGCGGGCCTTCGCCTTCCACGCCTCCCGGGACGGTGTGCGGTGGACCTTCGTCCGGTTCTTCACCCTGGGTGAGGAGAAGGAGGCCGGTGCCGCGCTGGTCGGGTTCATGGCGCAGTCGCCGGTGGGGGAGGGGTGCGCGGTGACGTTCGACCACATCGCGTTCAGGTCCGGCGGGCCGAGCGACCTGCGAGACGGCAGCTGAGGCTCGCGTGACACGGCGGCCCCGGGAATGAAACCGGCTGTTTGAACGTTCATGTACCGGCCCGGGGAGAGCCCCCGCACCCGTACGACCTGGAGAGAGCCGAAGACATGCGCGTCGAGATCTGGAGCGACATCGCCTGCCCCTGGTGCTATGTGGGCAAGGCCCGCTTCGAGAAGGCGCTGGCTGCCTTCCCGCACCGCGACCAGGTCGAGGTGGTGCACCGCTCCTTCGAGCTGGACCCGGGCCGCGCCAAGGGCGACGTCCAGCCGGTGATCACCATGCTGACCAGGAAGTACGGCATGAGCGAGGCACAGGCCCAGGCCGGTGAGGACAACCTCGCCGCCCAGGCCGCCGCCGAGGGCCTGGACTACCGCACCCGGGACCGCGACCACGGCAACACCTTCGACATGCACCGCCTGCTGCACTTCGCCAAGGAGCAGGGCCGGCAGGACCAGCTGATCCAGATCCTCTACCGGGCGAACTTCGCCGAGGAGCGGTCCGTCTTCACCGAGGGCGACGAACGCCTGGTGGACCTGGCCGCCGAGGCCGGCCTGGACGCGGAGGCCGCCCGCGCGGTGCTCGCCGACCCGTCCCGCTACGCCGACGAGGTCCGCGCCGACGAGCGCGAGGCCGCCCAGCTCGGCGCGACCGGTGTGCCGTTCTTCGTCCTCGACCGGACGTACGGCGTCTCCGGCGCCCAGCCCGCCGAGGTCTTCACCCAGGCGCTGACCCAGGCCTGGGGCGAGCGCTCTCCCCTGAAGCTGGTCGACCAGGGTGACGCCGAGGCCTGCGGGCCGGACGGGTGCGCGGTGCCGCAGCGGGGCTGAAAGCGCAGGTCGGGGCGGTTGTATAAGCGCTGCTGAGAGGAACCACGTAAAAGTTCGCAATGGACGCGTAGTTCCCTGGGCCGCAGAGTGGACCCATGGAGACCACGGAGACGTTCGACCGCCTCGTCCGCGCCGAGTTCACCCCGAAGAGCATCTATCTCAACACCGCGAGCAACGGCCTGCTGCCGGCCCGTACCGTCGCCGCCCTCCAGGAGGCGGCGCTGCTGCGGGCCGAGGGCCGGCCGCTGACCTCGCTGTACGAGGACGTGGAGACGAGCCGGGCCGCGTTCGCCCGGCTCGCCGGCGTCCCGGCCACCCGCGTCGCAGCGGGCGCCTCGGTCGCCGCGCACACCGGCGTGATCGCCGCCTCGCTCCCGGCGGGCGCCGAAGTCCTCACCGCCGAGGACGACTTCACCTCCGTGCTCAACCCCTTCCACGTCCGCGGCGACCTCAAGGTCCGCACGGTCCCGCTGGAGCGGATCGCCGAGTCCGTCCGGCCGGGCACCGCGCTCGTCGCGGTCAGCGCCGCCCAGTCCGCCGACGGACGGATCGCCGACCTGCCCGCCCTGCGCGAGGCCGCCCACGCCCACGGCGCCCGGACCTACGTCGACTTCTCCCAGGCCGCGGGCTGGCTGCCGGTGGAGGCGGACGCCTACGACTTCACCGCCAGCGTCTCCTTCAAGTGGCTGCTGGGCCCGCACGGCGCCGCCTTCCTCACCGTCCCCGAGGACTTCGGGGGACTGACCCCGCTGCTCGCCGGCTGGGTCGCGGCCGAGCGGCCGTGGGACAGCTGTTACGGCTCGGTGGCCGAACTCGCCCACTCCGCACGGCGGTTCGACCTCACCCACGCCCTGTTCACCTTCGCCGGGCTGCGCCGGTCCCTGGAACTCGTCGAGGAACTCGGCGTGGCGGCCGTCCACGCCCATGACATCGCCCTCGCCGACCGGTTCCGCGCGGGCCTCGCCGGCCTCGGCCACGAGCCGGTGCCCGCACCCGGCTCGGCGATCGTCTCGGTCCCCGGACTCGGCTCCCGGCAACCCGAGTTGAGCCAGGCGGGCATCGAGGTCTCCAACCGCGCGGGCAACCTGCGCGCGGCCTTCCACCTCTACAACACGGCCGCGGACGTGGACCGGCTGCTGGAGGCGCTGTCCGGCTGACACGACCGGGCCGGGGCCTCCCGTCCCACACAGGAGGTCCCGGCCCGGTGATCAAGGGGCGGCTACCGCACCGGAGTGAAGTCCCTCGCTCCGATGAACTCGGGCCGCCGTACTGGCGCCGCGAACGGCTCCACCGCGGCGTTCTCCACGCTGTTGAACACGATGAAGACATTGCTGCGCGGGAACGGCGTGATGTTGTCGCCGGAGCCGTGCATGCAGTTGCAGTCGAACCAGGTCGCCGAGCCGGCCTTGCCGGTGAACAGCCGGATGCCGTACTCGCTCGCCAGCGCGGTCAGCGCCTCGTCCGACGGCGTGCCCGCGTCCTGCATCTGGAGGGACCTCTTGTAGTTGTCCTCCGGCGTGGCACCGGCGCAGCCCAGGAACGTCCGGTGCGAACCCGGCATGATCATCAGGCCGCCGTTGGTGGCGTGGTTCTCGGTCAGCGCGATCGAGACGGACACCGTGCGCATGTTCGGCAGGCCGTCCTCGGCGTGCCAGGTCTCGAAGTCCGAGTGCCAGTAGAAGCCGCTCGCGCCGAAGCCGGGCTTGACGTTGATCCGGGACTGGTGGACGTACACGTCGGAGCCGAGGATCTGCCGGGCGCGGCCGACCACGCGCGGATCGCGCACCAGGTTCGCGAACACCTCGCTGATCCGGTGCACCTCGAAGACCGAGCGGATCTCCTTGGACTTCGGCTCGACGATGGAGCGCTCGTCGGCGCGGATCGCCGGGTCGGCGACCAGCCGGTCCAGCTCACGCTTGTAGACCTCGACCTCGTCCGGGCCGATCAGCTGGTCGACGGCGAGGAAGCCGTCCCGCTCGTAGGCCTGGAGGTCGGCGGCCGGGATCGGGCCCGGGGTGTCCGGGGCGCCCCAGACGACGGGGTCCTGGCGGGGGACGGTCACCTCGGTGGTGCCGCGGGTCGGGTAGAGATCCTTCACGGGGGCGGTGGTCATGGCTCTCACACCTCCTCGGGCTCGGTGAGCAGGGGGTAGACACCGTTCTCGTCGTGGTCCTCCCGGCCGGTGACCGGCGGGTTGAACACGCAGATGCAGTGGAAGTCCTCCTTGACGCGCAGAGTGTGCCGCTCGTGCCCGTCGAGGAGGTACATGGTGCCGGGGGTGATGGTGTACGTCTTCCCGGCCTCGTGGTCGGTGAGTTCGGCCTCGCCCTTGGTGCAGACGACGGCCTCGACGTGGTTGGCGTACCACATCGACGTCTCGGTCCCGGCGTAGAGGATGGTCTCGTGCAGGGAGAAGCCGACCCGCTCCTTGGCGAGGACGATCCGCTTGCTCTCCCAGGTGCCGGACTTCGCTCTGACGTGCCGGTCGGTGCCTTCGATGTCCTTGAACGAACGGACGATCATGGGGGTGCGCTTCCTCCTTGCTAGGCCTTGCTAGGCGGTTTCGCGGACGGCGCGGGCGAGGACGCTGAGCCCCTCGTCCAGCTCGTCGGGGGTCACGGTCAGGGCGGGCAGCAGCTTGACGACCTCGCTCTGCGGGCCGGACGTCTCGACGAGGAGCCCGAGTTCGAAGGCGCGGCGGGCGATCCGGGAGGCCCGGTCCTTGTCGTGGAACTCCAGGCCCCACACGAGCCCGCGCCCGCGGTACTCCTTCACATCGGCCAGGTTCTCCTCGGTGATGGAGATCAGGGCCTGTTCGACCTGCTCGCCCCGGGCCCGGGTCTGCTTCTCCATGGCCGAGCCGTCGGTCCAGTACGTCTCCAGCGCGGCGGTGGCCGTGACGAAGGCGGGGTTGTTGCCGCGGAAGGTGCCGTTGTGCTCGCCCGGCTCCCACACGTCCAGCTCCGGCTTGAACAGGCACAGCGACATGGGCAGCCCGTAGCCGCTGATCGACTTCGACACGGTCACGATGTCCGGCGTGATCCCGGCCTCCTCGAAGGAGAAGAACGCGCCGGTACGGCCGCAGCCCATCTGGATGTCGTCGACGATCAGCAGCATGTCCTGCCGCTCGCACAGCTCCTTCAGCGCGCGCAGCCACGCGGGCCGGGCGACGTTGATGCCGCCCTCGCCCTGCACGGTCTCCACGATCACGGCGGCGGGCTTGTTCAGCCCCGATCCCTGGTCCTCCAGCAGCCGCTCGAACCACAGGAAGTCCGGGACCGTGCCGTCGAAGTAGTTGTCGAACGGCATCGGCGTGCCGTGCACCAGCGGGACACCGGCGCCGGCCCGCTTGAAGGCGTTGCCGGTCACGGCCAGGGAGCCCAGCGACATGCCGTGGAAGGCGTTGGTGAACGACACGATCGCCTCGCGGCCCTTCACCTTCCGCGCCAGCTTCAGCGCCGACTCCACCGCGTTGGTCCCCGTCGGGCCCGGGAACATCACCTTGTACGGCAGGTCGCGCGGGCGCAGGATCAGGTCCTGGAAGGCCTGGAGGAAGGTGCGTTTGGCCGTGGTCGACATGTCCAGGCCGTGGGTGACGCCGTCCCGTTCCAGATAGTCGATCAACGCCCGTTTGAGGACAGGGTTGTTGTGGCCGTAGTTGAGTGAGCCGGCGCCGGCGAAGAAGTCGAGGTACGCATGACCGTCCTCGTCGTACATCCGGCTGCCCCGCGCGCGGTCGAAGACGGTGGGCCAGCCGCGGCAGTAGCTGCGCACCTCGGACTCCAGGGTCTCGAAGACGCTGAGGTCGGGCTGGGTGATGGTCACGGTGAATCGCTCCTCAGTGGGCGGTGGAGTCGGTCAACGGGCCGATGCGGTAGAGGACTTCGGGGTCGTGCGGGCCGTCCGGGAACAGTTCGGCGGGGAACAGCACCTCGCGGGTCACCCGTGCGCCGTGCCGCTCGGCGAAGGAGGTGAACAGCCGCTCGGAGGCGGTGTTGCCGGGCGTGATGGTGGTCTCCACCTCGGTGATCCCGTTCTCGGAGACGAGCCGGGCGGTCAGCCCGTCCAGCAGGTTGGCGGCGATGCCGTGGCCCCGGTGGGCGGGGTCGACGGCCACCTGCCAGACGAGCAGGGTGCGGGGGCGGTCCGGCCGCAGGTATCCGGTGACGAAGCCGACCGGCTCCCCGTCCGCACCGCGCGCCACCGCCGAGGTGCCGGCGAAGTCCCGGCACCACAGCAGATAGCTGTAGGAGGAGTTCAGGTCGAGGGTTTTCGATTCCTTGGCGAGACGCCAGAGCGCGGCTCCGTCGGTCGTCGCCGGCCGTTCGATGAGCAGGTCTGCGGGTGCGGCAGTCATGCGGCACGAATTTAGCGAGGCGAATTCGAAAATGCACGGGAGTGAGTGAGAGGACTCCTTGCCTGCCCGGTGAAATGTCTGGGATGTCCCGCATCAAATCAGGGCATATCGCACTCGTTGTGGAGTGTGTCACAGCCTGGAAACCGCAGGAAACCTGTCGGCAAACTTCCCTGTTTAGCTCTGCAAAAAGCGGGCAGAAGAAGACGGGAAGCTATCGTCCGGAGAATCGGCGGAGATTGTGAAAGTAATTGGAATTCAAGATGTGAAAACGGCCCGCACGAGGTGTGCGAGCCGTTTTCGGTGTGTTCCCGGGTGATTACCGATCGCTCATTACCGCCACGCCTTCTCCACGGCCCGGCGGGCGGCGGCCTGGTCCACCGGCAGTCCCTGCTCGGCGAGCGCGGCGCCCAGTGCCGCCAGGGAGTTCTGGACCGCGGCCTGTGTCGCGTCGGCGCCGTAGTGGTTGACGCGGATCATCCCCCGGGCCAGGGCACCGCCGCCGGCGGCCAGCGGCAGGGCCGGGTCGGCCGCCAGGGCGCGGGCCACCAGGTCGGAGGCCACCACACCGGACGGCACGCGAAGGGTCGTGGCGACCGGCGCGGCGTCCCTCTCCTCGTACACATACGGCTCCAGGCCCCCGCCCAGCGCCACCGCGCCCGCCCGCGAGGCCAGCGCCGCGCGCCGGTGCCGGGCCATCACCGCCTCCAGGCCGGCCGACTCGATCCGCTCCAGGCACGCCTGAAGCGCCAGCATCTCCAGCTGGGCCGGAGCGTGCGGCAGCGCCTTGCGGCCGGCGTCGATCCAGCGGTCCTTCCAGTCCAGCAGGGAGAGGTAGGAGCGGCGCGGGGCGTTCGGGTTGGCGGCCATCCGGGCCCACGCCCGCTCGCTCACCGAGATCGCCGACACGCCCGCCGGGCCGCCCATCGCCTTCTGCGCCCCGATCACGCACAGGTCCACGCCCCACGCGTCCGGCAGCACCGGCTCCGCGCCCACGGAGGCCACCGCGTCCAGATAGAAGAGGGCACCCTGCTCCCGTACCACCTCGCCGATCTCCGCGACCGGGTTGGTGTTGCCAGTGGCCGCCTCCGCGTGCACCAGCGACACGAAGTCGATCTCCGGGTGCTCGGCGAACGCCTCCCGGATCTGCCCGGCGGTCACCGCCGTGTGGAAGGGGACCGAGATGTCGTACACCGTGGCGCCGGCGTCCCGCAGCCAGTTGCCGAAGGTCTGTCCGTACGGGCCCGTGATCACGTTCAGGGCCACCGTGCCCGGGCCGGCCGCCGCGCGGATCGCGCCCTCCAGCGGCAGCAGCGCCTCACCCTGGGTGATCAGGACGTCCTGGCGGGTGTCCAGCAGCCGGGCCACCCCGTCCTCGATGGCGGCGAAGCGCTCGGCACTCAGCGGGGGCAGGTCGAGAAAGGGGTGGGTCACGGCGGTGCTCTCTTCGTTTCTCGGAGGTCGACTCCCTCGATCTTAGGTCGGGGGGCTGCCTGGCCATGGGTTTGATTTGAGAGACTCAAACCCTTCCTTATAATCGGAACCCTTAGTTCCCCCACAGGAGATCTCCCCATGAAAACGCTCGTCGGGCGCCGGGCCCGCCTTCTGGCCGCCACCACCGCGACCGCCGCACTCGTGCTCGTCGCGGCCGGCTGCTCCTCCAGCGACTCGGGGAGCGGCAAGACCACGGTCAAGGGCGTCCACCTGGTCAAGGGAGGTCAGCTGACCACCTGCACCCACCTGCCGTACCCGCCGTTCCAGTCGGAGGTGAACGGCAAGGTGCAGGGCTTCGACGTCTCCCTGATCGACCTCGTCGCCAAGGATCTCGGGGTAAAGCAGCAGATCCTCGACACGCCCTTCGAGAACTTCAAGACGGGCGCCTTCCTGAACTCGGGCGAGTGCGACCTGGCCGCCGCCGGCATGACCATCACCGCCGAGCGCAAGAAGAACGTCGACTTCTCCGACCCGTACTTCGAGGCCACCCAGGCCGTCCTCGTCGACAAGAGCAGCGGGATCAACTCGCTCGCCGACGTCAAGGCCAAGGGCAAGAAGCTCGGCGCCCAGGCGCAGACCACCGGCGAGGACTACGTCAAGAGCAAGGGCTACGACCCGATCTCCTTCGAGTCCTCCGACGCCGTCCTCAACGGCCTGCGCACCGGCCAGGTCCAGGCCGTCGTCATCGACTACCCGGTCGTCCAGGGCTGGCTGAAGGACAAGGCGAACGCGGACAAGTTCAAGGTCGTCGACAACCTCAAGACCGGTGAGCAGTACGGCTTCACCGTGAAGAAGGGCAACAAGGCGCTGCTCGACGCCGTCAACAAGGCGATCAAGACCGCCAAGGCCGACGGCACCTACAAGAAGATCTACGAGCAGTGGATCGGCCCCTACGAAGCCTCCGTCGCCTCTCCCGCCGCCTCATGACCGAGACGGACACAACCCTCCAGCCGAAGAAAAAGGGACTGACCCGGCGCCAGAAGCGCGGCGTGTCGCGCGGCATCCAGTACGCCGTCTTCGCCGCCGCCGTGATCGCCTTCGCGGTCACGGCCGACTGGGGCCGGCTGAAGAACCAGTTCGCCCAGGCCGACATCGCCCGGCAGATGTTCCCGGACGTCATCACGCTGGCGCTGAAGAACACCGTGCTCTACACGCTGTCCGGCTTCGTCGTCGGGCTCGTCCTCGGCATGGTCATCGCGCTGATGCGGCTGTCCTCCGTGGGTCCGTACCGCTGGCTGGCGAGCGTCTACATCGAGATCTTCCGCGGCCTGCCCGCCCTGCTGATCTTCATCTTCGTCGGCGTGGCCGTGCCGCTCGCGTTCCCGGGCACGGAGATCCCGGGCGGCACCTACGGCAAGGTCGCCCTCGCGCTCGGCCTGGTCTCGGCCGCGTACATGGCGGAGACCATCCGCGCCGGCATCCAGGCCGTGCCCAAGGGGCAGATGGAGGCGGCCCGTTCGCTCGGCTTCTCGCCCGCGAAGGCCATGGTCTCCATCATCGTCCCGCAGGCCTTCCGGATCATCCTGCCGCCGCTCACCAACGAACTCGTCCTGCTCTTCAAGGACTCCTCGCTGGTGCTGTTCCTCGGCGTCACCCTGGAGGAGCGGGAACTGTCCAAGTTCGGCCGCGACCTCGCCAGCACGACCGCCAACTCCACGCCGATCCTCGTCGCGGGCCTGTGCTACCTGCTGGTCACCATCCCGCTCAGCTTCGTCGTCCGCCGTATGGAAACCAAGGCCCAGGAGGCGATCCGGTGAGCCGCCCGGAGATCGAGGTCCGCCGACTGCACAAGTCCTTCGGCGACAACGAGGTGCTGCGCGGCATCGACCTGGAGATCGGCCAGGGCGAGGTCGTCTGCGTCATCGGCCCCTCCGGCTCCGGCAAGTCGACGCTGCTGCGCTGCGTGAACCTGCTGGAGGAGCCCACCAAGGGCCAGGTCTTCGTCGGCGGCACCGAGGTGACCGACCCCGACGTCGACATCGACGCCGTACGCCGCCGCATCGGCATGGTCTTCCAGCAGTTCAACCTCTTCCCGCACCTGAACGTCACCGAGAACCTCACGCTGCCGCAGCGCCGGGTCCTCGGGCGGGACAGGGCGACCGCCGCGCGCGTCGCCGCCGAGAACCTCGCCCGCGTCGGCCTCTCGGAGAAGGCGGACGCCTACCCGTCGTCCCTCTCCGGCGGCCAGCAGCAGCGCGTCGCCATCGCCCGCGCGCTCGCCATGGGCCCCGAGGTGATGCTCTTCGACGAGCCGACCTCCGCGCTCGACCCGGAGCTGGTCGGCGACGTCCTCGCCGTCATGCGCCGGCTCGCGCGGGAGGGCATGACGATGATGGTCGTCACCCACGAGATGACCTTCGCCCGCGAGGTCGCCGACCGGGTCGTCTTCATGGACGGCGGCGTGATCGTCGAGGACGGCACCCCGGACCGGGTGATCGGCGATCCGCAGCACGAGCGCACCCGGCACTTCCTCTCCCGGCTGCTCGACCCGGCGATGGCCGAGGTCGAGGAGGAGACCTCCGACCAGGTGGGGAAGTCCGAGCCGTAGGTCGTTAAGGTGCGAGCATGAGCGATGGTGCCGTGCTGCACGTGAAGGGCCGGGTCCTGGCGGGGCCGGACGATGTCCGTGACGAGCTGTGGGTGGTCGGGGGCCGCGTCTCCTACGGCCGCCCCGCCGGGGCCCGCGACATCACCACCGTCGAGGGCTGGGCGCTGCCCGGCCTGGTCGACGCGCACTGCCACGTGGGCCTGGGCGCCGAGGGCCCGGTCGACGCGGACACCGCCGAGAAGCAGGCGCTCACCGACCGCGAGACGGGCACCCTGCTGCTGCGCGACGCGGGCTCGCCCTCCGACACCCGCTGGATCGACGACCGCGACGACCTCCCGAAGATCATCCGGGCGGGCCGGCACATCGCCCGCACCCGCCGCTACATCCGCAACTACGCCTGGGAGATCGAGCCCGACGACCTCGTCGCCTACGTCGGCCAGGAGGCCCGGCGCGGCGACGGCTGGGTCAAGCTGGTCGGCGACTGGATCGACCGCGACCTCGGCGACCTGTCCCCCTGCTGGCCCCGTGAGGCGGTGGAGGCGGCGATCGCCGAGGCCCACCGGCTCGGCGCCCGGGTCACCGCCCACTGCTTCGCCGAGAACTCCCTGCGCGACCTGGTCGAGGCGGGCATCGACTGCATCGAGCACGCCACCGGCCTCACCGAGGACCTGATCCCGCTCTTCGCCGAGCGGGGCGTCGCGATCGTCCCGACCCTCGTCAACATCGCCACCTTCCCCCGGCTCGCGGACGGCGGCGACAAGAAGTTCCCGCGCTGGTCCGCCCACATGCGCCGGCTGCACGAGCGGCGCTACGACACCGTGCGCGGCGCCTACGACGCCGGCATCCCGGTCTTCGTCGGCACGGACGCCGGCGGCACCCTGCCCCACGGGCTGGTCGCGGAGGAGGTCGCCGAGCTGGTCGCCGCCGGCATCCCGCCGGTCGACGCGCTCGCCGCCACCAGCTGGGCCGCCCGCGCCTGGCTCGGCCGGCCCGGGCTGGAGGAGGGCGCCCCGGCCGACCTCGTGGTGTACGAGGCCGATCCCCGGGCGGACGTACGGGTGCTGGCGGCGCCCCGCCGGGTCGTGCTGAACGGACGGGTGGTCGAGTAGACGTTCCCGTGACCCCCTCGATTCGACCTGGAATCGAATCGGCGTGCGGAAAATCCACGTTTGAGTGAAGTAACCCTCGATCGCTGACCGTTCACCCACAGTGGGGACAAGGTTGACGGGTCCCAAGCATGTCCCGTCTGGGGGTCCCACCGCCTTGAACAGCAACAACTTCCGCATGTCCGCACGCCGTCCCGCCGTCCTCGCGACGGTCACGGCTCTCGCCTCGGTGCCCGTCGTCCTGGGGGGCGCGGGCGCCGCGCACGCGACCGGTGAGCACGGTCGCGCCTCCGCCGTCGTCCTGCGCACCGGGCTCGACGTGTCCCTGCTCAACAAGACCGTGAACGTCCCGCTCGCGGTCTCCCTCAACGAGGTCCAGGCACCGCGGAGCGCCGACCGGACCGCGCTGTCCGCCCGGCTCGACGGCGTGAACGGCGGCAAGCCGTTCACCGTCCTCGGCGCGGACGTCGCCCAGGCAAGGGCCACGGTGACCGGGCAGCGCGCCGAGGGCTCGGTCCGGGTCGCCCACGCCAGGCTGCACGTCCCCGGCCTGCCCCTGCTCTCCCTGATCGAGGCCGACACGATCACCGCCAAGGCGACCTGCGAGGTCGGCAAGGCACCGGTCGCCTCCGCGAACGTCCTCGGCGCCGTCACCGTCCTCGGCAAGCGCGTCACCCTCACCGCCGGCGGCCCGACCGAGGTGAAGGTGCCCGGCGTCGGCGAGGTCCGCCTCGACCTCTCCCAGCGGCGCACCACGACCCGTACGGCCGCCGTGACCGCCCTCGAACTCAAGGTCTCCGTCAACCCCTTGAACCTCAACGTGGCCGACGTCGAGGGCAAGGTCACCCTGGCCGAGGCCACCTGCGAGTCCCCGATGACCCCGCCCACCAGGACTCCGGTCCCGAGCCACGACCCGGCCGCCGGCCCCCGCCCCCAGGGCGCCCCCGCCGAAGCGGGCCTCGCGGAGACCGGCGGCAGCTCGGCGACCCCGTACATCGCGGGCGGCGCACTGGCACTGCTGCTGGCGGGCGGGGGAGCCGTGGCGGTGGCCCGGCGGCGGAAGAACTGACGGGGGTCTCGGCTGATGCCGGGTGCTCGCGGTCGGTTCGCGGGCTGCCACTGGCGGCCCTGATCACTCCCGCCGCCGGCCCCGGTGGTCCCCGTCAGGTCGTCACCCCGGGTAAGGCGTCGTCTCCCGGCCCGCCCGGAGCGTGGCTGCCCACCACGCCGGTTGGTCCAGCAGGGTCATGGCGTAGCCCGGGGTGTCGGGGTCGGGGGGCTCGCCGTCCCGGTCCGGCCCGGTCGTGGGCGCATGGGTGGCCGAACAGGCCCGTGCGCACGGAGGGCGATCTCGTGGCCGGGCCGCTCAACGAAGCGAGCCGGGGCGCCGGTCGGGGCCCCAGCCTCTCAGCCGGCCGAGACGGGTGGGTGGGTCGGCGAATCCAGTGCGGCCGACAGTGCCTTCAGGAAACCGTTCACTGTCGCCCGGTCCCGCACAGCGACCCGCACCCACTCGTCCCCGAGCCCCGGGAAAGTGTCACCCCGCCGCACCGCGTAACCAAGCTCCCGCAACCGCCGCCGTACCCCCGCCGCCCCCGGCATACGCACCAGCACGAACGGCCCCTCGGCAGGCTCCACCACCCGTACTCCGCGAGCGGCGAACGCGGCCAGCCCGGCCACCAGATACGCTCGGTCCCCGGCGATGCGATGCGCCGCGTGCCCGGCCTCCGCCAACGCCCTCGGCGTCACACACGCCTCCGCGGCCGCCAGCGCCGGTGTCGACACCGGCCACAACGGCTGGGCCCGCTCCAGCTCGGCGATCACCTCGGGCGCGGCCAGGACGTAACCGATGCGCAGCCCGGCCAGCCCCCAGGTCTTGGTGAGGCTGCGCAGCACGACGAGCCCCGGCACATCGGTCCGCCCGGCCAGCGCCTCCCGCTCACCCGGCACCGCGTCCATGAACGCCTCGTCCACCACCAACGTCCGCCCGGGACGGGCGAGTCGGGCGATCACCCCGGCCGGATGCAGCACGGACGTCGGATTGGTGGGGTTGCCGATCACCACCAGGTCGGCGTTCTCCGGCACGGCCGCCGGGTCCAGCCGGAACCCGTCCTCCTCCCGCAGCAGCACCCGGTCCACGGTGTGCCCGGCGTCCCGCAGCGCGGCCTCCGGCTCCGTGAACTGCGGGTGCACGACGACCGGCCTGCGGACCTTCAGCGCACGGGCGAGCAGGACGAACGCCTCCGCCGCCCCCGCCGTCAGCAGCACCCGCTCCACCGGCAGCCCGTGCCGCGCCGCCACCGCCGCCCGCGCGGCCCGCCCGTCCGGGTAGGCCGCGAGGGACGACAGCGAGCCGGCGATCTCCTCCCGCAGCCACGGCGGGGGCGTGTCCGCGCGGACGTTGACGGCGAGGTCGGTCAACGCGGCTCCGTCGTCCCGTACTTCCGCGTCCCCGTGGTGCCGCAGATCGTGCCCGGACCCGCCGGTCGCCTCAGTGCGCATGGCTGTGCGAGTGCCCCCCGTGATGGTGGTGCCCGTGACCGTGCCCGTGGTGGTGGTCGTCGTCGTCCGGGTGGAAGTGCGGCTGCTGCGGCAGGCCGACCTTGTCCTCGAAGCCCGGCAGCGCGATCCGGTACACGCACGAGTCGCAGTTCATGCGCAGATCGCCCTTGACGGCCTCCTCGTACCGCTCCATCACCAGATCCAGCAGCTCCGGCTCGGGGCCGATGACATCGGCCGACCGCACCTCGGTCTCCGGGTGCGCGGCGGCCCAGCCCTCGGTCTGCTGCCGCACCCGGTCCGGCAGGATGCCGGTGAAGAGGAAGTAGGGGAGTACGACGATCTTCCGCGCCCCCAGCGCCGCGCACCGGTCCAGCCCGCTCGGCACGTCCGGCGCCGCGAGCGACACGAACGCCGTCTCCACCCCGGCGTACCCACGGCCCTCCCACAGCAGCCGCGCCGCCTTGAACACCTCCGCGTTGGCGTCGGGGTCGGTGGACCCGCGCCCGACCAGCAGCACGGTCACGTCGGCCCGGTCCCGCGGGGTGCGGGCGGAAGAGCCGAGCGCCTCGTCCAGCCGCCGCTCCAGCACGCTCAGCAGCGCCGGGTGCGGGCCCAGCGGGCGGCCGTAGGTGTACGAGATGCCCGGGTGCCGCTCCTTCTCGCGGGCCAGCGCGGCCGGGATGTCGCCCTTGGCGTGCCCGGCGGACACCAGCATCAGCGGCACGGCGGCGAACCGGCGCACGCCCTGCTCGACCAGCTCGGTGACGGCCTCGCCCAGCGGAGGCGGGGACAGTTCGATGAAGCCGCCGGCGACGGGCAGTTCGGGGTGTCGGCGCCCCAGCTCCCGGACGAAGTCGCGGAACGCCTCGGCTCCGGCGTCGTCACGGGTGCCGTGTCCGGCGATGAGCAGGGCGGGCGGGGTGGTCACGCGTTCTCCTCGGAGTGTGCGGCGGGGTGGTACAGCAGGGCGTTGAGCGCGGCGGACGCGACCGCCGACCCGCCCTTCTCGGACACGTTGCTCACGGCGGGCAGTCCGCTCTCGCGCAACGCGGCCTTGGACTCGACCGCGCCGACGAAGCCGACGGGCAGTCCGATGACGAGGGCCGGGGCGGCGTCCAGGGTCAGCAGCTCCTCGAGTGCGGTCGGCGCGTTGCCGATCACCCAGAGGGCACCGGGGCCGACCTGCTCGTGGGCGAGCCGGATCGCGTGCGCCGAACGGGTCAGACCCGGCCCGGCCACGGCGTCCCTGAGCCGGCAGACGGTCTCCCGCCGGGTGATCCCGGCGGCCACCATCTCGACGTCCACGACCACCGGCGCCCCGGCGTGCAGCGCCGCGTGCGCCTTCACCAACTCGCCCTCGTCCATGACGAGATCCGTCGCGTACTCCAGGTCGGCGGCGGAGTGGATGACCCGCTCCACCACGGCCCGGGTCAGCGGCGGGAAGTGCGAGGTGTCCAGGCGGGCGCGCAGCCGCCGGTAGGACTCCTGCTCGATCGGGTGGACGACGCGGTTCACTTCGGGTCCTCCTGCCAGCGGTAGCCACGCGGCGTCACCATGCGCCCCGCGATCTCCCGGGTCGCCGTGTTGCCCACGGTGACGACCGTCATCATGTCGACCGTCGCCGGGTCCAGGCCGGCGAGCGTCGTGACCCGGCCGGCCTCGTCCGGCCGGGAGGCGTTGCGGACGACGCCGACCGGCGTCGCCGGCTCCCGGTGCCCGGCGAGGATCGCCAACGCCTTGGGCAGCTGCCAGTCGCGACCCCGCGAGCGCGGGTTGTAGAAGGTGACGACGAGGTCCGCCTCGGCCGCCGCGCGCACCCGGCGCTCGATGACCTCCCACGGCGTGTGCAGATCGGACAGGCTGATGGACACGTGGTCGTGGCCCAGCGGCGCGCCCAGGATCGCCCCGGCGGCCAGCGCGGCGGTCACCCCGGGCACCCCGACCACGTCGATGTCGTCGGAGGCCTCGGCGAGCGCCGGGGAGGCCATGGCGTACACGCCCGCGTCCCCGCTGCCGATCAGCGCCACCGCGTGCCCCTTGCGGGCCTCCGCGACCGCCGTCCGGGCCCGCTCCTCCTCCGCGCCGAGCCCCGACTCCAGCACCCGGGTGCCGGGCCGCAGCAGGTCGCGGATCTGGTCCACGTACTGGTCGAGCCCGACCAGCACCGACGCCCGCCGCAGCTCGGCCGCCGCGCGCGGCGTGAGCAGGTCCCGGGCGCCCGGCCCGAGCCCGACCACCGCGAGCCGCCCGCGCCCGGGACGCCGTACGACCGCACAGGTCGCCATCGCGGGCCGCGCGGCCGACTTCATCTTGGGGACGAGGAGTTCACCGCCCCGGACCAGGGCGGCGGCCTCCGCGACCGACGGGGTGCCGACGGCCGCGAGGGGCGCGTCCGACGGGTTGGGCACCTCGACCGCCGCCAACTCCTCGGCGGAGTACGTCACCAGGGGCACCCCGAGCCGCTCGGCGGCGGCCACGATGCCCGGCTCCCCGGCCTTGGCGTCCACGGTGGCCAGCTCGGCGACCGACCGCGGCGAGAGCCCGGCCTCCCGCAGTGCCTCCTCGACCAGACCGAGGACCTCCTCGGCCGGCGCGCCCTTCGACGCCCCGACCCCGACCACCAGCGACGGCGGCCTGAGCAGCACCTCCCGCTCACCCGGCGCGACGGCCCGGTCGGTCACCCGGATCGTGTACGGCCCCTGCGGCGCGACCGGCAGCGGCGGCAGCGGCCACGCCACCTCGGCCTCCAGCGCGACCGGTTCGCCGTCCAGCAGCGCCCGGGAGACCACGGCGACCGACCCCTCGTAGGGCAGGCCGAGCGTGTCCAGGCCCGGCAGCCCGACGGCGTCCGTCGCGGTCGTCACCACCGGCTCGGCGCCCAGCACCTCACCCACCTCGCGGGCGAGCGCGTTGGCGCCGCCGCCGTGCCCGCCGAGCAACGACACCGCGAACCGGCCGCCCTCGTCCACGCACACCACGCCCGGGTCGGCCGCCTTGCCGTCGAGCAGCGGCGCGAGCAGCCGTACCACCGCACCGGTCGCCAGGAAGCACACCAGCTGCTCGCACTCCGTGAACGCGGCCCGTACGGCCTCTCCGACGGGACCCTCGTAGACGCGCGTACGCTCCGGCCAGGCCGCGGCCAGCCGGTCCCGCGCCGCCGCCCCCGCCGCGGTGGCGGAAATGAGGCCGATCACTGGACCACTCCTTCACTAGACGCCGGGGTTCTGACGCCCCACAGCAGAAACACAGGATTGGTGGCCGCCAGCCGGGTCACATCCCCCGGAAGCGGCGCGAGACGCGAGGACTGCACCAGCACCCCGTCGCAGGTGAACCCGGCGTCGGTCAGCGCCGCGCGCGCCGCCGGCACCCGGTCCAGCGCGGCCATGGCGACGACGACCGTCCGCCGGGCCCGCCGCGCGCACGCGGTCACGACGGCGGGCAGCTCCCGGCCCCCACCGCCGACGAACACCGCGTCGGGATCGCCGGCCAGCCCGGCCAGGGCGTCCGGCGCCGAGCCGTGCACCACGTCCACGTCGACGCCGTGGGCGTCCGCGTTGGCGCGGACGCGCGCCACCCCGTCCGCTGTCTTCTCGACGGCGACGACGGCGGCGCCGAGCCGCGCGCACTCCACCGCGACCGAGCCCGACCCGGCGCCCACGTCCCACACCAGGTCGCCCAGGCGCGGCCCCAGCCGGGCCAGGGCCAGCGCCCGCACCTCGAACTTGGTGATCATCGAGTCCCGGTACGTGAACTCGCCCTCGTCCAGGGCCCAGCGGGCCGGCGCCAAAGGCACCCCGGCGACCGTCCGCACCGCACCGAGCGCCCGCGCCTCGTCCAGGCACAGCACCACGCTCACCGCCGTACCCCAGTCCCGGGCCGCCGCCTCGGCGGGCGTCACCCGCTCCACGCGCTCCCGCTCCGGATCGCCGAGCGCACTCGCCACGACGAGCACGCGGTCCGCCGGCACCGAGGCCCCCAGCTCGGCGGGACCGGCGCCCGGTCCGGTCAGCACGGCCACCTTCGGCCGCGCCCGGCACACGTTCACCGCCGTCCGCAGGTCCCGGCCGTGCGCGCTGACCACCACCGCGTCGTCCCAGGGCAGCCCGATCCGGGCGAAGGCGGCGGCCACCGAGGACACCCCCGGCCGCACGTCCAGCAGCCCGGTCCCGAACCGCTCGGCCAGCGCCCGCACGATCCCGAAGAACCCCGGGTCCCCGGACGCCAGCACGACCACCGGCAGCTCCTTGCCGACGTACCCGGCGATGGTGTCCAGGGCCGGCGCCAGCGGACCGAGCACCACCCGCTCCGCCCCCTCCGGCAGCCGTACGGCGTCCAGGTGCCGCCGCCCGCCGACGACCAGCGCCGCCCCGGCGAGGACGTCCTCGGGCACCGGCGCCCCGGTTCCCGTACCGACGACCGTGATCAACTCTTCGCCCTCTGCTCCCGCAGCGCCCGCCGCGCCTCGGGGTCGGCCTTCCGGTAGCCGTGGAAGTGACCCGGGTGGTACAGGTGCGAACGCGTCCCGTGCGCGTCCAGCGCCGGGCCGACCAGGAACAGCGTGTGCTTCCAGAGCTTGTGCTCCTTGACCGTCTCCTCCAGCGTGCCGATCGCGCACTTCACGACCAGCTCCTCCGGCCAGGTCGCCTGGTACGCGATCACCACGGGCGTGCTCGTCGGGTAGCCGCCCTCCAGCAGCTCCCGCACCAGCTGCCCGCTGCGCGCCGCCGACAGGAAGATCGCCATGGTGGTGCCGTGGCGGGCGAACTCGCGCACCTCCTCGCCCGGCGGCATCGGCGTCTTGCCCCCGCCCAGCCGGGTCAGCACCACGGACTGCGCCACCTCGGGGATCGTCAGCTCCCGCTGCGCGAGCGCGGCCACGGCGGAGAAGGAGGACACGCCCGGGACGACCTCCGTCGCGATGCCGATCTCCTGGCAGCGGTCCAGTTGCTCCTGCGTGCCGCCCCACAGAGCCGGGTCGCCGGAGTGGATACGGGCCACCCTCAGCCCCTCCTCGAACGCACGTCGGTACACCGCGACGACGTCCTCCAGCGACATGGTCGCCGAGTCCAGGATCTCGGCGTCCTCGCGAGCGTGGTCGAGGACCTCCGCCTGGACCAGGCTCGCGGCCCAGATCACGACGTCGGCCTCGGCGATGGCCCGCGCGGCCCGGAACGTCAGCAGATCGGCGGCGCCGGGGCCGGCACCGACGAAGGTCACCTTGCCGGTGGGGGCATCGGCCATGGGAATCGGTCCTCTCCTACGAGTACTGCGGTTGTTGCTGCCGGACGTGCGGAAACGCCGGTCGATCCGATAGCAAGGGCCTATGGCGGTCTTCGTCGCGCTCGGCGCGTTCCTGATGACGCTGGCCGGCGGCTGGACGGCACAGCGCGTGACCGACCGCCGCCATCTGGTGCTGGGCCTGGCCGGCGGACTGATGCTGGGCGTGGTCGGCCTGGACCTGCTGCCGGAGGCCCTGCGGGCAGCGGGCACCGAGGTCCACGGCGTCCCGGCCGCGCTCCTGCTGTTCCTGGCCGGCTTCCTCCTCGCCCATCTGGTGGAACGCCTGCTGGCGGCCCGCCGCGCCGCCCACGGCGCCGACGAACACAACCACAGAGCCCCCGAGGTGGGCCTGACGGCGGCCGCGGCGATGGTGGGGCACAGCCTGATGGACGGTGTGGCGATCGGCGCGTCCTTCCAGGTGGACGACGGCATGGGCACCGCCGTCGCGCTCGCCGTCATCGCCCACGACTTCGCGGACGGCTTCAACACCTTCACCCTCACCAGCCTGTACGGCAACGCCCGCCGCAAGGCCCTCGCCATGCTCTTCGCGGACGCCGTCGCACCCGTCGCCGGAGCCGCCGTGTCCGCGTTCCTCACCGTCCCGGAGGGCGTCCTCGGCGGCTATCTCGGCCTGTTCGGCGGCGCACTGCTGTACCTCGCCGCGGCCGAGATCCTCCCGGAGGCCCACCATGAGCACCCCGCCCGTTCGACCCTGCTGTGCACGGTCGCGGGCGCGGCCTTCATCTGGCTGGTGGTGAGTGTCACGGGGTGACCCGGGCGGTGTCACAGCTTGCCGCCCCGGCCGCCGTCCCGGCGCGGCGGCGCGATCAGGGTCGACAGATACGGCAGCGGCGTCCCGTCCAGCTCGGCGGCCGGCCGCACCGACTCCTCCGGCAGCCCCAGCGCCGAGCCCCACACCGCGCCCCCGAGCCGCCCGGTCTCCCGCAGCGCCTCCGAGACCTCGGCGGCCTGCCGCCCGAACTTGTACGCCACCACCGTCCCCGGCCCGGCCAGCGCCTCCCTCAGCACCGCCGACCCGGCCGTCACCGGCACGAGGGTCAGCGGTTCGGTGCCCTCGGTCAGCACGGCCCCGGACCGCGCCGCCAGATCCTGCATGGCGGTGATCCCGGGCACGGTCTCCACGGCGACACCCGGCAGCATGTCCACGATGGTCTGCGCGAGATAGGTGAACGTCGAGTACACGTTCGGGTCCCCGATGGTGGCGAACGCGACCGACCCGTGCGCTTCGAGCAGCTCGGCGACCCGCCGCCCGGCCGCGTCCCAGGCCGCCTCGCGCCGGGCCCGGTCGGTCCGCTCGTTCAGCGCGAACACGACCCGGACGACCTTCTCCTCGGGCACGTAGTGCAACACGGTCGCCTCGGCCCGCCCGCGCTCCCCGCCGTCCTTTCCGTCAGCCGCAGCCATGACGGGTACGACGACGACATCGGCGGCCCGCAGCGCGTTGACCCCTTTCACGGTCACCAGCTCCGGATCACCGGGACCGACCCCGACCCCGACCAGCCTGCTGCTCATGACGTCCGGCACCTCTCCACGAACCGACGGGCGACACCGGGCTCGGACGCCCAGTGCGTGTGCAGATAACTCGCGTGCACGCCCTGCTGTACGAAACCTTCGACCCGCCGCACCGGGGCCCGTACACCCCAGGCGGGATCGGCACCGGCGCCCGGCTCGACGACGGTGCGATGGAACTCGTGGCCCCGCATCCGCGTCCCGGCCACCGCCAGCACACTGTCGCCGACGGCCACGGCGTCCCGGTAGCCGAGCGTCAGCCGATCCGTCATCCGCGCGGTGGCGTCGAGCACGCCGCACATGGGCTGCCCGTCCAACTCGCGGCACAGATAGAGCAGTCCGGCGCACTCGGCGGCCACGGGAGCGCCGGAACGGGCCAGTTCCGCCACGGCCTTGCGCAACGGCTCGTTGGCGGACAGCTCGGCGGCGTACACCTCGGGGAAACCACCGCCGATGACCAACCCGGCCGTTTCCTCGGGCAGTTGCTCATCACGCAGGGGGTCGAAGGTGACGACCTCGGCACCGGCGGCGGTGAGCAGCTCGGTGTGCTCGGCATAGGAGAAGGTGAACGCGGACCCACCGGCGACGGCGACCACAGGGGCTCGCCTCTCGGCCGAGAGCTTCGGGTGGTGGGGCGCCTTCTCGGCGAACCGAGTCGGGTGGTGGGTGAGCGAGGCGGGGGTCCAGGGGGCGGAGCCCCCTGGGAGGGCACCCGCAGTACGGGCAAGCCCTTCCAGCGCGGCCAGGTCACATCCCTGAGCCACCTGCGCGGCCATGGCCTCGACGGCCTCGACCGCGGCAGCCTGCCGCTCGGCGACCGGCACCAACCCCAGATGCCGAGAGGGCGTATCCACCTGAGCGACCCGCCGCAAGGCACCCAGGACCGGCACACCCGACGAGTCCAGCGCCTCCCGCAGCAACTCCTCATGCCGGTCCGAGGCGACCTTGTTCAGGATCACGCCCCCAACCCGCACCTCCGGGTCCCAGGAAGCGAAGCCGTGCACCAGCGCCGCCACCGACCGCGACTGGGACGAGGCGTCCACGACAAGCACCACCGGCGCCCGCAGCAGCTTGGCGACATGCGCGGTCGACGCCAGTTCCCCCTCCCCGGCCGCCCCGTCGTACAGCCCCATCACACCCTCGACCACGGCGAGGTCACACCCCCGCGCCCCGTGCAGAAACAGCGGAGCGACCAGCTCCGGCCCGCACAGATACGCGTCCAGGTTGCGCCCGACCCGTCCGGTCGCGAGGGCGTGGTACCCGGGGTCAATGTAGTCCGGCCCGACCTTGTGCGGGGACACGGCGAGCCCCCGCGCGGCGAACGCGGCCATCAGCCCCGTGGCGACGGTGGTCTTGCCGCTGCCCGAGGAGGGCGCGGCGATGACCAGCCGAGGCACCGACGACATCACCACTCGATGCCCTTCTGGCCCTTCTGCCCCACGTCCATGGGGTGCTTGACCTTGGACATGTCGGTGACGAGGTCGGCGAAGTCCACCAGCTTCTCCGGCGCGTTCCGCCCGGTGATCACCACATGCTGGGTGCCGGGCCGGCCGCGCAGCACGTCGATCACCTCGTCGGTGTCGACCCAGCCCCAGTGCATCGGGTACGCGAACTCGTCCAGCACGTACAGCCGGTACGTCTCGGCGGCCAGGTCCCGCTTGACCTGCTCCCAGCCCTCGCGGGCCTTCTCCTCGTTGTCCATCTGAGCGTCCCGCTGGACCCAGGACCAGCCCTCGCCCATCTTGTGCCAGTCGACGGTCCCGCCCTCGCCGGAGGCACCGAGCACCCTGAGCGCGTTCTCCTCGCCGACCTTCCACTTCGCCGACTTGACGAACTGGAACACCCCGATGGGCCACCCCTGGTTCCAGGCCCGCAGCGCGAGCCCGAACGCGGCGGTGGACTTGCCCTTGCCGACGCCCGTGTGCACGACGACCAGCGGACGGTTCCTTCGCTGACGGGTCGTCAGACCGTCGTCCGGTACGACACTCGGCTGTCCCTGCGGCATTACGCGGCCCTCCTCGACGTCCCCTGCACATCCCTGACCAGCCCGGCGATCGAGTCGGCCCGCAGCTCGTCCAGCGTGACGGCCGTACCGCCCAGCTCACCGGCCAGCTGCCCGGCGAGCCCGAGCCGCACCGGCCCCGACTCGCAGTCCACGACCACCGAGGCGACCTGCTCGGCCGCGAACAGTCGCGCCGCGCGCCCCGCGAGCGCCACCGGCTCCGGGCCACCGGTCGCCCGGCCGTCGGTCACCACGACCATCAGCGCCCGGCGCGCCGGGTCCCGCAGCCGCTCCACCCGCAGCACCTCGTGCGCCTTCAGCAGCCCGGCCGCGAGCGGCGTACGACCGCCGGTCGGCAGCGACTCCAGTCGCGCGGCGGCGGCGTCGACGGAGGACGTCGGCGGCAGCGCGACCTCGGCCGCCGACCCCCGGAAGGTGACGAGGCCCACCTTGTCCCGCCGCTGATAGGCGTCCAGCAGCAGCGACAGGACGGCGCCCTTCACGGCGCTCATCCGCTGCCGCGCCGCCATCGACCCCGAGGCGTCCACCACGAACAGCACGAGGTTCCCCTCGCGCCCCTCACGGACCGCCTGCCGCAGATCGTCCCGCCGTACGACCAGCCCCGGGCCGGACCGTCCGCGCGCCCGCTGATGCGGTGCGGCGGCTTGTACGGTCGCCGCCAGATGCAGCTTGGTCAGCGTCCCCTGGGGCCGCCGGGCCCCGGTGGTCCGACCGTGCTCCGTCCGCGCCCGCGACCGCCGCCCGGCGGCACCCTCACCGATGCCGGGCACGCTCAGCACCTTGGCCCGGAAGGGTTCGGCCGCCCGTACGGCCGACTGCTCCTGCCCGCCGGACCCCTGCGGCTGCCCGCCCTCACCGGCCTCGGGCCGCGCGGCGCCGCCGCCGTCGTCCTGCGGACCGCTGTCGGGCGCCGGTTGCCCGCCGCCCCCACCGGGACCGTCGGGACCGGGATCGTCCCCGCCGTCCCCGCCGTCCCCGGAGAACTGCTCGAGCGTCTCGTCCAGCTTGTCCTCGTCCAGACCCGGCGCGTCGAACGGGTTCCGCCGGCGCCGGTGCGGCAGCGCCAGCAGCGCGGCCTGCCGCACGTCCTCGGCGAGCACATCGGTCCGCCCGGCCCACGCGGCCAGCGCGGTCGCCGTACGAGCCATCACGATGTCGGCGCGCATGCCGTCCACCTCGAAGGCCGCACAGGTCGCCGCGATCTGCCGCAGCGCCCCGTCGCCCAGCCGCACCTGCGGCAACAACTCCCGTGCCGCCACGATCCGTTGCCGTACGGCGGCCTCCTCGCCGGCCCAGCGCGCGGCGAACCCGGCCGGATCGTCGTCGTACGCCAGCCGGCGCCGGACGACCTCGACCCGCTGCTCCGGCTCCCGCGAGGCCGCGACCTCCACGGTGAGCCCGAACCGGTCCAGCAACTGCGGGCGCAGCTCGCCCTCTTCGGGGTTCATGGTCCCGACGAGCAGGAACCGGGCCGCGTGCCGCACGGACACACCCTCGCGCTCCACGTACGAGGCACCCATCGCCGCCGCGTCCAGCAGCAGGTCGACCAAGTGGTCGTGGAGGAGGTTGACCTCGTCGACGTAGAGGATGCCCCGGTGCGCGTCGGCCAGCAGGCCCGGCTCGAAGGCCTTGACGCCCTCGGCGAGCGCCCGCTCGATGTCGAGCGCGCCGACGAGACGGTCCTCGGAGGCGCCGACGGGCAGCTCGACCATGCGGGCGGGCCGCTCGACGCCCCTGCCGGCCTCGTGCGGCCCGTCCGGGCAGGCGGGGTCGGGGGAGGCCGGATCACACGAGAACCGGCACCCGGGCACCACGGCCACCTCCGGCAGCAGCGCTGACAGCGCCCGTACCGCCGTGGACTTCGCGGTGCCCTTCTCGCCGCGCACCAGCACACCGCCGACCGCCGGCGACACGGCGTTCAGCAGCAGCGCGAGCCGCAGATCGTCCTGGCCGACGACGGCCGTAAAGGGAAAGGGGGTGGTCACTGGTCGCCCTCCAAGTCGCCTTCCAGCTCCAGGTACGTGGCGCGCAGCCGCTCCAGCGTGTCCGCGTCCGGCTCCGCCCACAGGCCACGGTCCGCCGCCTCCAGCAGCCGCTCGGTGATCCCGCGCAGCGCCCACGGGTTGGACTTCTTCATGAAGTCCCGGTTCTCCGGGTCGAAGACGTACTCGGCGCTGAGCTTCTCGTACATCCAGTCGTCGACCACGCCCGCCGTCGCGTCGTAGCCGAACAGGTAGTCCACGGTCGCCGCCATCTCGAAGGCGCCCTTGTACCCGTGCCTTCTCATGGCGCTCATCCAGCGCGGGTTGACGACCCGCGCCCGGAACACGCGGTGCGTCTCCTCGCCCAGCGTCCGCGTCCTCACCTGGTCCGGTACGGCGGAATCACCCACGTACGCCTCGGGGTTGGCACCCGTCAGATGCCGCACCATGGCGACCATGCCGCCGTGGTACTGGAAGTAGTCGTCCGCGTCGACCAGGTCGTGCTCACGGGTGTCGACGTTCTTCGCCGCCACCGCGATCCGCCGGAACGCCGTCTCCATGTCCCCGCGCGCCGCCCGCCCGTCGAGCCCCCGCCCGTAGGCGTAGCCGCCCCAGACGGCGTACACCTCGGCCAGGTCGGCGTCGCTGCGCCAGTTCCGGGCGTCGATCAGCGGCAGCAGGCCCGCGCCGTACGCGCCCGGCTTCGAGCCGAAGACACGGGCCGTCGCGCGGCGCCGGTCGCCGTGCTCGGCCGCGTCCTCGTCCACGTGCGCCCGCACGTAGTTGGACTCGGCCGGCTCCTCCAGCTCCGCCACCGCCCGCACCGCGTCGTCGATCAGACCGACCACATGCGGGAACGCGTCCCGGAAAAAGCCGGAGATGCGGACGGTCACGTCGATGCGCGGGCGCCCCAGCTCCGCGAGCGGGATCACCTCGAAGCCGGTCACCCGGCGCGAGGCGTCGTCCCACACCGGACGGCAGCCCAGCAGCGCCAGGATCTCGGCGATGTCGTCGCCCTGGGTGCGCATCGCGGACGTGCCCCACACCGTGAGCCCCACCGACTTCGGGTACGCGCCGGTGTCCTGGAGGTACCGCTGCACGAGGGAGTCCGCCAGCGACTGGCCGACCTCCCAGCTCAGCCGGGACGGGATCGCCTTGGGGTCGACCGAGTAGAAGTTGCGGCCCGTCGGCAGGACGTTGACCAGACCACGGGTCGGGGACCCCGACGGACCCGCCGGAACGTAACCGCCGTCCAGCGCCCGCAGGATGTGCCCGATCTCGTCGGTCGTCTTCGCCAGTCGCGGTACGACCTCGTCGCACGCGAACTCCAGCACGGCGACCGCGTCGGGGAGTTCGGCGCCGAGCACACCCCGCAGGACGGCGGGGACGACCGTACGGTCCCACGCCCGCGCCTCCATGCCCTCCGCGATCCGCCGGCACAGCTGCTCCAGCAGGTCGATCGCGTCGGACGCGGTCCGCGCGGGGCCGTCCGCCAGGTCCGTCAGCTCCACCGGCACCTTAACCGGCGTGCCCGGCTCGGCCAGCAGCTCCTTCTCCGCCAGCCCGAAGTGGGCGGCGAGGCAGGCCCGCAGGCCCGGCAGCGCGTTCGCCCGGCCGCCCCACACCTGCGAGGCGCGCAGCACGGCCAGTACGAGGTTCACGCGCGGCTCGCCGACCGGGCCGCCGCCGAGGATGTGCAGGCCGTCGCGGATCTGCACGTCCTTGATCTCGCACAGATAGCCGTCGATGTGCATGACGAAC
Source organism: Streptomyces sp. NPDC029138 (assembly GCF_055564375.1). Lineage (NCBI taxonomy): Bacteria > Bacillati > Actinomycetota > Actinomycetes > Kitasatosporales > Streptomycetaceae > Streptomyces > Streptomyces sp. NPDC029138. The sequence continues at coordinate 94,846 of NZ_JBVHWM010000011.1, forward strand.
TCGTCGAACGCCTCGTCGTCCGGCTGCTCGTCCACGTGCAGGTCGTGGTGCAGCTCCGCCGCCTTGACCAGGGTCCAGATCTGGGCGCGGACCGCCGGGGCCTTCGCCGGGTCCAGGTCGGAGACGAGCGCGTACTCGTCCAGCAGCTGCTCCAGCTTGGCCAGATCGCCGTAGGTGTCCGCGCGGGCCATCGGCGGCACCAGGTGGTCGACCACCGTGGCGTGCCCGCGCCGCTTGGCCTGGGTGCCCTCGCCGGGGTCGTTGACGATGAACGGGTAGATGAGGGGCAGGTCGCCGAGGACGGCGTCCGGAGCGCATCCCCGGGACAGCCCGAGTCCCTTGCCGGGCAGCCACTCCATCGTGCCGTGCTTGCCCATGTGCACGATGGCGTCGGCGCCGAAGCTGTTCTCCAGCCAGCGGTAGGCCGCCATGTAGTGGTGCGACGGCGGCATGTCGGGGTCGTGGTAGATCGCGATCGGGTTCTCGCCGAAGCCGCGCGGCGGCTGGATCATCACCACGACGTTCCCGAACCGGAGGGAGGCCAGCACGATGTCGTCGCCGTCCACATAGAGGCTGCCCGGCGGCTCGCCCCACGCCTCGGTCATCGCGTCCCGCAGGCCGGGGTCCAGCTTCTCGAACCATGCCCGGTAGTCGGCCAGCGGCACCCGCGCGGGCGCGGCGGCCAGCTGCTCCTCGGTCAGCCACTCCACGTCGTGACCGCCGGCCGCGATGAGCCGGTGGATCAGCTCGTCGCCGCCGGAGGGGTAGTCGGTGAGGCCGTATCCGGCGTCCCGCAGCGCGTCCAGCACCCGGACCGCCGACGCGGGCGTGTCCAGGCCGACCGCGTTGCCGACCCGGGAGTGCTTGGTCGGGTACGCCGTGAAGACCAGCGCGATCTTCTTCTCCGCGTTCGGCTTGTGCCTCAGCCGGGCGTGCCTGAGGGCGATCCCGGCCACGCGGGCGGCCCGCTCGGGGTCGGCGACGTACACCGGCACCTCGTCGGGGCCCTGCTCCTTGAAGGAGAACGGCACGGTGATCAGCCGGCCGTCGAACTCGGGGATCGCGACCTGCATCGCGGCGTCCATGGGGGACAGGGCCGCGTCGGACTCCTCCCACGCCGCCCGCGAGGAGGTGAGGCACAGCCCTTGCAGCACGGGGATGTTCAGGTCGGCGAGGGCGCCGACGTCCCAGGACTCCTCGTCACCGCCCGCCGACGCCTGGGAGGCGTGCGTGCCGCCGGCCGCGAGCACCGTGGCCACGAGCGCGTCGGCCCGCCCCAGCAGCTCGTACAGCGCGGGGTCCGCGCCGCGCAGCGAACCGCAGTACACCGGGAGGGCGTTGGCGCCCTGCGCCTCGATCGCCTCGCACAGGGTGTCCACGAAGGCGGTGTTGCCGCTCAGTTCGTGCGCCCGGTAGAACAGCACGCCCACGGTCGGCCGGCCGTCGACGACAGCACGGTCGCCGTGGACGCCGAACTCCGGCATCTTCCGCGGCTCCTCGAAGCCCTCACCGGTCAGCAGCACGGTGTCCGAGAGGAACCGGGACAGCTCCAGCAGGTTCGCGGGACCGCCCTCGACGAGGTACTTCAGCGCCTCCGCGACCACACCGGCCGGCACGGACGACTCCGCCATCAGCTCGGCGTCCGGCACGGTCTCGCCGCCCAGCAGCACGGTCGGGACGCCGGACGCCTTCAGCGCGGCCAGCCCGTCCTCCCAGGCCCGCTTGCCGCCCAGCAGCCGTACGACGGCGAGGTCCGCGCCCTCGATCAGGCCCGGCAGCTCCTCGGCGACGTCGACGCGGGTGGGGTTGCCGATGCGGTAGCCGGCGCCGGAGGCCCGGGCCGCCAGCAGATCCGTGTCGGCGGTCGACAACAACAACACTGTGCTCATGCGGGCGCTCCCGGTGGAATGAAAGGCAGTCCTTGCGGCGCGCCCGACTCGATGAGCCGCCAGAGCGCGTCCGTGTCCGCGTGCTGTTCGATCAGGTCGCCGAGCCGGTCGAGCTGCTCCTCGCGCAGCGCGGCGAAGGAGGTGTCCGGCGCGGGCACGAAGCGGCGGCCCGCGGCGGCGGCCACCTCGCGCAGGAAGGCCCGCCGGAAGCCGTCCGACTCCAGCGAGCCGTGCCAGTGGGTGCCCCAGGTCTGGCCGACCCGGCAGCCGTCGAGGAAGGCTTCGCCCCCGTCGACGGTGGCCACCCCGTGATGGATCTCGTAGCCGTCGACCCGCTCGCCGAGGGCTTCGCCGCTGGGCCGGGTGAGGGTCTTCTCGCGGGCGAAGCGCACCCGGACGGGCAGGATGCCGAGCCCGTCGACATGGCCGCGCCGGCTCTCGACGTCGTCCTCGATGTGCTCGCCGAGGATCTGGAAGCCGCCGCAGACGCCGAGGACGGGGCGTCCCTCGGCGGCCCGGCGTGCGAGCGCGTCCGCCAGCCCGCGTTCCCGCAGCCACTCCAGCGCCCGTACGGTCCCGCGAGTGCCCGGCACGACGACGAGATCGGCGTCCGCCAGCTCCTCCGGCCGGTCCACGAACCGCACGACCACACCCGGCTCGGCGGCCAGCGCGTCCACGTCGGTGAAGTTGGACATCAGCGGGATCGCGCAGACCGCGACCCGCAGCACGTCCTCGCCGACCGGGGGCGTCACGGCGGACTCGCGGACGGTCCCGCGCAGGGAGACGCGCAGCCCGTCCTCCTCGTCGATGCCGAGCCCGTGCCGGAAGGGCAGCACGCCGTACGTCCGCCGCCCGGTGAGGTCCCGGAGCATGTCCAACCCCGGCTCCAGCAGGCTCACATCGCCCCGGAACTTGTTCACCAGGAACCCGGCTACCAGCTCCTGGTCCTCGGGCGAGAGCAGGGCGACGGTCCCGAAGAAGGAGGCGAACACGCCCCCGCGGTCGATGTCGCCGACGACGAGCACGGGCAGCCGCGCGTTCCGCGCGATCCCCATGTTGACGATGTCGGTCCGCCGCAGGTTGATCTCGGCAGGACTCCCCGCCCCCTCACAGATCACCGCGTCATACGTGCCCCGCAACTCCGACAGGCAGTCCAGCACCGTGCCCAGCAGCCGCTGCCGGCGCCCGCCGTGGTACCCGCGCGCACTCAACTCCCCGACCGGCTTGCCCAGCAGCACCACCTGGCTGCTCTGCTCACCGCCGGGCTTGAGCAGCACCGGGTTCATCAGCGCGGTCGGCTCGACGCGGCACGCCTGGGCCTGCATGGCCTGCGCCCGGCCGATCTCGGCGCCCTCGCGCGTGACGAACGAGTTCAGGGACATGTTCTGCGCCTTGAACGGCGCGACCTTCACGCCCTGGCGCACCAGCCAGCGGCAGATGCCGGCCGTCACGACGCTCTTGCCCGCGTCGGAGGTGGTGCCGGCGACGAGGAGACCACCGTTCACTTCCCACGTCCTTTCAGGAGGGTGCGCGCCGCGAGCGTGGTGCCGAGCGCGAGCAGACCGACGCGGCGGGAGAGCCGTGCGGCCAGGTCGATGTCGGTGACCCGGACCGGCCGACCGGTGGCGCCGTTCAGCACCGGGCGGTGTTCGACCCGGCCGCCGTAGGAGAGCGTCCCGCCCAGGCGCACGCCGAGAGCGCCCGCGAAGGAGGCTTCAACGGGCCCGGCGTTGGGGCTCGGATGCTTTCCCGCGTCCGCCCTCCAGGCGCGCACGGCACCCCGCGGATCGGGTCCGGCCACGGCGGCGAGTACGGCGGTCAGCCGGGCCCCCGGCCAGCCGACGACGTCGTCCAGGCGGGCGGAGGCCCAGCCGTAGCGCCGGTGGCGGGGCGACTTGTGACCCACCATCGCGTCCAGGGTGTTGACCGCGCGGAACCCGAGGAGCCCCGGGACTCCGGCGACGGCACCCCAGACGAGGGCGCCGACCACGGCGTCGGAGGTGTTCTCGGCGACCGACTCGACGACGGCCCGGGCGATGCCGTCGGCGTCCAGCGCCTGCGGGTCCCGGCCGCACAGATGCGGCAGCCGGGCCCGGGCGGCCTCGACGTCCCCGGCCTCCAAGGCGCGCCCGATGGCGCGGGCTTCCCGGGCGAGCGAGGTGCCGCCGACGACGGCCCAGGTGGCGGCGGCGGTCAGCGCGGCGGAGGCGGTACGGGAGGGGCGTACGGCGCGAACGGCCAGCGTTCCCAAGGCGACGGCGCCACCGGCGCACACGGCGGTGTGCAGGGCGCCCCAGCCACGGTGGTCGTGCCACAGGGCGCGTTCCACGGCGCCGGCCGCCCGGCCGAACGCGGCGACCGGGTGCCCGCGGCGCGGATCGCCGAGGAGCAGGTCACCGAGGACGCCGGCGGCGGCGCCGTACGCGTAAGCGCGATCGGCACCCATCGGCTCAGCCGGCCGTGGGGACAGGAACGGGCCTGGTACTGGTCCTCGATCGGCAGCCGAGCATGGCGATATGTGTCCTCACTCAGGGTGTCCGCGCCCTGGTTCGACGTGAATCGGCGGTGAGAGTTCCTGGCTCCCGGGGTTTCTTCCCCGGTGACAGTGGCGGGACCGCGCCGGATTCGCACCGGCTTCCTCTCTTGCCGCCGTACATGGCCTGGGCAGTCCACCACGCGCCCGGAACGGCCGTCAACTTGCCGTTGACCTGGGATGCCGGACTGTGCTGAGGCCCACATCACCGGCCCGCCGGACGGCACCGGACGGCCGGTCCGACGACATGCGTCGGCCCCGCCGGTCCCGCTGAAGCGGTGGCCCGGCGGGGCCGATGCGTGAGGTTTCGAACCGTCAGGGCTTGACGACGATCAGGTAGATCCCGTACGCCACCGCCGCCGCGCAGGCCGCGAAGCACACGTACGCGCCGGTCACCGCCAGCGCGGCGGACCCGCCCTGCGCCGCCGCCTTCTCGCGGCGGGACAGGCCGTTGATGCCGAGGGTGAACAGGACCACCAGGCCCACCGTGAACGCGAGGCTGACGCCGAAGACGGAGCCGAGGGCCGCCCAGTCGATCTTCATGGGGATGCTTCCTTCAGTAACCGTGTGCTCGGGGTCAGACCGCGGCGGCCGGCGGGGTGGCCGGGGCGGCGGCGGGGGAGGGCTCGGTGGCCGGGGCCGGGATCGTGGCCGTCAGGTCCTCGGTGACCGCGCCCACCGGGGGCGGGGTCACGGCGGCGATGGCGGTGGTCACCACACCCGCCGGCTCCCCGGCGTCGGCGACCACGTTGGTGTGGTCGACGACCTCGCGGCGGGAGACCTTCCAGATCGCGGCGCTCGCGGCGACCAGGAAGACGGCGACGACGGCGGTGCCCCAGTCACCGAGGTCGGTGACGGACTCGGCGCCCCCGCCGACCAGCGCGGCGGCCGGGAGGGTGAGCCCCCAGGCGACGAACATGCGGGTCGCGGTGGACCAGCGGACCACGCCGCCCTTGCGGCCGAGGCCCGCGCCCATCACCGAGCCGGAGACGACGTGCGTGGTGGAGAGGGAGAAGCCGAGGTGGGAGGAGGCCAGGATGGCGGTCGCGGCGCTGGTCTGGGCGGCGAAGCCCTGGCGCGGCTCCAGGTCGGTCAGGCCCTTGCCCATGGTGCGGATGATGCGCCAGCCGCCGATGTAGGTGCCGAGCGCGATGGCCAGGCCGGCGGAGAGGATGACCCAGGTGGGAGGGTTGGAGCCGGGGGCGATGGAGCCGCCCGCGACGAGGGCGAGCGTGATGATGCCCATCGTCTTCTGGGCGTCGTTGGTGCCGTGCGCGAGAGAGACCAGACCGGCGGAGGCGATCTGGCCGGCGCGGTAGCCCTTGCGGGTGGCCTCGCCGTCGGCGGTGCCGCCGACGCCGTAGGAGAACCGGGTGGCCAGCAGCGAGGCGAGGCCCGCGACGACCGGCGCGGCGACGGCCGGGAGCAGCACCTTGGTGACCAGGACGTCACCGTGGACGGCGCCGAAGCCGGCGGAGGCGACGGTGGCGCCGACCAGGCCGCCCATCAGGGCGTGCGAGGAACTGGAGGGCAGGCCCACCAGCCAGGTCAGCAGATTCCAGAGGATCGCGCCGACCAGGGCGGCGAAGATGACCTCGGGACGGATGCCGGTCTCGTCGACGAGACCCTTGGAGATCGTGTTCGCGACCTCCACGGAGAGGAAGGCGCCCACAAGGTTGAGGACGGCGGACATGGCAACCGCGATCTTCGGCTTCAGGGCGCCTGTGGAGATGGTGGTGGCCATCGCGTTCGCGGTGTCGTGGAAACCGTTCGTGAAATCGAACGCGAGAGCGGTTACCACCACAATCGCGAGGATCAGCGAGAAGCTTTCCATTTACCCAGGCAATCGTTCGAGGTCATTGGCTGGATGAACGTAGGCAACCTGGGTGAACGGAAGATGAACTGAGGCGGGCGTGAGGGTGTCCGTAACGCGCGTGCGAGGTTCCGCTTCGCGTCTTCGGCCCAGGCGTGCCTTGGCTAGTGGCCTCGCGCGAAGATCCGCAGCCGGCTCAGCGAGCCGTTGAAGAGATTTTGGTCACCCGGCAGCCTGCCCTTGACGGCGTGCTGCCAGAACGTCCAGTACCGCCAGCCGCCGGGCAGCGTGCCCGGTCGCGAGGTGCCGTGGCGGGCGATCCACAGGGCGTGCGAGGAGGAGAAGGCGCGGCTGTTCCCGGTGCACAGCTTCCACCACTGGGTTGTGGTGTAGATCACCGGACGGCGGCCGGTCTCCTCCTTGATCTCGTCGCTGAACGACCGGATCCAGCGGACCATCCGGGCCTTGCTCAGGCCGTAGCACTTGTGCTTCGCGTTGTACGGGTTGTACTCGATGTCCAGCGCGGGCGGCAGCGTCCAGCCGTCCGCCCGCCAGTCGCCGCCGTGCCGCACGAAGTACCCGGCCTGCTGGGCGCCGGAGGACCGGTCCGGCAGGGCGAAGTGGTAGGCGCCCCGGATCAGTCCGGCCTCGCGGGCACCCGAGTACTGTCCGGCGAAGTAGGGATTGCGGTAGTTCGTGGACTCGGTCGCCTTGATGTAGACGAATCGCGCGCCCTTCGCCCGGGCGGCCGCCCAGTCGACCCGCTTCTGATGCGACGACACGTCGTGGCCTCTGGGCCGGGTTCCGGCCAGGACCGCCAGCGCGGACAGCCCCGGCAGCACGGACAGCGTGGCCGAGGCCGCGGGTCCGGCCGCCTCCGGTCCCCCGGTCGACCTCAGTGGTCCGGCCGACGCGGTCGTGGTGGTCGCGAGGGCGAGGGTGAGGGCCGCCGTGGCCGCCGTGAGGAGACCGGTGCGGCGGCGGACAAGGGTGCGTTCACGGGCCATGTGTCTCCCCCGGGATGGCGGGCGTCCAGTCGGCAAGAGGGATCATTGAAGGCCCGCCCATCACCACATCCGTGACGATTCAGAGCGTTTCGGCACGATATGCGCTATATCCGCCCGTTCGGCCGTACGGTCTCCGCGCGGAAACGACCGGCCCACCCGCTCTCCGCCGGTCCGGCTGGCAGGATCACGGCATGGCTGAAGCGCTGCGGAACACGGACGACGGGCACCAGGGCGGGCACCGGGACGCGCGACAGGACGGCGGGCGGCGGGACGCGCGGCAGGACGAGGCACGGCTCTGGGCGGAACTGGTCGCGACGGCACGCCGGACCGTCACCGACGGCCTGGTCGTCGGCACCTCCGGCAACGTCTCCGCCCGCGTCGGGGACCTCGTGCTGGTCACCCCGTCGGGCGTCCCCTACGACCGGCTCACCCCGGCCGACATCACCGGCGTCGACCTCACCGGACGCCAGGTGCTCGGCACGCTCGTGCCGACCAGCGAGCTGCCCATGCACCTCGCCGTCTACCGCACCACCGACGCCCGCGCCGTCGTCCACACCCACGCCGTGCACGCGACCGCCGTCTCCACGCTCGTGCCCGAGCTACCGCCGGTCCACTACATGACCGTCGCCCTCGGCGGCCCCGTCCGGGTCGCCCCCTACGCCACCTACGGCACCGACGAACTGGCCGAGAACATGCTCCGCGCCCTCGCCGGCCGCTCCGGCTGCCTGCTCCAGAACCACGGCACGATCACCTACGGCGCCACCCTCGACCAGGCCTACGACCGCACCGCCCAGCTGGAGTGGATGTGCCGCCTGTGGCTCACGGCGTCCTCGGTGCCGGGCCTGACACCGTCCCTGCTGACGGAGGCACAACTGGCGCAGGTCGGGGAACGCTTGAAGGGGTACGGCCAACGGAGGTGACCCCTTGCTGTCCTTGATCCGCCGCAACGGCGCCCAGTCACGACGTGCGCACCCGGCGGTGCCGAACCCGCCCGCACCCCGACGGTCCTCGCTTCCGCTGGCCGGTGGCCACAGGCCCGCCGACACTGGACCCGTGCTCACCGTCAAAGCCACCGCCGCCGGACTCACCGCCGTCCTGGCCGCCGGCATGGCGTCCGTCGTCGCCGGCCGGCTCGCCAGCGACGCCGCGCTGAAGGTCCCGGCGGGCCGCCCGCTGCCCACCGAGCCCCGCCTCACGGTGCACGGCACGGCCGCCGGCCAGATCACGCTCACCCGCGACCTGGCCACCCTGCGCCCCGGCACCTACGGCCTCGCCGGCGACGGCTCCCACGCGGTCGTCGGCCCCGTCCTGGAGGCGGCCCAGCACACCGCCGACACGGTCGTGCGCCGTCTGGAACGCGTCACCCACGGCACCTTCGCCTCCGGCGACGCGGTGTGGCTCACCCCCAACCTGTACGTCGGCAACCCCGGCGCCGCTCTCGGCCTGGACCACACCGACGTCGACGTGCCCGGCGAGCTGGGCGCCCTGCCCGCCTGGTTCGTGCCCGGCCAGCGGGACACCTGGGTGATCGCCGTGCACGGCCTCGGCGCCACCCGGGAACACGCCATGAACGTCATGGGCTTCCTGCACGGCCGCCGGCTGCCCGTCCTCGCCCTCGCCTACCGCGGCGACCTCGGCGCCCCGCGCCCGCCGGACGGCCTGAACCACCTCGGCGAGACCGAGTGGCGGGACGTCGAGGCGGCGATCCGCCACGCGCTGCGCCACGGCGCCCGCCGCGTCGTCCTGCTCGGCTGGTCCACCGGCGCCACCATGGCCCTGCGCGCCGCCGAACACTCCGCGGTCCGCGACCGCATCGCCGGGCTCGTCCTGGACTCGCCGGTGCTCAGCTGGGAGGCCACGCTGCGGGCGCTGGCCCGGGCCCGCCACACCCCGCAGCCGCTCCTGCCGCTCGCCGTGCGGGCCGCGCAGGGCCGGGCCGGACTGCACGCCGACCGGGCCGCCGAGACCGCCGACCCCGACCGGCTCCGGGTCCCCACCCTGATCATCCACGGCCCGGACGACCGGGTCGCCCCCTGGGAGTTCTCCCGCGGGCTCGCCCGGCGCCGCGCCGACCTGGTCGCCCTGCACACCGTCGCGCACGCCCCGCACGCGGCGATGTGGAACGCGGACCCCGAGGAGTACGAGGAACGGCTGCGGCGGTTCCTGACCCCGCTGATGTGACGGCGGGGGCCGATGTGACGCCCCGGGCTTCCGGGCTGACGGACGCCCAGGCGCCCGGGTCCGCCGACACCGGCGCGAAACATTCCGTTTAAGGCCGTACGGCCGGCTCGATCGTGCCCGTCCTGCCCTTCCCGCACCCGGTGCGTTGGCCAGCCCCGTCGCCCCGCGTGACATTCCGTTTGGGTTTTCGGACCGTCAACCGGAAGACTGCACCCGTGACGTCCCGTATCCCGCGCGACTCCAGGCTCCGACTCGTCCGACCGCGACCCCTGGCCGCCGCCCCCAGAGCTGTGAACCAGCGGCGCCCACGCCGCCCCGCACCCCGGCCGCCGGAGGGCACCCCCGCCCCCGCCGAACTGGCCGGAATGGCCCGCGCCGGTCTGGCCGGCGCGGTCCGCGTCGCCCGCTGGGCCGACGCCGCACTCGGCCCCGGCCGCACCGGTGCCACCGTCGACGGCAAGGCCACCCTCTCCGACGCCACCGCCGAACGCGCCGCCGCCGACCTCGGCCTGAGCGCCGCTCAGGTCCGCGCCGACTGGGACACCGCCCGCCTCGCCGGACTCGTCGAGGTGCACGGCGACAGCGCGCGCCCCGGCTGGCGACTGCGCGCCTGGGACCGTGACGACAGCGCCGTGCTGCGCGGCTGGGTCGCCCTCTTCGACGCCTGGTCCCTCGCCTGCCCCGAACCCGACGGACACGAACCGGCCGCCGTCGCCGAGGTCGTCTCGGCCATGCCCCAGGTGCTCTCCTTCCTCCAGCTGTCCGCCGGACCGGTCCCCGTCGAGCAGCTGCTCGACCTGCTCCAGCAGCGGGTCACCGAACTGCGCACCGAACGCTGCGAGGTCTCCTACGAGCCCGGCACCGGACAGCCCGCCGGGACCCCGGGCCCGGCGGACCCCGGCCCCGCCGCGGACGCCCCGCTCGCCCCCCTGCTCGACTGGGCGCTGCGGGCCCTCGCCTCCGTCGGCGCCCTCACCTACGGCGACGGCCAGGCCACGCTCACCCCGCTCGGCAACTGGGCGGTCTGGGTCAAGCTGGAGCAGATCTGCGTGGCCGCGCAGAGCCCCGCCGGCAACATCGAGCAGTCCGCCGAGGACATGCTCCGCGGCTGCGCCCAGCTCCGGCCCAACGCGGCCCGCGCCGAGTACCGCGCCTGGCTCGCCGCCCGCCCCGTCGGCAGCGCCGTCACCGAGCTGATCGCCGCCGCCCGGGGCGACGACGCCCTGCTGCGCGGCCTGGCCTTCGAGGCGCTGCGCGTCGTCGGCGCCCCCGCCGAGCCCGACGTACGGTCCGTCGTGGACGAGCCGGCCCTGCGGCCGTACGCCCTGCTGTGGCTGGCCGAGCACGACGGCGTCGACCCGGAGGACGCCCACGAGGCGCTCACCCGGGAGGAGGCCACCTGGCTGTGGGTGGACACCGCCGCCGCCGTCGCCGACCACGGCGAGGCGCCGATGCTGGTCCGGCACCTGGAGTCCGCGGTGCAGCCCACCGTGCCCCAGCTGCTCGACGAGGTCCGCGCCGTCGGCCACCCGCGCACCGTGCAGGTCCTGGTCGCGCTCGCCGCCGCCCATCCCGACCCGGCCCTGGCCAAGGCCGTCCGCCGGGCCGCGTTCCAGGTGCACACCGGGGGCTGAGCGGGAGGCCGGGCGGCGGGGTGCGGTGGCGGAGCGGCGGCGGAGTGGCGGGGGAGTGGCTCAGACGCCGATCTCGGGGGCGTACGTGCCGAAGCTCCAGATGTTCCCCTCGGTGTCCCGGGCCATGTAGTCCCGTGAGCCGTAGTCCTGGTCCGTCGGGGGCATCAGGATCTCGACCCCGTGCTCCACGGCCCGCTGGTGGTGGGCGTCCACGTCGTCCACCACGACGTACACCCCGGCGGGTCCCGCGTCTCTCATCGCCGTGTCGAAGAGGCCGCCGCGCCCCTTGGAGCCGATCATCACCGCGCCGCTGCCCTGGACCAGCTCGGCGTGCATCACCTTGCCGCCCTCCGTCTCGTAGACCGACAGCTCGGTGAAGCCGAGGGCCTCCGTGAGCTGCCGGATCGCCGCCCGGGCGTCCGTGTACAGCAGCGTGGGAAAGATGCTCGGCCGCGCGCCGCCACCCGTGCCTGCCATGCCGATCACTCCTTCGTGCATCGGTTCCGCCGTGCTCTTCGAGTCTTGCAGGCACCACTGACAACGCTCCGACGAAACGTCCCGGAGCGCGCCATGTCGCCGCTCCGGCACGGCGGCAGGGCGAGCACCAGGGCGATCAGACGGGTCGATCAGGCGGTCGATCAGGTGGGGCGATGAGGCGGAGGGACGAGAGGCGGGGCGGTGAGGCGGGCGCCCTCGCCCCCTGCCGTGCGGTCGCTGCCGCCCGGTCGTGCGGTCGCTGTCGTCCCTGCCGTGCGGTCGCTGTCGTCCCGGTCGTGCGGGCGCCCTCGCCCCCTGCCGTGCGGTCGCTGCCGGCTGGCGGTGCGGGTCGCTGTCGTCCCTGCCGTGCGGTCGCTGCCGCCCGGTCGTGCGGGCGCCCTCGCCCCCTGCCGTGCGGTCGCAGCCGCCCGGTCGTGCGGTCGCAGCCGCCCGGCGGTGCGGTCGCTGTCGCCCCTGCCGTGCGGTCGCTACCACCCCGCCCTGCGGACGCCCCCGCCCCCGCCCTGCGGACGCCCCCGCCCCTGCCGTGCGGTCGCTACCACCCCGCCCTGCGGACGCCCCCGCCCCCGCCCTGCGGACGCCCCCGCCCCCGCCCTGCGGACGCCCCCGCCCCCGCCCTGCGGACGCCCCCGCCCCCGCCGAACGGGGGACTTCTCGCCGCTGCCCGCCCAGCCACCCCGCCGATCCGGTCGGCGATGACTACGCTCGGCGGCTGATCCGGGACGGTGGGTACCCAAAGGGGGCGAGGTGGCACTTCCGCCCGTGGGCCGTCTCGCCGTCGTCCTCCTCCTGGCCGTCGTCACCCTCGGCCTGCTCGGCGCGGCCCGGCAGCTGCGCCCGGTGCCCTACGGCGACCGGCTCCTCCGCGACGGGCCGGACGCCGCGGCGTGGGCGGCGCGGGTGGGGGACGGTGCCGTGGCCGGCCACGACAGCCGTACCGGTGCGCTCCGGTGGCGGTACGCGCGCGTGGGGCACCGTCCCGTCGACGTGGTGCACACGCGCGGGGAGCTGATCGCGCTCTGGGACGACGGGCTGCTCACGGACACGGACGGCCGTTCCGTGCGCTGGCACCGGGCCCTGCCCGACGCGGCCGAGTGGCTCCCGGCCCAGGGCGGCACCGGCGTCCTGCGCCCCCTCGGCCGCGGCATCCTCGCCGTCGTCACCCCGCGTCGCGTCACCGCGTACCGCACCGCCGACGGCGACCTGCGCTGGGTGCTGCCCGCCCGGAAGGGCTGCGCCTTCCGCCCCCAGGGCGCCGTACGGCGGGGCGCGGCCCTGCTCCTCGCCCAGCCCTGCGCGGACACCGCATGGACCGGCCAGCTCGTGGCCCTGGACGACCTGGGCCGGATCGCGCCCGGCCGCACCCCGCTGGGCAACGACCTCCCCTGCCCGCACCCTGGACACCTGGACGCAGGAAAACCGCTTGCACGGCCCCGTTAGACTTTCCCCCATGGCCATTCTCCTCGCGCATTAGACGGCGGGAACGTCCTCAGCCGCCCACCCGCCAACCCCTGTACGCCCTGGAGTCTGTCCGTGATCTCCGCCTCCGGTATCGAGCTGCGCGCCGGTGCGCGCGTCCTCATCGAGAACGCCACCTTCCGTGTCGCCAAGGGCGACCGCATCGGCCTCGTCGGCCGCAACGGCGCAGGCAAGACCACTCTCACCAAGTGCCTGGCCGGCGAGGGCATCCCCGCCGGCGGCACGATCACCCGCTCCGGCGAGGTCGGCTACCTCCCGCAGGACCCCCGCACCGGCGACCTGGACATCCTCGCCCGCGACCGCATCCTCTCCGCGCGCGGACTCGACGTGCTGATCCGCAAGATGCGCGAGAACGAGGAGCGCATCGCCAACGGCAAGGGGTCCACCCGCGACAAGGCCATGAAGCAGTACGAGCGCCAGGAGACGGAGTTCCTCACCAAGGGCGGGTACGCCGCCGAGGCCGAGGCCGCCACCATCGCCGCCGCCCTGAACCTGCCCGACCGGGTGCTCGGCCAGCCGCTGCACACGCTCTCCGGTGGTCAGCGCCGCCGTATCGAGCTGGCCCGCATCCTGTTCTCCGACGCGGACACCCTGCTGCTGGACGAGCCGACCAACCACCTCGACGCGGACTCGATCGTCTGGCTGCGGGACTACCTGAAGACCTACCGCGGCGGCTTCATCGTGATCTCCCACGACGTCGACCTGGTCGAGACGGTCGTCAACAAGGTGTTCTACCTGGACGCGAACCGGTCCACGATCGACATCTACAACATGGGCTGGAAGCTGTACCAGCAGCAGCGCGAGGCCGACGAGAAGCGCCGCAAGCGCGAGCGCGCCAACGCGGAGAAGAAGGCCGCGGCCCTCAACGCCCAGGCCGACAAGATGCGCGCCAAGGCGACCAAGACGGTCGCCGCGCAGAACATGGCCCGCCGCGCCGAGAAGCTGCTCTCCGGCCTCGAAGACGTCCGGATGTCCGACAAGGTCGCCAAGCTGCGCTTCCCGGAGCCCGCGCCCTGCGGCAAGACCCCGCTGATGGCCGAGGGCCTGTCGAAGTCGTACGGCTCGCTGGAGATCTTCACCGACGTCGACCTCGCCATCGACAAGGGCTCCCGGGTGGTCATCCTGGGCCTCAACGGCGCCGGCAAGACCACCCTGCTGCGGCTGCTCGCGGGGGTGGAGACGCCGGACACCGGCCGGGTCGTCCCCGGGCACGGGCTCAAGCTCGGCTACTACGCGCAGGAGCACGAGACCCTGGACGCCGACCGCACGGTCCTGGAGAACATGCGCTCGGCCGCCCCCGACATGGACCTGGTCGAGGTCCGCAAGGTGCTCGGCTCCTTCCTGTTCTCCGGCGACGACGTCGACAAGCCCGCCGGTGTCCTCTCCGGCGGTGAGAAGACCCGGCTCGCCCTGGCGACCCTGGTGGTGTCCTCGGCGAACGTGCTGCTCCTGGACGAGCCGACCAACAACCTGGACCCGGCCAGCCGCGAGGAGATCCTCGGCGCCCTGCGCACCTACAAGGGCTCGGTCGTCCTCGTCACCCACGACGAGGGCGCCGTCGAGGCGCTCCAGCCGGAGCGGATCATCCTGCTGCCGGACGGCGTCGAGGACCTGTGGGGCTCCGACTACGCGGATCTCGTCGCCCTGGCGTGATCGAAAGCCTGATCCACTGCGTATGGATCATTCGGCCCATCGGTGATCCATCATCTGTGTGAGATCTCCTCGTACCGGGGTGTGTCGTACACGGATTTTCCGGCCGATCCCCCAGCTGTCGGGGGATCGGCCGCTGTGCGTTCCTGACCTGGCACTTCGCGAATCCACCCGGACGGCCCCATGGGCCGCACCCCTTGGAATCCCTTGTTCCGCTTGTGGGGATCCACTCCTGTCGTCACAACGATGTCTCACGGACCTTGCCGAATGGGTGGCCATCACGCCCAAGAGGGGTGATCATGAGGAGACCAGAGCGCACTTCCCATGAGGAGGCACGGGTGGCCGAGACTCTGAAGAAGGGCAGCCGGGTGACCGGCGCCGCGCGCGACAAGCTCGCGGCAGACCTGAAGAAGAAGTACGACTCCGGTGCGAGCATCCGGGCGCTGGCCGAGGAGACCGGCCGCTCGTATGGCTTTGTGCACCGGATGCTCAGCGAGTCGGGCGTCACGCTCCGTGGGCGTGGCGGAGCGACCCGGGGTAAGAAGGCCGCTTCGTCCTGACTCCGGGCGGCCCATCGGCTTCGATGGTGGCCACCCGGTCGGGATTCCGACCGGCCGGGTGGTTACTGTGCAGTCACTTAGCTTAGCTCTGTTGACCGCACCCATCGGAGGCGCCCCATGGCTTCGCCCGAGCAGGACCTCACTCCCGCACTCGACAAGGACGGCGTACGGCTCACCGTCGACGACACGCTCGCCACGGTGACGCTGACCAACCCGGCCAAGCGCAACGCGCAGAGCCCCGCCCTGTGGCGGGCGCTCGCGGAGGCCGGGCGGTTGCTGCCGGGCTCCGTCCGGGTCGTCGTGCTGCGTGGCGAGGGCAGGTCCTTCTCCGCCGGGCTGGACCGTCAGATGTTCACCCCGGTGGGGATTCCGGGCGAGCCGACCTTCATCGACCTCGCGCGCCGTGACGACGCCGGGATCGACGCGACCATCACCGAATACCAGGAGGCGTTCACCTGGTGGCGGCGGACCGACATCGTGTCCATCGCCGCTGTCCAGGGGCATGCCATCGGGGCCGGCTTCCAGCTCGCGCTCGGCTGCGACCTCCGGGTCGTCGCCGACGACGTGCAGTTCGCCATGCGTGAGACCAGCCTCGGCCTCGTCCCCGACCTGACCGGCACCCACCCGCTGGTCGGCCTCGTCGGATATGCCCGCGCGCTGGAGATCTGCGTGACCGGGCGGTTCGTCGGGGCCGAGGAGGCGGTGTCGAGCGGGCTGGCGAATCTCGCCGTGCCCGCCGGGGAACTGGACGGGGCGGTACGGGACTTGGCGGCGGCGATCATGGCGGCGCCGCGCGATGCGGTGGTGGAGACCAAGGCGCTGCTTCGCGGTGCCCTCGACCGCACGTACGAGGAGCAGCGCGCGGCCGAGCGGGCTGCTCAGGCCCGACGGCTGCGGGACCTGGCCGGGCTCGGCGAATGAGCTGATGAGCCGACCGCCGGACAGGTGCCCGGCGTCGGTCAGCGCACCGCCGTGACCAGCACCGCCACCGTCGGGCGGTCCGGCAGGGCGTCTCGTACGGCCGCGCGGACCTGTCGGGCCACGTCCACGGCTCGGTGGGTCGCGTCGGTCGCCAGTTCCACCCGGAGGTGACGGCGGGGCAGGGCGGCCCCGTCGGCGTGCTCCTCGATGTGCACCGCCCGGCCCAGGCCGCCCAGGGACCCCGTCAGACGGAGCACCCCGGGGACGGCCAGCGCCGTCTCCGCCACCCTGGTCTCGTCCGGGGCCGTGGGTTCGCGGGCGGGTGGCGGTTGCGGTGCGCCGGCCGCCGCGGTGGGCGGGGCGTCCGGCTCCAGCAGGTCCGTCACCCGTAGATCGATCTCCGTGACCGCGAGGCCGAGCCGTTCCGTCGCGGCTCTCGCCAGGGCGAGCCGGAGGCGGGCCGCCGCCGTCGGCAACGGTTCGGCGGCCGTCGCCGCGAAGTCCGCCGTCACCCGCAGCAGGCCCGGCGGCAGCGCGCTCGGCGGTGCCGGTACGACGGGCTCGTGCACGTCCTCCGGATCGGCGAGCGCGATCCGCAGCGCGCCCAGGCGCACACCCGGCGCCCCGTCCGCCACCGCGCGCCGCAGCACCGCCCCGGCCGCCCCTTCCGTGATCCACGCGCCGTCGCGCGGCCCGCCGAGCGGCAAGAGCCTGCCCAGTCCCACCTGATGCCGTACCACCTGTGTCCACCGATCCGCCGTCATTCCACCAGCCTGCCGTATCCCCGGCGCGCTGCCGGGCAACCTTGCATACCGTGGTCGCAGGACGACGACCGGGCGGCACGACGACCGAAAGGGACGTACGGCGATGACCGACACGACGATCACCCCCGAGGACGACCACGAACCCCAGGTGTCGACCCGCAAGACCACGCGGCGCGGCGGCGGCGACCCGGCGGCCCGGGGCCGCACCACCATCGCCGACGGCGTCGTGGAGAAGATCGCCGGGCTCGCCGCCCGGGACGTGGTCGGGGTCCACGCCATGGGCAGCGGCCTGGCCCGCACGTTCGGCGCCGTTCGGGACCGGGTGCCGGGCGGCAGCAAATCGGTGGCCCGGGGCGTCAAGGCCGAGGTCGGCGAGGTGCAGACCGCGCTCGACCTGGAGATCGTCGTGGACTACGGCGTCGCGATCGCCGATGTCGCCCGCGCCGTGCGGGAAAACGTGATCGCCGCCGTGGAACGCATGACCGGCCTGGAGGTGGTCGAGGTCAACATCGCGGTCAGCGACGTCAAGCTGCCCGAGGAGGAGGACGAGGAACCGGAGCCCCGCATCCAGTGAGACCCGGCATCCGAGACCGCACGCCTGACGAACTGAGGAGCGCTGCATGAGCATGGCCGTGGTCGGCTTGATCGCCGGGATGGCGCTGGGGTTCGCCGGCTACTTCGGCGGCTTCGGCGCCTTTCTGCTGGTGGCGGCGCTGGGGGCCATCGGTTTCCTCGCCGGCCGGTTCGCGGACGGCGACCTGGAACTCGGTGACGTCTTCCGCACCCGCGACGACCGGCGCGACCGGCGGCGGTGACCCGGTGAGCGCCGAGACCGGCACACCGCGCCCCGCGCCGCCCCTCGTGCCGCCGGCCGAACGGGGCGCCACCCGGATCGCCGACCGGGTCGTCGCCAAGATCGCCGCGCAGGCTGCCCGCGAGGCCCTCGACCCGCTGCCCGGTGCCGCCGCCGCACCGCACGCCACGGTCGTCGTGGCCCAGCGGACGGCCCGGGTCCGCGTCCATGTCGAAGTCGGCTACCCCAGTGACATCGGCGCCCGCTGCGCCGCCGTACGCCGCCATGTCACCGCCCGGGTGGGCGCGTTGACGGACATGCGGGTGCCGGAGGTCGCCGTCCACGTGGAACGGCTGAATCCGACGACGGATCAGGGGGCGGACGGATGAGCACGACGGGTCACGGGAGGCGGAGGGTCCGATGAGCGAGACGCGAGAAACCCCCGCCCGCGCCGAGTCGCCCGTCGCCGAGCCGCCCGGCGCCGCACCGCCCGCCGCGAACGGCAGGGGCCGCGCCGCGAAGGGCAGCGGCCGGTTCTGGTCGCCGCGCCGCGTCCCCGCCGCCCTCGTCGCCGTCCTGCTCGTGACCGGCGCCGGACTCCTGCTGTACGACGTCGCCGCCGTACGCGCCCACCGCCCCGCGATGCGCTGGCGCCGCGCGCTCGCCCGGCAGCTGGCCGAACGGCCCCTGGACGACATCTGGGTACTGGTCGGCGCGGGCCTCGCCGCCGCCCTCGGCCTGTGGCTGATCGTCCTCGCGGTCACCCCCGGTCTGCGCGACCTGCTGCCGATGCGGCGCCCGCACCCGGACGTCCGGGCCGCGATCCGGCGCGGCGCGGCGGCGCTGTTCCTGCGTGACCGGGCCATGGAGGTGTCCGGGGTGCGCGCGGTACGGGTGCGGATGGGCCGACGGAAGGCCGACGTCCGGGTCGTCTCGCACTTCCCGGACCTGGACGACGTACGCGCCGACCTGGACACCGTGCTCACCGAGGCGATCCGGGGCCTCGGTCTGGCCCGTCCGCCCAGGCCGGCCGTGCGCGTGGTCCGGCCCGGACGGAAGGGGTGAGCGCGATGCGCGGCGGTGTCCACCGCGTCCTGCTGACCCTCGCCGGTCTGCTGCTGTTCGTACTCGGCGGCGCGGTCCTGGCCGTCGGCCTGGGCGCGCCGTTCCCTTCCTGGTGGCCGCACACCGGCCCGCACGACGTCCTGCTCACCAGGGCCGAACGCACCCGCTGGCGGGACGCCCCCTGGTGGTGGCCGGCGGTCATCACCGCCCTGACCGTCCTCGTCCTCCTCGGCCTGGGGTGGCTGACGGCGACCCTGCGCCGCCGCCGGCTGACCGAGCTGCTGATCGACACCGGTGACGGCGCGGGCGCGCACCTGCGGGGCAGGGCCCTGGAGAGCGCCCTGGCGGCGGAAGCGGCCGCCCAGGCGGGCGTGGCCCATGCGCACATCGTCCTGCGGGGCCGCCGTACGGCTCCGGCGGTGCGGGCCTGGCTCCAACTGGCCCCGGACGCGGCCCCGGCCGAAACCCTGACCACGTTCACCGCCGAAACCCTGACCCGCGCACGCGAGTCGACGGGCCTGACGTCACTTCCGGCCGAGGTCCGCCTGGGCGAGGTCAAACACCGCGCGGAGAGGGTGACTTGACGGCTGCGGTTCAGAACCCGTGCCGCGTCCCCCCGTCCACCGGCACCATGACCCCCGTCAGGTAGGAGGCCGCCGGGGACAGCAGGAACGCCGCCACCCGTCCGAACTCCTCAGGCGCCCCGTACCGGCGCAACGGAATCCGGGACTCGTTCGCGGCCCGAGTGGCCTCCGGGTCCGCGGACAGCCCGTCCAGCTCGCGCATGCGGTCCGTGGCGATCCGTCCCGGCAGCAGGCCCACCACCCGGATCCCGCGCGGCCCCAGCTCGTCGGCGATCGACTTGGCGAACCCGGCGAGTCCGGGCCGCAGCCCGTTGGACACGGTCAGCCCCGGGATCGGCTCGTACACCGAGCCCGACAGCACGAACCCGATGACACCGCCCTCCGCCAACTCGGCCGCCGCCGCGCGGGCGACCCGTACCGCGCCGAGGAACACCGACTCGAACGCGGCGCGCCACTGCTCGTCGGTGTTGTCGGTGACGAACCCCGGCGGCGGCCCGCCCACGCTCACCAGCACACCGTGGAAGCCGCCGAAGTTCTCCCGGGCGGCGGCGATCAGCCGCTCGGGAGCCTCCGCGTCGGCGTTGTCCACGGCCACGCCCACCGCGTTCGGGCCCAGTTCGGCGGCCGCTTCGGCGGCCCGCTGCTCGTCCCGGCCGGTGACGACCACCTTCGCCCCGTCGGCGACGAGTTCCCGCGCGGTGGCGTTGCCCAGCCCGCGCGTGGCTCCGGTGACGACGTACACCCGGTCCTTCAGTCCAAGATCCATGGCCCCTATCCTGCCTGGTCGTCCCCGTAGAGGATCAGCGCGGTGTTCACCAGGCCGATGTGGCTGAACGCCTGCGGGAAGTTGCCCAGCTGGCAGCCGTCCAAGGGGTCGTACTCCTCGGCCAGCAGACCCACGTCGTTGCACAGGCCCACCAGCCGGTCGAACAGCTCCCGCGCGTCCTTCGTCCGGCCGGTCAGATGCAGCGCGTCGGCCAGCCAGAACGAGCAGGCCAGGAAGGCGCCCTCGCCGCTCGGCAGCCCGTCGACCACCGAGTCCTCGGTGTCGTAGCGGCGCAGGAAGCCGTCGTGGCCGAGGTCGTCGCGGATCGCGTCGACCGTGCCGACCACCCGCGGGTCGTCCGGCGGCAGGAACCCGACGCGCGGGATGAGCAGCAGAGAGGCGTCGAGTTCCCGGGAGCCGTAGTACTGGGTGAACGTGTTGCGCTTCCGGTCGAAGCCCTTCTCGCACACCTCCCGGTGCACCTCGTCGCGCAGTCTGCGCCAGCTCTCCAGGTCGCCCCGCAGCTCCCGGTTCCGCTCCACGGTCTTCACGGCCCGGTCGGCGGCCACCCACACCATCACCTTGGAGTGCACGAACTGGCGCCGGCCGCCGCGCACCTCCCACAGGCCCTCGTCCGGCTGCCGCCACGCCGACTCCAGGAACGTCATCAGCGAGCGTTGCATGGCCCACATGTGCGGTTTCGCGGGCAGGCCCGAGGCGCGGGCCAGCGACAGTGAGTCCATGACCTCGCCGTACACGTCCAGCTGGAGCTGGTCGACGGCGGCGTTGCCGGTGCGTACGGGGGAGGAGCCGGCGAAGCCGGGCAGCCAGGGCAACTCGATCTCCCGCAGCCGCCGCTCGCCCGCGACGCCGTACATGATCTGTAGGTCGGCCGGGTTGCCGGCGACCGCGCGCAGCAGCCAGTCGCGCCAGGCCTCGGCCTCCTCGTGGAAGCCCGCCTTGAGCAGCGCGCCGAGCGTGAGAGTGGAGTCGCGCAGCCAGCAGTACCGGTAGTCCCAGTTGCGCACACCGCCCCGCTGTTCGGGCAGCGAGGTGGTCGCCGCGGCGACGATCCCGCCGGTCGGGGCGTAGGTGAGGGCCTTGAGGGTGATGAGGGAGCGGACGACCGCGTCCCGGTACGGGCCGTCGTACCGGCACTGGCGAGCCCAGCGCCGCCAGCCGGTCACGCTGTTCTCCAGTGCCTCGTACGGATCGATGAGCGGCGGGCGTTTCTCGTGCGAGGGGTGCCAGGTGAGCACGAACGCGACCCGCTCGCCCTCCGCGAGGGTGAACTCCGCGTGGGTGCCGTAGTCCTCGCCCCAGGTGTGCACGGCCGGCTCGGAGCGCAGCCAGACGGAGTCCGGCCCGGCGACGGCCACCCGGTGGCCGTCCGAGCGGCGCACCCACGGCGTGATCGAGCCGTAGTCGAAGCGCAGGCGCAGCGTGCTGCGGACGGTGACCCGGCCGCTGAGGCCCTCCACGATCCGTACGACGTCGGGGGCGCGGTCGCGCTGCGGCATCAGGTCGGTGACGCGCACCGTGCCGTCGGCGGTCTCCCACTCGGTGTCGAGCACGAGGGTGTCGGTCCGGTAGGCGCGGCGGGTGCAGACGTCCGTTCCCTCGGGCGCGATCCGCCAGTGGCCGTGCTCCTCGTCGCCCAGCAGCCGGGCGAAGCAGGAACCGGAGTCGAAGCGCGGCAGGCACAGCCAGTCGATCGAGCCGTCCTTGCCGACCAGGGCCGCGGTCTGCTCGTCGCCGATGAGGGCGTAGTCCTCGATGCGCGCGTTCACGGGGTGCGGTTTCCCGGCGGACCAGGGGGCCAATCAGGTGATGCGCCGGGGGAGTGACGTTTCCGCGGGGAAACCTGTGCTGCTCGGGGAACACCGTGGCCGGTTCGCCGGGCCGGATCGCCGGGAGGTGCTGCCCGCTCAGACCGTGGCGGATCGCCGGGAGGCGCTGCCCCCGGTCACACCGTGGCCGGTTCGCTCTCCTCCGGCTGCGTCTGCGCTGCGGCCTCCTCCTGGTCGCGGATCTCCCGCCGGACCAGGAACCACCAGCCGACCGGAACGGCCGCCGCGAACAGCCACCACTGGATCATGTAGGCGTAGTTCAGCGGGGCGTCCTCGCTGCCCGGGTCGGAGATCTGCTCCGGGGAGCCGCCCTTGGGCTCGGGCGCCGTCTGCTGGATGTAGCCGCCGAGCACCCGCGCGCCGAGCCGCCGGGCCTCCTCCGCGCTGTTGATCAGCATGATCTGCCGGTCGGGAAGGCCTTCGACGTTCTTGATGCCGCTCGCCGAGGTCGTCTCGTCGGCCATCAGCCGCCCGGTGATGGTGGTCCGGCCGGCCGGCGGGGCGGGGATCTCGGGGAAGGCGGTCTGCGCGCCGTTCGCGGGGATCCAGCCGCGGTTGACGAGCAGCACCTTGCCGTCGTCGAGGACGAACGGGGTGAGGACGTGGAAGCCGACCTCGCCGTCGGAGTTCGTCCGGCGCCGGACCACGACCTCCTTCGCGGTCTCGAAGGTGCCCGTCGCGGTGACCGTGCGGTACTTGTCGGCGCGGGTCACGGCGTGCCCGGGGGAGGTCAGCCGCTCGACCGGTACCGGCTCGGCGTGCAGCGCGGCGGAGACCAGGTCGTTGCGGGCGGTGCGCTCCTCGTAGCGGTGCTGCTGCCAGAAGCCCAGCCTTATCATCGTCGGGATCAGCGCGATCGCGACGAGGGTGAGGATCACCCACTGGCGGGACAACAGGAAGCGGTAGCGGTGCACCCCACGACGGTACCTCCGGGCCGTGGGGCGCATTCAGGCGGGTACCGGGTCAGACCCGGTCGACGATTCCGGTCCTCCCCTCCTGGCGGGCGCAGTGCGCGCCGCAGAACCAGTGCCCCTCCACCTCCACGCCCTGGCCGATGATCTGCACCCGGCAGTGCTCGCAGATCGGGGCCATGCGGTGGATCGCACAGGAGAAGCAGTCGAAGACGTGCACCGCGCCCTGCGCGTGCACCTCAAAGGTCATGCCGTAGTCATTGCCGCACACTTCGCATGTCGCCATGCGCCACAGGGTGAGCCGTCCGCCGATCCCCCGGCGAGCGGGCGCCGGGTGAGTCGTGGGGCAATCACCCGATCGTACGACGACTCGACACGGGGTGTGGCTACTCGTCGGCGGGCTCGACATCCCTCAGCAGCTGCCCGAACGCGGCCTCGTCCACGATCGGCGTGCCGTACTGCCGTGCCTTCACCGTCTTCGACGTGCCCGAGTCGGGGTCGTTGGTCACCAGCAGGCTGGTGAGCCGGGAGACGCTGGTGGCGATATGCAGCCCGGCCTCCACGGCCCGGTCCTCCAGCAGCTCCCGCTCGGTCGAGGTGTCGCCGGAGAAGGCGACCCGCATGCCCTGTTTGAGGTGTTTGCCGTCTTCATAACGCCCTGGGTTGGGATAGGGGCATGCGGGCCTTTTGCGGGAGGGGCGCCAACCGCCGGTCCGATAGCCGCCGTAGCCAGCCGACGCCTGCCGGGGCACGGGCCGGTCCGACCACTCCGTCAGCGGCCGGCACTCCAGCAGCGGCAGCCGTACGCCGCCAGCCGCCGCGGCCCGCAGGCTGGGCCGGAACGCCTCCGCCAGCACGCGCGCGTCGTCCAGCGCGTGGTGCGCCCGCTGCTGCACGACCCCGAAGTGCGCCGCCAGCGACTCCAGCTTGTGGTTGGGCAGCGGCAGCCCCAGCTCCTTCGACAGCGCGATGGTGCACAGCCGCTGCCGCACCGGCGCCTCGCGCCGCACGCGCGCGTACTCCCGCGCGATCATCTGCCAGTCGAAGACGGCGTTGTGCGCGACGAGCACCCGCCCGTCCAGCCGGGCGGCGAACTCCTCGGCGATGTCCGCGAACAGCGGCGCGCCGGCCAGCGTCTCGCTCGTCAGACCGTGTATCCACACGGGGCCCGGATCGCGTTCCGGGTTGACCAGCGTGTACCAGTGGTCCTCGACCTCACCGAGCGCGTCCAGCCGGTAGACGGCCGCGGAGATGATCCGGTCGTCCCGGGCCAGGCCGGTGGTCTCCACGTCAACGACCGCGTATCCCTGCGGATACGCGGCCGGCCACTGGGTGGGGGAGGACACTGCGGTCGCACGGTCTTCGAGCATGGTCACTGAGGATACGGGCCGCGACTGACAGCGCGGTCCCTCAGGTCCCGTTCGTACGACCCGGCCTCGCCCTCCTGCTCGGCCACCGCACACGTATGCCCAAGGCCGGCGGTTCGGGCGCTCGTACGACGCTCACCCCAGCGCCGCCACCAGGTCCCCGGCCGTCAGCGGCGAGAGACCGCAGCCGTCGGCCGGGCCCGGCAGCAGCCGGTACACCTCCCCGGTCGTGCCCTCCGGTGCCACCCCGCCGTGCACCAGGACCGGCAACACGCGTCTCTTCGCCGCCGCTTCACCCGCACGGGCGTCCGCGTCGGCCGCGCTCCGCACGCCCCGCCCGCCGAGCGCGCCGAGGGCCGGGTCGACGTGCTCGGTCGCGCCGTCCGGCGCCGGAGCCGACGTCAGATCGCCGGAGTGCACGGCCCACCGGTCGCCGTACACGAGGTTCGTGTAGTCGCACAGACCGGCGAACTCGCAGTCCTCGTCGTACAGCGCCACCGACAGATCCAGGTCCACGCGGGTCCTCTCGGGCTCGGTCCAGTGCAGGAACAGGCGCAGCACCTCACCCGCGGGCAGGCGCTGGGTGCTGCCGCACGGCACCGACACCAGGGCCTTGGCGGCGGCACGCTCGGCGGACGGCACCGCGAGCCCGGCGAGCGCCGAGTCGAGCACCGCCAGGTCGAAGCGGGACCCGCCGGCCAGGCGGCGCAGGGCCTCCGCCTCCAGCAGCGCGCACACGCGCGCGGTCACCGCCTCGGCGCGCGGCGCGCGTGTCATCGGCCGTGTACGCGTGCGTGACCTGCCCGCGCGGGAAGAACAGCCGCCGCTCGCCTGGGAGATGACGGACGCGTAGCCGGCCCAGCGCGGCCGGCAGCGGGCCGGGCCCGGCCGTGGGCAGCGCCCGGCGCAGCACCTCGCCCCGAACTCCTCGGGCAGCACGTCGAGTTGGCGTGGCCGCAGCAGACGGTCCAGCCGGCGCGGCAGTTCGCCCGGCCGCTGTTCCAGGAGGGCGGGCGCGGCGCCGGTGTCCCGCCCGGCCGGCGCCCGCTCCGCACGCGCGCGCCAGGTGGCCGCCCCGCGTCTCCAGGGCGGCAGCGGCGGCCGACGGGAGCGGCCCGGTGCCCGCGCGCGGGGCGTCGGTGCGGCGGGCGTGACCCCGGGATGCGATCCTCCCTGCTGTGACGGAACCCACCCATGACGAGCCCCACGGCGGCGCGCTCGGCTCCCGGCTGAACTGGCTCCGGGCGGCCGTGCTCGGCGCGAACGACGGCATCGTCTCCACCGCGGGACTCGTCGTCGGCGTGGCCGGCGCGACCGAGAGCCGCGGCGCCCTGCTCACGGCCGGACTGGCCGGCCTGCTCGCCGGCTCGATGTCCATGGCGGCCGGCGAGTACGTCTCCGTCTCCACCCAGCGCGACTCCGAGTTGGCCGCGCTGGCCGTGGAGAAACGGGAACTGCGCGAGCAGCCGGAGGCCGAACTGCGGGAGCTGACCGAGCTGCTGGAGCAGCGCGGGCTGTCCCGCGAGGTGGCCCGCGAGGCCGCCGAACAGCTCACCGCGCGGGACGCGCTGAGGGCCCACGCGCGCGTGGAGCTGGGCATCGACCCGGACGAGCTGACCAACCCCTGGCACGCGGCCTGGGCGAGCTTCCTGTCGTTCACCGTGGGCGCGCTGCTGCCCCTGCTGGCCATCGTCCTGCCCCCGGCCGGCTGGCGGCTCGCCGTCACGGTCCTGTCGGTCCTGGCCGCCCTGACCCTCACGGGCTGGAGCAGCGCCCGCCTCGGCGCGGCGGCCCCGGCGCGCGCGGTCCTGCGCAACGCGGCGGGCGGGGCACTGGCGATGGCGGTGACGTACGCGGCGGGGAGCTTGCTGGGGGCGGCGGGGGTGTGACCGGGCGGGGTACCCCTGGCCGCGCGGACGGCGGTGGCCCCGGCGTACGGTGAAATGGGCCCGGCACCCGGGCCCCCGATGACCGTACGACACCGCATGACCTGTACGACCTGTACGACTCCGCACGGCCCCGTACGACCCCGTACGACCCCGTACGACCCCGCACCAGAAGGATCCCCGCCATGCGCGCCACCACCATCCACGCCCCGTACGAGCTGCGCGTGGAGGACGTGCCCGACCCCGTGGTGCAGTTGCCCACCGATGCCGTGGTGCGGGTGCTGCGGGCCTGTGTCTGCGGCAGCGACCTGTGGGCCTACCGGGGCGAGGCGGCCCGGCAGCCGGGGCAGCGGATCGGGCACGAGTTCCTCGGGATCGTGGAGGAGACCGGCTCCGAGGTGAGCACCGTCCGGCGCGGTGACCTGGTGGTCGCGCCCTTCATGTGGTCCGACGGCGTCTGCGACTACTGCCGCGAGGGCCTGACGACGTCCTGCGAGCACGGCGGCTTCTGGGGCTCCGTCGGCTACGACGGCGGCCAGGGCGAGGCCGTCCGCGTGCCGTTCGCCGACGGCACCCTCGTCCAGCTCCCCAAGGACGCCGCCTCCGACGACCACCTGCTGTCGGGCCTGCTGACCCTCTCCGACGTCCTCGGCACCGGCCACCACGCGGCCCTCGGCGCGGGTGCCCGGCCCGGCGCCACGGTCGCCGTCGTCGGTGACGGCGCGGTCGGCCTGTGCGCCGTCCTGGCCGCCAAGCGGCTCGGCGCCGAGCGGATCATCGCGCTCGGCCGGCACGAGGTGCGCACCGACATCGCGCGCCGGTTCGGTGCCACCGACGTCGTCGCCGAGCGCGGGGAGGCGGCCGTCGAGGCCGTCCGCGAGCTGACCCGTGGGCAGGGCGCCCACGCCGTCGTGGAGGCGGTCGGCACCGAGCAGTCCATGCGGACGGCCGTCAACATCACCCGCGACGGCGGCGCCATCGGCTTCGTGGGCGTGCCCCACGGCAGCGGCACCGGCCTGGACCTCGGCGTGATGTTCGACCGGAACATCGCCCTGCGCGGCGGTGTCGCGCCGGTCCGTGCCTACATCCCCGACCTGCTGCCGGACGTGCTCGACGGCACGATCGACCCCTCGCCGGTGTTCGACATGACCGTCGACATCGAGGGTGTACCGGCCGGTTACCAGGCCATGGACGAACGCAAGGCGCTCAAGGTGCTGGTGACCAACGGCTGAGTCAACGCCGAATCGAGCTGAATCAACTCCAGTCAACTCGAATCAACTCCGTCAACGACCGAATCAACCCGTCACCGCCACTCCGCCGGGTCCGATCCCCACGGCACCGGAGGCCGCGCCCAGCCGGCCGGGCCGCCGGTGAAGGACACGGCCGGGCGGGCGTGCCGGAGGCGGCCCAGGGGGCTGTCCGTCACGGTCAGCCAGGCGTCCGGGCCCGCGTACGGCACCCCCTCGGCCGCCGTGGCCAGAGTGCCGTCCGTCAGCCAGTGGGCGTCCGTGAGCCAGTGGGCGGTCCGGGCCAGTGCCAGCCGGACCAACCGGCTCCCGCCGTCGTACGACTGCTCGGTCAGCGCCCGCAGCACGGCCGCCGCCAGCAGATAGCCGGTGCCGTGGTCCAGCGCCTGCGCGGGCAGCGCGCCGGGCCGCTCCGCCGAGCCCTCGGTGACCGCGACGCCGGTCGCGACCTGCACCAGACTGTCGAAGCCGCGCCGCCCGCCCCACGGCCCGTACGCGCCCCACGCCGACACCTGCGCCACGACCAGGCCGGGGTGCCGCTCGGCCAGCGCGCGCGGTGCGAGCCCGAACCGGTCGAGCGCGCCCGGCCGGTACCCGGTCACCACGACGTCGGCGGTGCGCAGCAGCTCCTCGAAGGTGTCCCGGTCCGCGGTCAGGTCGAGCGTGGCCGACCGTTTGCCGAAGCCCGTGTCGGCGTGCTGGTCCGGCAGTTCCGGCAGCCAGGGGGCGTCCACGCGCAGGACGTCCGCGCCCAGCAGGGCCAGGGTGCGGGTGGCGACCGGGCCCGCCAGCACCCGGGTCAGGTCCAGGACGCGCAGCCCGGCGGCGGGCAGCAGGACGGCGTCGGCCGGGGCCGGCGGCGGCAGCACGCGCGCGGGTGCCGCGTCCAGCCGGACGCGCTCGACCAGGGGCCGTGCGGCCACCTCGGCGGCCTGCGGGTGCGCCTGCCACTCCGCCGGGGTGCGCAAGGCCACGGCGAGGCCGCCGGCGCCGTGGACGGCCTCCTCGGTCTCCCGGGCGGAGCGCTCGGCGAGCCGGCCGGCGACATCCTCCGCCGAGGCGTCCGCCGGCAGGCCCAGCGCGCCGAGCAGCCGGGCCCGGTGGTGCGGGTAGTTGGCGTGGGTGCGCACCCAGCCGTCGGCCGTGCGCCAGAACCGCGACAGCGGCGCGAAGCCGGCCGGCGCCCGGCCGTCGACGCGGAGCAGCCGCTCGCTGTGGAAGGCGGTGGCGACCGCGCCGTCGTCGACCCGGACGCCGGGCACCTCGGCGAGCCCGGCCCGGTGGGCCGCGAGTTCCGCGGCGGCCAGCGCGCACGCGCCCACGCATGCCCGGGCGAGCTGCCGTACGGGAAGGCGCGCAGGGAGCGCGCCTTCCCGCGCGACGGTGGTGAGCCGTGCGAGACGGGCGGGATCGCCGCCCAGAGCGGACCACGCGTACTTGATAGCAGTCATGACTGCACTATGCAGTATTGACTCAATCAATATAGGGACTGTACCGACGTGGTCCTCACGCAAGGCCTACCGGGTCACCGCGGCCAGGGCGTCCGCCGTGCCCCGCCCGTAGAAGCCGTTGTGGTTCTTCGACCCCTCGCACACCGCGTCCACCTTGCCGTCACTGTTGATGTCGTAGGGGTCCGTGCACGGTGTGGCGTCGGCCTGGGCGTACAGCAGCGCCTTCACGAGGGCGGCGGAGGCGTGCGGATGGGTTGACTTGATCAATGCGGCGACACCGGCGACATGCGGGGTCGCCATGGACGTCCCGGCCATGTAGCCCCACTTGCCGCCCGGCAGCGGACCCAGGATGAGGCCGCTGGTCGCCGGCGGCTCGGGCTTCTGGTAGGCCGTCGAGTCGCCGCCGGGCGCGGCGATGTCGATCACGCCGAGGCCGTAGTTGGAGAAGGACGACTTCAGGCCCTTGGCACCCGTCGCCGCCACCGTCACCACACCCGGCAGCTGGGTCGGTATGTCGTAGCACTCGTGCGGGTCGATCACCCGGTCCGACGCCGTCCCGTCGTTCGGGGAGACCGGGTCGGTGATCGAGTCGGACGCGAGGTCATAGCTCTCGTTGCCCGCCGCCGCGACGTTGACCGCGCCCTTGCGCTCCGCGTACCGCGACGCCCGGGTGATGGCGTCCACGAGCGCCTTCTGGTCCGGGTCGGTGGTGCAGTTGAAGTACCACGGGTCGGTGTAATAGCTGTTGTTGGTCACGTCGACGTGGTGCTCGGCAGCCCACACGAAGCCGCAGACCACGGCCTCCGTGTAGAAGTAGCCGTCCGGATTGGCGACCTTGATGCCGGCGACCCTGACGCCCGGTGCCACGCCGGTGACGCCCACGCCGTTCTTCGCGGCGGCGATCTCGCCCGCCACGTGCGTGCCGTGGGGGCTCTCCGACGCGCTCGGCCGCCAGGCGCCGTCCGTGGTGTCCGGCTTGCCCGCCACGCAGTTGGCGGACGCGGCACGGTCGAAGTTGGGCGCGATGTCCGGGTGGGTGTCGTCGACGCCCGTGTCGATGACGGCGACGGTGACGTCCCGGCTGCCCAGCGTCTTCTCGTGCGCCTTGTCCGCCTTGATGGCCGGCAGGTCCCACTGGAGCGGCTCCAGCGGGTCCTGGCCGTCGGCCGCCCGCACATCGGCGGCCTCGTCGGCGCTCAGCGTCTTCGGCGTGCCCATGTCGGTGGTGGACTGGGCGGGCAGCGGCGCGTTGCGCGTGGCCCCGGCCGAGTCCACTCCGCGTACGGTGCGGATCCGCTGGGCGAAGTCCGGGTTCGCCGAGTGGGCGACGATCACGCCGATCCGGTCGTACGCGATCACCACCGAGCCCCCGGCCTCGGCGATCGCCTTCTCGACACGCGCCGACACGGCGTGTCCCGGGCGGACGTTGACGACATAGCTGAGCGTGGGCCCGTCGGCGGAGGCCGCCGGGGTGCCGGTGGCGGCGGACGCGGTGACGCCGGGCAGGAACGCGAGTGCCGTCGCCAGGGCCGTCCCGGCGGAGAGGGCGAGGGTGCGGCGGTAGCGCGGCTTGGGCGCTGTCATGGGTGTTGTCTCCAGTTCGGTCGCGGTACGTGCGCGTCGTGCGGGAAGTCGTGGTGGAGCGCCGTCAGATGACGGCGACGTGCGGGCTGCCGGACGGCTACTCGACCGCGCGCAGCGCGTTGACGACACCGAAGCCGTAGAAACCGTTGACCCGCTCGCCGCCGGCGCAGGTCGCGTCCACGACCCCGTCGCCGTCACCGTCGTACGGCCCGGCCGGGCAGCCCGGGTTGTCCGCCTGGGCCTTCAGCAGCGCCCGCAACCGGTCCGGAGTGGCGTGCGGGTGGGCCGACTTGAGCAGCGCGGCCACCGCGGCCACGTGCGGGGAGGCCATCGAGGTGCCCTGGAGGAAGCCGTACTGGTTGTTCGGCATGGTGGACAGGATGCGGCCGTTCTTCGACGGCGTGTCCGGGATCTGGTACTTGTCGCCGCCCGGCCCCGCCACGTCGACCACGCCCTGGCCGTAGCTGGAGTAGTACGACTTGGTGCCCTTCACGCCCACCGCGCTCACGGTGACCACACCGGGCAGCTGGGTCGGTATGTCGAAGCACTCGTGCGGGTCGATCGTGCGGATCCGGGTCGTCGAGTCGTCGGGGCTGGAGTCGTCCACGATGGCGTCGGCGTCCAGGTCGTGGTTTGAGTTGCCCGCCGAGGCGACATTGAGCGTGCCCTTGCGCTGGGCGTACAACTGGGCCCTGTTGACCGCGTCAACGATGGCACGTTGATCGGGGTCGTCCATGCAGTTGTACAGCCATGGGTCAACGTAATAGCTGTTGTTCGTGATCTCGATGCCGTGGTCCGCGGCGAACACGAACGCGCAGACCACGCTCTCCGGGTAGAACAGCGACGTCTCGTCCGGCTGCGCCACCGTGATGCTCGCGACCTTCACCCCCGGCGCCACACCGGCCACGCCGACGTTGTTGCGGGCGGCGGCTATCTCACCGGCCACATGGGTGCCGTGGTAGTGGTCGGCGTCCGCCGGCCGCCACGCGCCGTACGTCGTGTCCGCCTTGCCGCTCACACAGTTCGCCGACTGGGACGCGGAGAAGTTCGGGGCGATGTCCGGGTGGGTGTCGTCCACGCCCGTGTCGATGACCCCGACCGTGACGTTCCGGCTGCCCGGATTCACCTTCGCGGCCCGGTCGGCGCCGATCGCCCGCAGGTCCCACTGGTCCGCCTCCAGCGGCTCCTCGCCCGCCGTCGCGCTCGCCGCGAGCCGCGCCCGCTCCGCCCGGGACAGCATCTGCGCCGCGCCCTCGTCGGTCGTCCCGGCCGCGCTCAGCGGCGCGGTGCGGGTGGCGCCCGCCGAGTCGACCCCGCGCACCGCCCGCATCCGCGCGGCGAAGTCCGGGTTCGCGGAGTGCACGACGATGACGCCGATCCGGTCGTAACCGGCCACCACCGTGCCGCCGTTGCGCACGATCTCCCGCCGCACGGACGCGATCGTGCGGTCGTCCGTACGGGTGTTGACCACGTAGGCGAGATTCGGGCCGTCCGCCGCCCGCGCCACCGTGTCCGCGGCGGGTGCCGCCGAGGCCGCCGACGGCAGGAAGCCGAGCGAGGCGGTCAGCGACAGCACGACCGGCACGGCGAGCGCGAGCCGGCGTCTGGAGCGCAGATGAGCCATGGGATCTCCACATCATCCGGATACGAAACCGCCCGGACACGGTCGTGTTCGGGCAGGTACATGACGGGTGGTGCAGGCCGAAGCTATCTGCCGCGCCCGATCTCCGAAAGAGTCCGGCGGACTTGAACCGGTCCGCGCGGGGCGCCGTGACCGTGGACGGGGGGCCCGTCAACGCAGGCGCCCCCCGCGCCGGAATCACACAACGGAGTCGTGCGGCGACTACCCGTAACATGATCCCCGGTTCTGTGAAGCCCGACAGCGCATGTCCGTGACGCGAGGAGAGCCCGTGGCTACCGAGACACCGCCACCCGCGAAACCCCCAGCTTCCCTTCCCTCCACCGAGGAGTTCACCGAGGTACAGCAGAGCGCGGAGTTCGGTGAACTGCGCCGCGCCCACCGCTCCTTCGCCTTCCCGCTGACCATCGCCTTCATCGCCTGGTACCTGCTGTACGTCCTGTTGTCCAACTACGCGGGCGACTTCATGGGCACCAAGGTCGTCGGCAACATCAACGTGGCCCTCGTCCTGGGCCTCGCCCAGTTCCTCACCACGTTCCTCATCGCCTGGTGGTACGCGCGGCACGCCGCGGCCAAGCTCGACCCGAAGGCCGAGGCCATCAAGTCCCGGATGGAGGGCGGAGCATGAGCCCCGCGCAGTACACCCTGTCGGCCACCGGCCGGGCATCGCACACCGTGCTCGCCGCCGGGGAGGCGAGCGAGCACCGGACGCTGATCATCACCCTGTTCGCGGTGTTCGTCGCCGCGACCCTCGTCATCACCATCTGGGCCGGCCGGCAGACCAAGGACGCCGCCGACTTCTACGCCGGCGGACGGCAGTTCACCGGCTTCCAGAACGGCCTCGCCGTCTCCGGCGACTACATGTCCGCCGCGTCCTTCCTCGGCATCGCCGGCGCCATCGCCCTGTTCGGCTACGACGGCTTCCTGTACTCCATCGGCTTCCTCGTCGCCTGGCTCGTCGCCCTGCTCCTGGTCGCCGAGCCGCTGCGCAACTCCGGCCGCTACACCATGGGCGACGTGCTGGCCTACCGGATGCGCCAGCGCCCCGTCCGCACGGCCGCCGGCACCTCCACGATCGTCGTGTCGATCTTCTACCTGCTGGCCCAGATGGCCGGCGCAGGCGTCCTGGTCTCCCTGCTCCTGGGCATCACCAGCGACGGCGGCAAGATCGGCATCGTCGCCCTGGTCGGCGTGCTGATGATCGTGTACGTCACCATCGGCGGCATGAAGGGCACCACCTGGGTCCAGATGGTCAAGGCGGTCCTGCTGATCGTCGGCGCCCTGCTGCTGACCTTCCTCGTCCTGCTGAAGTTCGACTTCAACGTCTCCGAGCTGCTCGGCAAGGCCGCCGACAACAGCGGCAAGGGCAGCGCCTTCCTGGAACCCGGCCTGAAGTACGGCGCCACCGGCACCACCAAGCTGGACTTCCTCTCGCTCGGCATCGCCCTGGTCCTCGGCACCGCCGGCCTGCCGCACATCCTGATCCGCTTCTACACGGTCCCCACCGCCAAGGCCGCCCGCAAGTCCGTCATCTGGGCGATCGGCCTGATCGGCGCCTTCTACCTGATGACCCTCGCCCTCGGCTTCGGCGCCGCCGCACTGATCAAACCGGACGAGATCATCGCCTCCAACAAGGCGGGCAACACGGCGGCGCCGCTCCTGGCCCTGCATCTGGGCGGCATCGACTCCAACTGGGGAGCCATCCTGCTCGCCACCATCTCCGCCGTAGCCTTCGCCACGATCCTCGCGGTCGTCGCCGGCCTGACCCTGGCCTCGTCGTCCTCGTTCGCGCACGACATCTACGCGAACGTCATCAAGAAGGGCCAGGCCACCGAGAAGCAGGAGATCGGCGCGGCCCGCTGGGCGACCGTCGGCATCGGCGCGGTCTCCATCGTGCTCGGCGCCCTGGCCCGCGACCTGAACGTGGCCGGCCTGGTCGCCCTCGCCTTCGCGGTCGCCGCCTCCGCCAACCTGCCGACCATCCTCTACAGCCTGTTCTGGAAGCGGTTCACCACCACGGGCGCCCTGTGGTCCATCTACGGCGGCCTGGTCACCGCGGTCGGCCTGGTGCTGTTCTCCCCGGTGGTCTCCGGCAAGCCGACCTCGATGTTCCCCGACGTCGACTTCCACTGGTTCCCGCTGGAGAACCCCGGGATCATCTCCATCCCGGTCGGCTTCCTGCTCGGCGTCGTGGGCACCCTGCTGTCGAAGGAGACCCCGGACACGGGCAAGTACGCGGAACTGGAGGTGCGGTCCCTGACCGGCACCGGAGCGCACTGACGGAGCGCACGGAGAGTGCGTCCGGAGTGCGTACGGACGACCGCGTCGTGCCGGACTGTACGGTCCTACGACGCGGTCGCGTCGTACCTCGTGGGATCGGGCCGCTGTCGATGTCGGCGGCGTCACGTAGGCTCACAGGTGACGGACGACGCACGCGCGACCGAAAATGAGTGACCGGGAGAGGGAGGGGGCCCACGTGCTCATCGACACCTACGGCCGAGTGGCCACCGACCTGAGGGTCTCGCTGACCGACCGCTGCAATCTGCGCTGCACCTACTGCATGCCCGAGGAGGGCTTGCAGTGGCTGGCCAAGCCGGACCTGCTCACCGACGACGAGATCGTCCGGCTCATCGACATCGCGGTCCGCACGCTCGGCATCGAGGAGGTCCGCTTCACCGGCGGCGAGCCGCTGCTGCGCCCGGGCCTGGTCGGCATCGTCGAGCGGGTCGCGGCCCTCGACCCGCGCCCCCAGATGTCCCTCACCACCAACGGCATCGGCCTCAGGCGCACCGCGACCGCCCTGAAGGCGGCGGGCCTGGACCGGGTCAACGTCTCCCTGGACACCCTCCGCCCGGACGTCTTCAAGACCCTCACCCGCCGCGACCGCCACAAGGACGTGCTGGAGGGCCTGGAAGCCGCCCGCGAAGCCGGTCTGGCCCCCGTCAAGGTCAACTCGGTCCTGATGCCGGGGCTGAACGACGACGAGGCCCCGGACCTGCTCGCCTGGGCGGTGGAGCACGACTACGAGCTGCGCTTCATCGAGCAGATGCCCCTGGACGCCCAGCACGGCTGGAAGCGCGAGGGCATGGTCACCGCGGGGGACATCCTCGCCTCCCTGCGCACCCGCTTCGACCTCGCCCCGGAGGGCGCGGACGAGCGCGGCTCGGCACCGGCGGAGCGCTGGCTGGTGGACGGCGGCCCGCACCGGGTCGGCGTGATCGCGTCGGTCACCCGGCCGTTCTGCGCGGCCTGTGACCGCACCCGCCTCACCGCCGACGGCCAGATACGCACCTGCCTGTTCGCCACCGAGGAGACCGACCTGCGCGCGGCCCTGCGCTCGGGCGCCCCGGACGAGGAGATCGCCCGCATCTGGCGCCTGGCGATGTGGGGCAAGAAGGCGGGAGCGGGCCTGGACGACCCGTCGTTCGTCCAGCCGGACCGCCCGATGTCCGCGATCGGCGGCTAGGCCCCCTCGGCCGCCCGCCACTCCTCGAACGCCACCACGTCCTTCAGGAACCCCCGGACCCCGAGGAACTGCGACAGATGCTCGCGGTGCTCCTCACAGGCCAGCCATGTCTTGCGCCGCTCCGGTGTATGGACCTTCGGGTTGTTCCACGCCAGCACCCACTCGGCGGCGGCACGGCAGCCCTTGGCGGAGCAGATCGGGGTCTCGTCACTCACGGATTCGTCTCGGGTTGAAGGGGCGTGTATGAGGGGCTCAAACAAGGCGACGCCGGGCAGCCACGGGGGGAGCTGCCCGGCGTCGGTCCATCGCTCCGACGGGGGATGCGGAGCGCGTACGCAGTATGTCACGGGTACCCTGCCGCCCGGCACCGGAACAGCACGATTGATCTGAGCTTTTCTTGAGCTTGGCGCATGGTCGCATTCCGCTTTCCGTCGCGTGCGCGCTGCTCAGACCGGGTCGGCGCGCTCACCACGCGCTCCGGCTGCCGGATTCGTCGGCACGTCCCCCGGTGCGGATTCCCGCACGGACTCCCGCGCGGATTCCGCCCGTCCGTCCTCGGCCATCGACGGCGCGATCATCGGCCGCATCGGCGCGGTGACGAACGTGGACGGCAGAGACGGCGGCCTCTCCCGGCCCGCGTTGGCGATCACCACGGCGATGTAGGGCAGGACCGCGCCGAGCACGAGCGCGACGATGGCGACGTACCGCTCGACGTTCCACAGTGAGACCGCGAGAATCACCGACAGGGTACGGATCGACATGGAGATCACGTACCGCCGCTGCCGGCCCCGGACATCCTCGGCGAGTCCGGTCCGGGCGCCGGTGATCCGGAACACCTGGACGCTGCCGCCGTGCTGTTTCCGCATCACATTCCACCATCCGCCCGCATCGGACTCTCCCCGGCCCGCACACCCTCGTCCACCTCCGGCGGGGATCCGGCCGGGACATCTTCCACGTTACGCCGTGCCCGCGCCGCCTTCGAGACCGGGTCGCCCCCAGCCTGCGACGACGCTTCCCGCCCCGCCGCGTACGGGGGAACCCGACATGCGCCGTACTGCGGACCGAATCACACTGGCCGTAATGCTCACGTCGAGCCGTTCAAGGAGGCAGCCATGGGCTGGTTGTGGGCGATCATCGTGGGATTCGTGCTGGGCCTCATCGCCAAGGCGATCATCCCGGGCAAGCAGCACAGCCCCCTGTGGCTGACCACGATCTGCGGCATGCTGGGCGCCATCGTCGGCAACGCGGTCGCCCGCGCGGCCGGCGTGGAGGCCACCCGCGGCATCGACTGGAGCCGCCACATCTTCCAGCTCGTGGCCGCGATCATCATCGTCGCGGCCGTGGACGCCCTCTACATGGCGACCCTGGGCAAGCGGAAACACCAGCGGGCCTGAGCTTTCGAACGCCCTGAGGACAGCGCGGCCAAAGGGGCGCGGGGAACTGCGCGACCAGCCACAACGCGGCAGCAGTCGTCGGCATCCCCCCCACGACGCTCAGGCGCCTGTGACCTCCACCGCGGCCAGGTTCTTCTTCCCGCGCCGCAGCACCAGCCACCGCCCGTGAATCAGATCCCCGGCGGACGGCACCGCGTCCTCGGCCGTGACCTTCACGTTGTTCACGTAGGCCCCGCCCTCCTTCACGGTCCGCCGCGCGGCGGACTTGCTGGCGACCAGCCCGACCTCGGCGAACAGGTCCACCACCGGAGCGAGCTCGCTGACCTGGACGTTCGGCACCTCGGACAGCGCCGCCGCCAGCGTCCGCTCGTCCAGCTCGGCAAGCTCGCCCTGCCCGAAGAGGGCGCGGGACGCGGCGATCACCGCGGCCGTCTGCTCGGCGCCGTGCACCAGCGTCGTCAGCTCCTCGGCGAGCGCCCGCTGCGCCGCCCGGGCCTGCGGACGCTCCTCCGTCTGCCGCTCCAGCTCCTCGATCTCCTCCCGGGACCGGAAGCTGAAGATGCGCAGGAACTTGGAGACGTCCCGGTCGTCCGCGTTGACCCAGAACTGGTAGAACGCGTACGGCGTGGTCATCTCGGGGTCGAGCCACACCGTGCCGGACTCGGTCTTGCCGAACTTGGTGCCGTCCGCCTTGGTGATCAGCGGGGTGCCCAGCGCGTGCACCACGGCCTCCGGCTCGACCCGGTGGATCAGGTCCGTGCCCGAGGTGAGGTTGCCCCACTGGTCGCTGCCGCCGGTCTGGAGCGTGCAGCCGTGCCGCCGGTACAGCTCCAGGAAGTCCATGCCCTGGAGGATCTGGTAGCTGAACTCGGTGTAGCTGATGCCCGCGTCGGAGTTGAGCCGGCGGGAGACGGCCTCCTTGGCGATCATCTTGTTGACCCGGAAGTGCTTGCCGATGTCCCGCAGGAACTCGATGGCCGACAGGCCCTGGGTCCAGTCCAGGTTGTTGACCATCACCGCGGCGTTCGGCCCGTCGAAGTGGAGCAGCGGCTCGATCTGCGCGCGCAGCCGCTCCACCCAGCCGGCCACGACCTCCGGCGCGTTCAGCGTGCGCTCGGCCGTGGGCTTCGGGTCGCCGATGAGACCCGTGGCACCGCCGACCAGCGCCAGCGGACGGTTGCCCGCCTCCTGGATGCGGCGCATCGTCAGGATCTGCACGAGGTTGCCGAGGTGCAGGCTGGGCGCGGTCGGGTCGAAGCCGCAATAGAACGTGACGGGGCCGTCCGCGAACGCCTTGCGCAGTGCGTCCTCGTCCGTGGAGAGGGCGATGAGCCCCCGCCACTTCAGCTCGTCGACGATGTCCGTCACGGTTCTCGTGTCTCCTTGGTGATCTTCGGGCGGTCGGGTGACACCCGACCACGAACGTCTACGAGGTTATACGCCCTGACTGACAGAGCTCATGTTGAAATCGGGGATGCGCAACGCGGGCATCGCGGCCCGCGTGAACCAGTCGCTCCACTCGCGCGGCAGCGTCTTCTCCGTCCGCCCGGCCTCCGCGGCCCGGCCCAGCAGGTCCACCGGCGACTCGTTGAACCGGAAGTTGTTCACCTGCCCGGTCACCTCGCCGCTCTCCACGAGGTAGACGCCGTCCCGGGTCAGGCCGGTCAGCAGCAGCGTCGCCGGGTCGACCTCGCGGATGTACCACAGGCAGGT
This sequence comes from Streptomyces sp. NPDC029138, assembly GCF_055564375.1. Taxonomy (NCBI): domain Bacteria; kingdom Bacillati; phylum Actinomycetota; class Actinomycetes; order Kitasatosporales; family Streptomycetaceae; genus Streptomyces; species Streptomyces sp. NPDC029138. Next base: position 133,491 of record NZ_JBVHWM010000011.1, read on the forward strand.
CAGCAGCAGCCCGCGCTCGGTGTCCGCGACCATCTCCTCCAGGGAACGGTCGTCACCGCCGTCCAGGATCAGGTTGCCGAGCACCGGGGCGACCGGCAGCCCGGTCAGGCCCGCGCTGTGCCGGGTGGTGGTCAGGTGCTTCAGCACGCCCTCGCTGATCCACTCGGTGGTGTGGGTCGGCAGCCCGTTGTCGAACACCGACTGGTCGCCGCCGGAGGAGTGCGCGACCACGAAGGGCGGGCACTCCAGGCCGGGCTCGTTCGGGTCGCTGCGCAGGGTCAGCGGCAGCTCGCTCAGCTTCTCGCCGACCCGCGTGCCCCCGCCGGGCTTGGAGAACACCGTCCGGCCCTCGGCCGCGTCCCGGCCCGACGCCGACCACAGCTGGTAGATCAGCAGGTCGGCCACGGCGGTCGGCGGCAGCAGCGTCTCGTAGCGGCCCGCGGGCAGCTCCACGCGCCGCTCCGCCCAGCCGAGCCGCACGGCCAGCTCGGCGTCCAGCGCGCCCGGGTCGACGTCCTTGAAGTCCCGCGTGGACCGGCCGGCCCACGCCGAGCGCGTACGGTCCGGTGACTTGGCGTTCAGCTCCAGCGTGCCGGTGGGCTGGTCGTGCCTGAGGCGCAGCCCGGTGGACGTCCCCATGTACGTCGACACCAGCTCGTGGTTGGCGAAGCCGTACAGCTCCCGGCCGCCCGCACGCGCGCGTGCGAAGGCCTCGCCGAGTGCCGGGGCGAAGTCGGCGAACACGGCGGAGGAGGTCTCGGCGGGCGCGTCCGTGAAGTCCGGGGACTCCGGCACCCCGCCGACCAGCGGCTGCGCGTCCTCGGCGGGCCCGGCGCCGCGCGCGGCGGCCTCCGCGGCCCGCACCAGCGGCTCCAGCTCCTCGGCGGTGACCGCGGACCGGGACACCACACCGGAGGCCGTGCCCTGCGCGCCGTCCACGGTCGCGATCACAGTGAGCGTACGGCCCCGCGTCACGCCGTTGGTGGTGAGCGCGTTGCCCGCCCAGCGCAGGTTGGCGGTGGAGTGCTCGTCGGCGATGACGACGCAGCCGTCGGCCCGGGACAGCGCCAGGGCCTGCTCGACGACCTCGTGCGGCTTGTGGGTACGGGCGCTCATCGACCGGCCTCCTGCGTGGTGTTCAGAATGTTGACGCCCTTGAAGAGGGCGGACGGGCACCCGTGGGACACGGCCGCCACCTGGCCGGGCTGGGCCTTGCCGCAGTTGAAGGCACCGCCGAGGACATAGGTCTGCGGCCCGCCCACGGCGGCCATCGAGCCCCAGAAGTCGGTGGTCGTGGCCTGGTAGGCGACGTCCTTCAGCTGCCCGGTGATCCGCCCGTTCTCGATCTTGAAGAAGCGCTGGCCGGTGAACTGGAAGTTGTAGCGCTGCATGTCGATCGACCAGGACCGGTCCCCGACGACGTAGATGCCCCGGTCCACACCGCCGATCAGGTCCTCGGTGGACAGCCCGGCCGGGTCCGGCTGGAGGGAGACGTTGGCCATGCGCTGCACCGGCACATGCGCCGGCGAGTCGGCGAACGCGCACCCGTTGGACCGCTCGAACCCGGTCAGCCGCGCGATCCGCCGGTCCAGCTGGTAGCCGACCAGCGTGCCGTCCTTCACCAGGTCCCAGGACTGCGCCGCCACGCCCTCGTCGTCGTAGCCGATGGTGGCGAGGCCGTGCTCGGCGGTGCGGTCGCCGGTGACGTTCATCAGCTCGGAGCCGTACTTCAGCTTGCCCAGCTGGTCGAAGGTGGCGAAGGAGGTGCCGGCGTAGGCGGCCTCGTAGCCGAGGGCGCGGTCCAGCTCGGTGGCGTGACCGATGGACTCGTGGATGGTCAGCCACAGGTTGGACGGGTCGACCACCAGGTCGTACAGGCCCGGCTCCACGCTCGGCGCCCGCATCTTCTCGGCGAGCAGCTCCGGGATGCGCTCCAGCTCGCCGTCCCAGTCCCAGCCGGTCCCGGTCAGATACTCCCAGCCACGCCCCACCGGCGGCGCGATGGTGCGCATGGAGTCGAACTCCCCGCTCGACTCGTCGACCGACACGGCCGTCAGCTGAGGGTTCAGCCGCACCCGCTGCTGGGTGGTCACGGTCCCGGCGGTGTCGGCGTAGAACTTGTTCTCGTGCACGATGAGCAGTGAGGCGTCGACGTGGTCGACGCCCGGCGCGGCCAGCAGCCGCGCGCTCCACTCCGCGAGCAGCGCGGACTTCTCCTCGTCCGGCACCGAGAACGGGTCGATCTCGTACGACGAGATCCACGTCTTGTCGGAGTGCACCGGTTCGCCGGCCAGCTCCACTCGCTCGTCGGACCCGGCCGCCTTGATCACCTGCGCGGACAGCTTGGCCATGGCCACCGCCTGCGAGGCGACCCGGGCGGCGGCGTCCATGGTCAGATCCACCCCGGAGGCGAAGCCCCACGTACCGCCGTGCACGACCCGGACCGCGTACCCGAGGTCCGTGGTGTCCGACGATCCGGCGGGCCTGGCGTCCCGCAGCCGCCAGGACGCGCTGCGCACCCGCTCGAACCGGAAGTCCGCGTGCTCGGCCCCCAGCGCACGCGCGCGTGCGAGCGCGGCGTCGGCGAGGGCCCGTAGGGGAAGCGCCGTGAAGGCTTCGTCGATGGAATGAGGCACGGAGGTCTCCCTGCTGTCGTGGCCTGTCGGCTCCGATCATGTCGCGGGAGCGGCCCGGGGGACCACACCTTTCGGTCCCCGGAACGACGCATTCTGTAGGGACCCGACAGCGACACTCCCGCGCCACTGTCGGTGCCCGCTTGCCCGTGCGCGTGGCGGTACCGATAGGTTTTCGATGAAGCCGCCTGTCATCCAGGTGTTCGGGCGGATGTGTGCAACCGCTATCGAAAGGGTGATCCGTTGAGCCGCTCGGTTCTCGTCACCGGAGGCAACCGGGGCATCGGCCTCGCCATCGCCCGCGCATTCGCCGACGCCGGCGACAAGGTCGCGATCACGTACCGCTCGGGTGAGCCGCCCGCCGCCCTGACGGAATTGGGCTGCCTGGCCGTCAAGTGCGACATCACCGACCCCGAGCAGGTGGAGCAGGCCTACAAGGAGATCGAGGACCAGCACGGTCCGGTCGAGGTCCTGATCGCCAACGCCGGCGTCACCAAGGACCAGCTCCTGATGCGCATGTCCGAGGAGGACTTCACCTCGGTCATCGACACCAACCTCACGGGCACCTTCCGCGTCGTCAAGCGCGCCAACCGCGGCATGCTGCGCGCCAAGAAGGGCCGCGTCGTCCTGATCTCGTCCGTGGTCGGCCTGCTCGGCTCGGCGGGTCAGGCGAACTACGCCGCGTCCAAGGCCGCCCTGGTCGGCTTCGCGCGTTCCCTCGCCCGGGAGCTGGGCTCGCGCAACATCACCTTCAACGTCGTCGCGCCCGGCTTCGTCGACACCGACATGACCAAGGCGCTCACCGACGAGCAGCGCCAGAACATCGTCTCTCAGGTGCCGCTCGGCCGTTACGCGCAGCCCGAGGAGATCGCCGCGACGGTGCGGTTCCTCACCTCGGACGACGCCTCGTACATCACTGGAGCCGTCATCCCGGTTGACGGCGGACTGGGAATGGGTCACTGATCACCATGAGCGGAATCCTCGAGGGCAAGCGCATCCTGATCACGGGCGTGCTGACGGAGTCCTCCATCGCCTTCCACACTGCCAAGCTGGCCCAGGAGCAGGGCGCCGAGATCATCCTGACCGCGTTCCCGCGGCCCACCCTGACCGAGCGCATCGCCAAGAAGCTGCCGAAGCCCACCAAGGTCATCGAGCTGGACGTCACCAACGACGAGCACCTCGCCCGCCTGGCCGACCTCGTCGGCGAGGAGCTGGGCGGCCTCGACGGCGTCGTCCACTCCATCGGCTTCGCCCCGCAGGACGCGCTCGGCGGCAACTTCCTGAACACGCCGTTCGAGTCGGTCGCCACCGCCATGCACGTCTCGGCGTACTCCCTGAAGGCGCTCACGATGGCCTGCCTGCCGCTGATGCAGAACGGCGGCTCGGTCGTCGGCCTGACCTTCGACGCGCAGTTCGCCTGGCCGCAGTACGACTGGATGGGCCCGGCCAAGGCCGCCCTGGAGGCGACCAGCCGCTACATCGCCCGCGACCTGGGCAAGCAGAACATCCGCTGCAACCTGATCTCGGCGGGCCCGCTCGGCTCCATGGCCGCCAAGTCCATCCCGGGCTTCGGCGAGCTGGCCTCCGTGTGGGACAGCCGCTCCCCGCTGGAGTGGGACCTGAAGGACCCGGAGCCGGCCGGCCGCGGCGTCGTCGCCCTGCTGAGCGACTGGTTCCCGAAGACCACCGGCGAGATCATCCACGTCGACGGCGGCCTGCACGCCATCGGCGCCTGATCACAGCACCACACGGACGCCCCGTTCCCCGCCGCGCGGGGGAGCGGGGCGTCACCCGTTCAGCGACGGTGTCACCCGTTCGGCTCACCGGCCGGGCCGCCGCCGCGCGGACGGCGCACCCTGGATTACGCCTTCCCTCGCTCGTCCCTCCGCCGCCCGGCCGAGGAGGTTCCCTTGTGCGCCTGTCCCGCAGCCTGGCCCCGGTGACCGTGGCCCTGGCCCTCGTCCTGTCCCTGCCGTACGACGCGCTGTCCCACGCGCGCGTGAGCGACGGCAAGCCGCCCGCGCCGAGCCGGTTCGGCGCCTCGTGCCGTACGGCCGTCCAGGGCTCGCATGTGGTGGCCTACTGCCACAACCCCTATGTCGACACCGATCGTGTGCGGCTGCACATCGAGTGCGACCGCTGGTGGGACATCGACACCGACAGCGCCCCGGTGGACGCCGGGGCCGCGATGACCGTACGGCTGACCGGCCGGTGCTGGAAGGAAGTCCACTCGGTGTGGATCAGCCACCAGAAGGTGCGGTGAACCGCCCCGGGTCGCACAGGAAGGGATAGCTCGCGGCCTCCGTCGCCGCCGCTTCGGCGTCCCCCTCGCGGATCGCGTCCATCAGGCGCGTGTGGTCCATGTACGTCTCCGGGGTCAGCTCCGTCCCGACGTCCGCGCGCAGCCAGTCCCGCAGCACCTCGCCCAGATCGGCGTACATCGCGGTCATCACGTCGTTGTGGGAGGCGGCCACCACGGCCAGATGGAAGGTGGCGTCGGCCGTCACGAAGGCCTCCGTGTCGCCGCTCTCCCAGACCTCCTCGCGCCGGGCCAGCAGCGTGTCCAGCTGCTTGAGGTCCTTCTCGGTGCGCCGCTCGGCGGCCAGCTTCGCCGCCGCCGACTCCAGCGTGGACCGCAGCTCGGCGATGTGCCGCGGGTCGGCACCGGCGAAACGGCGGTGCATCACTCCGGCCAGCTCGCTCGTGGCCACCACATACGTGCCCGAGCCCTGGCGGATGTCCAGCAGACCGTTGTGGGCGAGCGCGCGGACGGCCTCGCGGACGGTGTTACGGGCGACACCGAGCTGCTCGACCAGTTCCGGCTCCGTCGGGATCCGCGCCCCGACCGGCCACTCGCCGGACGTGATCTGGTTGCGCAGTTCGGCGATGACCTGCTCGGACAGCGCCGAACGGCGCGGGTGGCTCAGGGGCATGGCACACCTTCGCACGTCGGACCCGGGCGCGCGGGCCACGGGCGCCACGAGGATGGACAACCAATCATCCCATGATTCTATGATGGCTCTCATGGCTAGTGAGGAAACCCGGACAGTGGAGACCCGTACGGCGATGTCATCGACCGAACGCGGTACGGCCGCGACGCGCCCCCAGGAGACGACGCCCGGCGCCGGCCGCACGCGCGCGTGGGCGGTCCGGCTGGTCGTCGTCGGCATCGTGCTCTCCGCGCTGAACCTCCGCCCGGCCATCACCAGCCTCGGCGCCCTCCTGGAGGAGGTCCGCGACGGGCTCGGCATGAGCGGCAGCGTCGCCGGACTGCTCACCTCCGTGCCCCCGCTGTGCTTCGCCGTCTTCGGCGTCACCGCGCCCCGCCTGGCCCGCCGCTTCGGACCGGCCGCCGTGGTGTGCGCCGGCATGGCCGCCATCACCGCCGGCCTGCTCATACGGCCGTACGTCGGCGGCACCGCCGGATTCCTGGCCGCCAGCGCGCTCGCCCTGATGGGCATCGCCGTCAGCAACGTCCTGATGCCGGTCATCGTCAAGCGCTGGTTCCCCGACCGGGTCGGCTCCATGACCGGCCTGTACTCCATGGCCCTCGCCCTCGGCACCTCCGTCGCCGCCGCGGTGACCGTCCCGCTGACGGACGCCCTGGGCGGCTGGCAGTCCGGCCTCGCCGTGTGGGCCGCCCTCGCCGTCGCCGCCGTCCTGCCCTGGCTGCCGCTCGTCCGGGACCACGGCACCGCCACCGCCCAGCGAGGGGAGCCCGCGCGCGGGGCGGCGGAACAGCACGCTCCGCTGCGCATCACCCGCAGCCGCACCGCCTGGGCCCTCGCCGTCTTCTTCGGCCTCCAGGCCACCGCCGCCTACATCACCATGGGCTGGATGCCCCAGATCTTCCGGGACGCCGGTGTCCCGGCGGGCACCGCGGGCGTGCTGCTCGCCGTCACCATGGTGATGGGCGTGCCGCTGGCCTTCGTCATCCCGAGGGTCGCCACCCGGCTGCCCCATCAGGGCCCGATCGTGCTGGTCCTGGGCGCCTGCGGCCTCGCCGGCTACGCCGGGCTGTACCTCGCCCCGGCCGGCGGCGCCTGGGCCTGGGCCCTGCTGCTCGGCGTCTCCAACTGCGCCTTCCCGCTCGCGCTGACGATGGTCGGCATGCGGGCCCACAGCGGTCCGGGCGTGGCCCAGCTGTCCGCGTTCGCCCAGAGCACCGGCTATCTGATCTCCATCCCCGGCCCGCTGCTGGTCGGCGTGCTCTACCAGCAGAGCGGCGGCTGGGGGCTGCCGCTCGCCCTCATGGCGGGCCTCATGGTGCCGCAGATGGTCGTGGGCTTCCTGGCGGGCCGCGACCGGACGGTGGAGGAGGAGGCGGCCCGCTGACCCGGCCCGGGTGCCCCCGGCGCGGCCGTGCGGGGGGCGGGGTGCGAGACTGGGCGCATGCAGCCTGTGCTCGACCCGAACCCGCAGAACGGCCAGAAGAAGATGCTGCTCGTCTTCGGCTCGTTCCTCGCCATCTTCGTGATCATCGCCGTCGTGGCGACCCTCGCGTCTCCGTGACGGCAGCGCCCGGGGCGCTCCCGGCTTCACCGGTTCGCCCGGTTGTGCCGGTTTTCCGGGTTCTCCCGGTTCTCCGGGTTTGCCGGGCGGATGGTGGGGCTGGCCCCACCGTCCCCTAGGGGGCCAGGGTCAGGGTCAACTGGGTGGAACTCCGGATGGGTTGACGGCCCCGGTTTCCGTAGCTTCGAGATGTGACCGCACCAGGCGGTCACGGACCCGCTCGAGGACTCACGGAGGCGACCATGGCGGCCCGCACCCACTCCCGGCCCCACCCGGCGACCACGGGCGGCGTCGACATCAGGCTGCCCTGGTGGGCGCTCGCCCTGCCCGCCCTCGCGTTCCTCGTGCTGCTCGCGCTGATACTGAACCCGTCGGACGCCCACGCGGCGAGCGGCGACCCGGCGATCGCGCGTCTCCTGGAGCGCGCCCAGCAGCTCCTCGCGCGCTGACGGCAAGCCCCCTCACGCGGTGAATCCGCATGTCAACTCCCTGCGCCGGGTGGCCTGTTTCATGCGAAGCTGGGTCACATGAGCGTCGCAGAACCCCGCAGGATCGTCCTCTTCCGGCACGCGAAGGCCGACTGGCCCCAGGTCCCCGACCATGAGCGCCCGCTCGCCGAGCGCGGCCGCACGGACGCCGCCGTCGCCGGACGCAAGCTGGCCGACACCGGCATCACCTTCGACCTGGCCCTGTGCTCCACGGCGACCCGCACCCGCGAGACCTGGAAGCTCGCCGTGCACGAGCTGTCGCACCGGCCGAAAACCGTCTACGAGGAGCGGGTCTACGAGGCCTCGCCCGGCGAGCTGATCGCCGTGCTGAACGAGGTCCCGGACGAGGTGCGGAACGTGATCCTCATCGGCCACAACCCCGGCGTGCACGGTCTGGCCGACATCCTGGCCGGCGCGGTCGACGACGAGGCCCGCGAACGAATGGAGCGGCGTGGGTTCCCCGCCGCCGCCTTCGCCCTGCTGTCCTTCGACGGCCCCTGGAAGGGCGTCGAGCCCGGCGTGGCCACCCTCGTGGACTACTGGGCACCCTCCGTGTGACCCGGCGCCGACGCGGCACGCCGGACGGCGAGGGGCCCGGCACCCCACAGGGCGCCGGGCCCTCCCGGTAGCCGGACGCGGGCGCCGCCCTCCCTGCCGTCGGGCGCGGGCGGGGCTTCGCTCAGCCCTCGTCGTCGTGCATGTCGGCGGCCTCGACCTCTTCCCGGGTGATACCGAGGAGGTAGAGGACCGTGTCGAGGAAGGGGAAGTTCACCGCCGTGTGCGCCGCCTCCCGCACCACCGGCTTCGCGTTGAAGGCCACGCCCAGGCCCGCCGCGTTCAGCATGTCCAGGTCGTTCGCGCCGTCACCGATCGCCACCGTCTGCGACAGCGGCACCCCGGCCTCCGCCGCGAAGCGGCGCAGCAGCCGCGCCTTGCCCGCCCGGTCCACGATCTCGCCGGTGACCCGGCCGGTCAGCTTCCCGTCGACGATCTCCAGCGTGTTGGCCTGCGCGAAGTCCAGGCCCAGCCGCTCCTTCAGATCATCGGTCACCTGGGTGAATCCGCCGGAGACGACACCCACTTGGTAGCCGAGCCGCTTCAGGGTGCGGATCAGTGTGCGCGCGCCCGGCGTCAGCCGGACCTCCTCGCGCACCTTCCCCACCACCGACGCGTCCAGCCCCTTCAGCAGCGCCACGCGCGCGTGCAGCGACTGCTCGAAGTCCAGCTCCCCGCGCATCGCCGCAGCCGTCACCTCGGCGACCTGGTCCTCACAGCCGGCGTGCGCGGCGAACAGCTCGATGACCTCGTCCTGGATCAGGGTCGAGTCCACGTCCATGACCACCAGCCGCTGGGCGCGCCGGTGCAGACCCGCCGAGACCACCGCGATGTCGACACCCAGTGCCGCCGCGTCGGAGGCGAGAGCCGTGCGCAGGGGCTCGGTCTCCACGCCGGACACCGCGAACTCGACCGCCGTCACCGGATACTTGGCCAGCCGGAAGATACGGTCGATGTTGCCGCCGGCCTTCGCGATCCGGGCGGCGATCGCGGCGGTCGACTCGGCGGTGAGCGGGTGACCGAGCACGGTCACCAGGGAGCGCCCGAGGCCACGCGGACGGTTGTCGCCGTGCCCCGAGATGATCTCCGCCTGCATCTTCATCGACTCGGCCCAGCTGTGCACGGTGGCCCGCAGGTCGCCCTCCAGGCCGGCCGGCGGCTCGGTCACCAGCACGCACAGCACGAGGCGGCCCCGGGTGACGACCTGCTCGATGTCGACCACGTCGACGAGGTAGGCGGCAAGGGTGTCGAACAGGCCGGCCGTGATGCCCGGCCGGTCCTTGCCGAAGATCTTGACGAGGAGGGTGGGGACCTCGGGGGTCTGCGAAGCGGAGGTCTGCGAAGCGCTCATGGTGTCACCACCGTATCCGGCACCCAGTGCCTCCCGCCGCCGAGGTCCGCCTGACGGACACGGAACAATGGGTGTCGCCCCGGTGTCGAGGATCTTGCCACCGGAAAACGACCCCGCGGGACGCGGTACCGCCCGGCTCCACCACGAGGGTCCCACGCCGGAGCCGGAACGGCAGACCCACGGAACGCGCCGGCGCGGTTTCCGGGGCAGTGGGGGAGGAGGTCGAGCGGTCCGGCGAGGGCCGGGGCGCCGTGCACCTCCTGCCCGGCAGTCGCAGGCCAGCCGTCCCGCGGCCCGTCCGGCAGCCGGCTCAGGTCGGACCGCCGAGCATCGCCCCGAAGAGCACGGCCACCGCGCCCACCCGCGCGAGGAGTTCGGCCGGCGCGATCACAACTCCCGCCGCGCCCAGGGACCGTAGGAAGGACAGCGACACCACGCCCGCCATGCCGGCGACTCAGACTCCCTCGCGGGATGCCCACGGGGCGGGTTGGAGCGCCCGCCGGTGCCCTTGGCAAGGCCCGGGTTTCGGTCAAGGGGCCGAGCCTGAAATAGTTCCCCACGATGTTCGACATCCCTAGACTCCCTGCGACGGGGGTAACTCGGGGGACAACTCAGTGGGGCATGGAGTGCCGGAACTCGTACTCGAAACAAATGGACATACCTGGACGCTCGATCCATCCAGGGCATACATCCTCGGACGTGATCCGCAGGGGGACATCGTCTTCGACGACGCCAGGGTCTCCTGGCGGCACGCCACGGTCAGCTTCAACGGCCGCAGCTGGGTCATCGAGGACCACGGCAGCACGAACGGCACGTACGCGCAGGGCCAGCGGATCCAGCACATGGAGATCGGCCCCGGCTCGTCGCTGCACCTCGGCAACGCGACCGACGGACCGCGGCTGAACCTGTCGGCGACCACGGCACCGGTCTCCGGCCCCGGCCAGCAGCCACAGGCGGCGGCGCAGGCGGCGGCGCAGACGGCGGCGCAGACGGCGGCGCCGTACGCGGCCCAGGGCGCCGGCGCACCCGGCTGGGCCCAGCAGGCAACCCCGCAGCAGGCGCCCGCGCACCAGCAGCCCGCCTCGCAGCAGGCCGTACCCCACCAGGCGCCCGCGCAGCACCCGGCCCCCCAGGCCGGCTGGCAGCAGCCGCCCGCGTTCCCGCAGCAGCAGGGCGGGCCCGCCGAGCAGACGCCCGGTGGTGGCGCGGGGGCGCCGCCGGTCTACGGCGACCGCAGCCCGACCACGTTCCACCAGTTCGCACTCGGCCGCGTGATGCGCATCGGCCGTGCCCTGGAGAACGACCTGGTCGTCTCCGACCTCCAGGTCTCCCGGAACCACGCAGAGTTCCACGCCACGCCCGACGGCCGCCTCGAGATCCGCGACCTCGGCTCGCACAACGGCACCTTCGTCAACGGCCAGCCGATCCCGAAGGGCGGCTCGCAGCTGCTCGGCCCGACCGACATCGTCGGCGTCGGCCACTCCACGTTCCGGATCGTCGGCGACCGACTCGAGGAGTTCGTCGACACCGGTGAGGTCTCCTTCTCGGCCCGCCATCTGACCGTCACGGTCGACGGCGGCAAGCAGATCCTCAAGGACGTCTCCTTCGGCGTACCCGAGAAGTCGCTGATCGCGGTGATCGGCCCCTCCGGTTCCGGCAAGTCGACCCTGCTCAAGGCGCTCACCGGCTACCGGCCCGCCAACCAGGGCGAGGTGCTGTACGACAACCGGAACCTTTACAAGCAGTTCGCCGAGCTGCGCCAGCGCATCGGTCTGGTCCCGCAGGACGACATCCTGCACAAGGAGCTGACCGTCAAGAAGGCCCTGAAGTACGCGGCCAAGCTGCGCTTCCCGGCCGACACCACGGCGCAGGAGCGCGACGCCCGCATCGACGAGGTGCTGCGCGAGCTGAAGCTCGACATCCACAGGGACAAGAAGGTCACCTCGCTCTCCGGCGGCCAGCGCAAGCGCGTGTCGGTCGCCCTGGAGCTGCTCACCAAGCCGTCGCTGATCTTCCTGGACGAGCCGACCTCCGGTCTCGACCCGGGCATGGACCGCGACGTCATGCAGCTGCTGCGCGGCCTCGCCGACGACGGCCGTACGGTCCTCGTCGTCACCCACTCGGTGGCCGAGCTGGCGCTGTGCGACAAGCTGCTGGTGATGGCGCCGGGCGGTGCGGTCGCCTACTTCGGCCCGCCGGGGGAGGCACTCAACTTCTTCGGCTACGACAGCTGGGCCGACGTCTTCTCCGCCTTCGAGAACTACCGCGACTACGACTGGGCGGGCCGCTGGAAGGGCTCGCAGCACTACCAGATGTACGCCGCGGACCTCGACTCGGTCGCCCCGCAGGCGGTCCAGACGTCGCCGATGCAGGCGATCAGGCCACCCAAGCCGCAGGGCTGGTTCTCCCAGTTCGTCACCCTGGTGCGGCGCTATGTGTCGGTCATCGCCTCCGACCGCGGCTTCCTGGCCCTGATGGTGCTCCTGCCGGCCGTCATCGGATCGGTCAGCCTGCTGATCCACCCGGACCGCGGCCTGCTGCCCAACGGCGCCAACCCGCAGACCGGCCAGATCGTGCCCAACGGCACGGCCACCACCGTGCTGCTGATCCTGGCCGTCGGCGCCTGCTTCGCCGGTGCCGCCAACTCCGTCCGCGAGCTGATCAAGGAACGGGTGATCTACGAGCGGGAGCGCGCCACCGGCCTGTCCCGGTCGGCGTACCTGATGTCGAAGGTGTTCGTGCTCGGCGTGATCACCGGGTTCCAGGGGCTGCTGGTCGGCGTCATCGGCTTCGGCAGGCGCGAGATCCCGGACCAGGGCCTCATCCTCGGGCACGCCACCCTGCTGGAGCTGTCCCTGCCGATCATGGGGCTCGGCTTCGCCGCGATGATGTTCGGCCTGATCATCTCCTCGCTGGTGAAGACAGCCGAGAAGACCATGCCGCTGCTGGTCATGTTCGCGATCATCCAGGTCGTCTTCACCGGCTGCCTGTTCGCCCTGCACGGCACGGTCGGTGTCAACGAGTTCTCGTACCTGATGCCGTCCCGCTGGGCGGTCGCCGCGGCCGGCGCCACGCTGGACTTCAACCGGATCAGCCCGCCGGAGACCGCCGGGGACAACGACCCGCTGTGGAACCACACCGTCGGCGCGTGGAGCATGGACATGATCGCACTGATCGCGCTCGGCGTGGTCTGCGGCTTCTTCGTGGCCCGCTTCCTGCGCCGCCACGAGCCGGAGGTCATGCGCAAGTAACCGCGCGCACGTACCCGTGCCGGGTACCCGCTCGTACGACGCCGAAGGGCGGCGCCCCCGCGATGGGGGTGCCGCCCTTCGGCGTTACGTCGCTGAGGTCCCGCGCCGGTGGCCTCAGTACGCGCTGTTGACGTTGTCGATCGAGCCGTACCGGTGGGCCGCGTAGTTGGCGGCGGCGGTGATGTTGGCGACCGGGTCGTAGATGTTCCAGGAGGTGCCGGGGACGTGGTACGCCCGGAAGGTGGGCGGGATCACCTGGAGCAGACCCTTGGACGGGATGCCGTTGACGGCGTTGATGTCCCAGTTGTTGATGGCCATGGGGTTGCCGGAGGACTCCCGCATGATGTTGCGGTGCAGTCCGCTGTAGCTGCCCGGGATGCCCTTGGCCTTCATGATGCCCAGGGCCTGGCGGATCCAGCCGTCCAGGTTGTTGGAGTACGTCTTCGCGGCGACCGGCTGCATCGGCAGACGCTGGGCGGAGCGACCCGCGGCGGCCGTGACGGCGCGCTCCTGCGTGGCCTTCTTGACGGCGGCGTCGACGGCGGCCTTCTTCGCGGCGGCCTGCTTGACGGCGGCCGCCTTCGCGGCGGCAGCGTCGGCGGCCTTCTTCTGCGCGGCGAAGGTGTCGAGCTTGATGTTCTTCGCGGCGAGCTGGTCCGTCACCGTGCCCTTGACGTTCTTCAGGACGGTGCCGGTGGCGACCTGCGCGGTCGTGGCGGGGGCGCCGGTGGTGACGGTGTCGGCGCTGCTCGGGCCGGCCGAGAACGCGAGGGCGGCGGTGCCGAGTGCGGTGACACCGGCGACGGCGATCTTGTGGTGCTTGGTCAGCTGACGACTATGAGCACGGTTGAGGATGTTCTTGGGCATGGCTGATGGACCTCTTCGATAGCGCGGAGGTCGCTCCTGCGTCCGCCGGGGGAATCGGCTCCTCCCACACGAACGCCGCGGGGCGGAAAACCCGCGGCGCTGAGCGACGGAAGCAATTCTTAGCGGGCGCAAAATGCCCAGGCAAAGGTGTGACGTACTATCCCCCATAGTGGATCAGGGAAGGGCAAAACAGGACAGACGGGACCGTCTGTCCCGTTCATGTGGGGGCGTTTATCTCCTATGCCCTTTAGTACGTGATGCAGGCCCTATGCGCGGGCTCACATTGAGCGGCATGCCATATCACCGCTAGTTGCCATCGCAATGCTCTGTGTGAGGGCTCTCCTCCGGGAGGATGAGATGGACGTCGCCGAACTCGTGCCAGAGGTAGAGCGCGCCCAGCGCCTCCCGGTAGGCACGGTCGACCGCCGCCCGCCCGGCGACCGCCTCCAGCATCAGCAGATGCGAGGCCTCCGGCTCGTGCAGCCCGGTCAGCAGCCCGTCCACCACCCGCACCCCGCGCCCGGGCGTGACCACCAGATCCGTCCACCCCTCGGCCGCCCGCACCACCCCGTCCGGCCCCGCGGCCGACTCCACGGCCCGCACGGCCGTCGTCCCCACCGCGATCACCCGGCCGCCGGCCCGTCTCCCCGGAGGAAGCGCGTCCCCTTCCTGACGCGCCCGGACAAGGTTGATCAGCCGCGCCGACGCCTCCGGCACCGCGAACCGCTCCGGATACGGCGGCTCGTGCGCCTCCGCCGACGACACCCCTGTGTGCAGCGTCACCGGCGCGAACAGCACCCCCCGGCTCACCAGCTCCGCCACCAGCCGCGCGGTGAAGGGCCGGGCCGCACTCGGCATCTCGGCACTGCCCGACCCGTCCGGCGAGGGCAGCGCGAACACCGTCTGGTGAGCGGACAGCGGCTGATCCCGCTTCGTATAGGAGTAGCGAATGGGCCGCCCGTGCTCCTCCAGCACCTCCTGTACGTCCGCACCGGCGACCCGCGCCCACCACAGCCGCTCCCCCCGCGCGCTCAGCGGCTCCTCCAGCAGCAGCCGGCCCCCGCCCGGCAACGACACCTCTGTCCCCGCGGGCGAGCCCGCACGCGCGCGCGTGGTACCGCACCCGTCCGGTTCCCGCAGTTCGACCGCCCACCGCCCGTCGTCCCCGCGCGTGGAGAAATGCACCACCACGCGCGCGTGCCCGATCCGCCCGTCCACCGCGGCGGCCAGCGTCGGCGAGGTGTTCACCACCAGCAGATCCCCGGCCCGCAACAGCCCCGGCAGCTCACGGAACGCGTGGTGCGCCACCTCCGTGCCGCGCGACACCAGCAGCCGTACGGCGTCCCGGCCCAGCCCCGGCCCCCGCTGCTCGGCCGGCACGCGCGCGGACAGCTCCTCGGGAACCTTCCCCCACTCGCGCGGCCCGAGCGAGGAGACCCCCGTGGACACGGTCACCGTGCCTCCAGCAGAGAAGGCGCCGCGTACCGCCCGCTCGCCGGACGCTCGTCCAGCAGCCGCAGGAACGCCGGTACGACAGCGGCGGGCGCCGGACGCGGCGTGTCGTCGTCCGGTACGGCCGCCGTATACAGGTCCGTCGCCATGTCCCCGGGGTCCACCGCCCACACCCTGAGCCCCGGCTCCTCCGCGCCGAGCACCGCGGCGAGCTGGTCCAGGGCCGCCTTCGAGGCGCCATAGCCGCCCCACGTCCCGTACGCCTCCGCCGCCGCGTCCGAGGAGACCACGATCACCGTGCCCGCCGTCGACGCCCGCAACAGCGGCAGCGCCTCCTGGACCAGCCCCAGCGCCGCCACCACGTTCACCTCCAGTGCCCGCCGCAGCCCCTCCAGCGGCAGCTCCGCCAGCCGCACCAGCGGCTCGGCACCGAGCGCGCTCGCGTTGCTCACCACCAGGTCGACCCCGCCCAGCCGCCACCCGGCGGCCACCAGCTCGGCCCGGTGCCGGCCGTCCGTGACGTCTCCCGGCAGCGCCACCACCCGCGTACCGTGCCGCGTGACCGCCTCCGCGGTCTCCTTGAGGGCGTCGGCGCCCCGGGCGTCGAGCACCAGATCCCAGCCGCGCGCGCCCAGCGCCTCGGCGAGCGCCCGCCCCAGGCCCTTCGAGGCCCCCGTGATGATCGCTACCGGCATGACTACCGTCCCTCGTCGCTCACCGCCTCCCTCGGGCGGTGACCTCAACCTAGGAACGGCGCCCGCCGGGCCGCCTCGGACGCGGGCCGCAAAGCGCCGGGGCCCTTCGGCGTACGCCCGGCGCCCCGGTACCGGCGCCCCGGTACCGGCGCCCCGGTACCGGCGCCCCGGTACCGGCGGCCTACGCCACCGGCCCTAGGCCCAGCGGACCGGGTCCGGCCGCCACCGGTCCGATCCGCGCTGTCGGACCCCGCCGGTACCGTGAGGAGCATGAGTCAAGGCCCCCGGTCCGGCCTCGCCGCGGTGAGTTCCGCGCTGCTGGCCATGAGCAGGCACCTGGAGATGCGCGACGTCCTCAAGACGATCGTCGCCTCCGCCCGCGAGCTGCTCGACGCGCAGTGCGCCGCCCTCGGCGTCCCCGACGACCACGGCGGCTTCGCCCAGTTCGTCGTGGACGGCGTCAGCGACGCGCAGTGGCGCGCCATCGGCCCGCTCCCGCGCCAGCACGGCATCCTCGCCGCGATGCTGCGCGAGGCGAAGGCCGAGCGCCTCGCCGACGTGCGCAAGGACCCCCGCTTCGAGGGCTGGCCGTCCGCCCACCCCGACCTGGCCGACTTCCTGGGCCTGCCCATCCGCGACGGCGACGAGGTCATCGGCGCCCTGTTCCTGGCCAACAAGAACTGCGCCAAGCAGGAAGGGAGCTGCGGCTTCACCCAGGACGACGAGGAACTGCTCTCCATCCTCGCCCAGCACGCCGCCATCGCCCTGACCAACGCCCGTCTCTACGAGCGCAGTCGCGAACTGACCATCGCCGAGGAACGTTCCCGCCTCGCCCACGAACTGCACGACGCGGTCAGCCAGAAGCTGTTCTCCCTGCGCCTGACCGCCCAGGCGGCAGCCGCCCTCGTCGACCGCGACCCCGCCCGCGCCAAGGGCGAACTGCACCAGGTGGCCTCCCTCGCCGCCGAGGCCGCCGACGAACTGCGCGCCGCCGTCGTGGAGTTGCGGCCCGCCGCGCTGGACGAGGACGGCCTGATCGCCACCCTGCGCACCCAGACCCAGGTCCTCGACCGCGCCCACTCCGCGCGCGTGACCTTCAGCAGCAACGGCTTCCGCGCCCTGCCCGCCGCACAGGAAGAGGCCCTGCTCCGGGTCGCCCAGGAGGCCCTGCACAACGCCCTGCGCCACTCCGGCGCCGACCGGGTCGAGGTGAGCGTGGACCGGCGCGGCAACGGAGCCGTCCTGCGCGTCACCGACGACGGCAGCGGCTTCGACCCCACGGCGGTCCGCCGCGCCGGACGCCACCTCGGCCTGGTCTCGATGCGGGACCGGGCGAGCGGGGTCGGCGGCACGCTGACCGTGGATTCCGCGCCCGGCAAGGGCACCACGATCGAGATGGAGGTCCCCGGTGGGTGAATCGATCAAGGTCCTGCTGGTCGACGACCATCAGGTCGTCCGCCGCGGCCTGCGCACCTTCCTGGAGGTCCAGGACGACATCGAGGTCGTCGGCGAGGCCGCCGACGGTGCCGAGGGAGTCGCCCGCGCCGAGGAACTGCGGCCCGACGTCGTCCTCATGGACGTCAAGATGCCGGGCGTGGACGGCATCGACGCCCTGCGCAGACTGCGCGAACTCGACAACCCCGCGCGCGTGCTCATCGTCACCAGCTTCACCGAGCAGCGCACGGTCGTCCCGGCCCTGCGCGCGGGCGCCGCCGGGTACGTCTACAAGGACGTGGACCCCGACGCCCTCGCCGGCGCCATCCGCTCCGTGCACGCCGGGCACATCCTGCTCCAGCCGGAGGTCGCCGGCGCCCTGCTCTCCCAGGAGGAGGCCAACACCGGCCAGGGCAGAGGCGGTTCGCTCACCGAGCGGGAGCGCGAGGTGCTGGGTCTGATCGCGGACGGCCGCTCCAACCGCGAGATAGCGCGCGCCCTCGTCCTGTCCGAGAAGACCGTCAAGACGCACGTCTCCAACATCCTGATGAAACTGGACCTCGCCGACCGCACCCAGGCCGCGCTGTGGGCCGTACGCCACGGCGTGACCGGCTGAGACGCCCTGACCAACGCCTCACCCGTGGCAACACGGAGGGTCACGGTCCGGACCGGAATTCATACCGTCGTGGGAATGTCACCCGGATGGCGCACCCTCCGGTGATCTCCGCCGTTCTCCAGTGCGTGCCGCGGAGATCGCCGCGGTGAACGACCAGGAGGGGTTGACAGTGAAGAACCTGAAGAGGGCAGCGGCCGTGACGATGGTGGCCGGGGGTCTGGTGGCGGCCGGTGCCGGTCTGGCCTCCGCCCACGGCGGCGCCCACGCGGCCGGCGAGGCCATCGGCTCCCCGGGTGTCGGCTCGGGCAACGTCGCCCAGGTTCCGGTGCACGTCCCGGTGAACGCGGTCGGCAACAGCGTGAACGTCATCGGCGTGCTGAACCCGGCCTTCGGCAACCTCGGCCTCAACCGCTGAGGCTCCCGCCGACGACGACCTCAGGCCCCTCGGGGCGCACCGGGGGGCCTGTCCGGTTGTCGTCCGACTGACCCGAACGGGCGCCGGAACCGGGGTCCGCGTACCTCGCCGGAGGCTCCCGCGTTGATCAGCACACGACCCACGGCCGGGTCACAGCCGCACACGCAGGAGGAACCCGTCCCATGAACATCGCCGTCGCCGACGCGGACGCCCACGACATGGCCGTGCGATCCCGGGGCGTCGCGTCCGGCCTCACGGCCCAGGTCCCGGTCGACGTCCCGGTCCAGGTGGACGGCCTGACCGCCGACCTGGTCGGCGCCCTGAACCCGGCGTTCGGCAACACGAGCGTCAGCCGGTGACGACGAGCCCGGGGGCCCGGCTCTCAGGCATACGTACCTGCACCGAGTCCCCGGGCATCCGCACCGGCCAGGGCCCCCGGCTCACCGCACCCCGCGCTCCCGCTCCTCCACGAACGCGTTGTACGCCGCGACCTGCGCCCGCCGGGCCGTCCGCTCCACCGGCCGCAGCGCCTCTCCGCGCGCCGCCATCTCCGAGGCGCTCACCGCGCCCCCGTGGCCGTTGCCGTACGCCAGCGACACCAGCAGCCCCACCCGCTGAGCCAGCTCCAACACCCTCACCGCGCGCGGCGGATACCCCGGCGCCAGCACCTCGCGGCCTCGGTCGACCCGTGCCCGGTACGCCTCGATCGCCGCCTCCGCCACCGGCCCCGACCCGGCGACGTCCAGCTTCGACAGCACCTCGGTCGCGTCCCGCAGCGCCTCCGCCAGCTCCCGCTCGGCCTCGCCCAGCGACGGCACATCGGCGGGCGGCGCCTCCCGCACCGGCAGCACTCGCCAGACCACCTCGGCATGTACATCACCCTCGGGCCCGGCCTCGTACACCTGAGGCACCAGCCCGAACGCGGCGCCGTGACAGACCACCGCCTCCTCGGCCTCCAGCGCCCGCGCGTTGAACTCCGGCGGACCGCTCAGCCCCAGCGGATGCCCCGGCGCGGGCAGCGCCACCCGCAGCCCGGTCACCCCCAGCGTGCGCAGCCGCCCCAGCGCGAGCGTCAGCCCGACCGGCGCGGACTCACCCGGCAGCCCCTCCACCCGGTGCACGGCGTCCTCGCCCACGACAGCGAGCGCGGCGTCATCCGGAGAGACAAGTCCGGCCAAAAGGGCATTTCCCCAAGCGGCAAGGCGTCCTGAACGCGGTTCCGAGAGCATGCCCCCACCCTAAGGACCGGACCGATGGAATGGAGCGGGGCGCTCGTGGCGTAGATTTCATAAGGGCTGCGCCCACCGGCGCGGCGGACCCGAGCCACAGGCGTACGCGACAGCCGAGACCGGCCACACTGCAAGGGGAGACAACGCGCTCATGAGCGATGTTCTGGAGCTTCAGGACGTATCCGTGGTCCGTGAGGGCCGGGCTCTGGTGGACCAGGTCTCCTGGTCGGTGAAGGAGGGCGAGCGCTGGGTCATCCTCGGTCCCAACGGCGCCGGCAAGACCACCCTGCTCAACGTCGCCTCCAGCTACCTCTTCCCCAGCAAGGGCACCGCCACCATCCTCGGCGACACCCTCGGCAAGGTCGACGTCTTCGACCTGCGCCCCCGCATCGGCATGGCCGGCATGGCCATGGCCGACAAGCTCCCCAAGCGCCAGACCGTGCTGGAGACCGTCCTGACCGCCGCCTACGGCATGACCGCCCACTGGCAGGAGGAGTACGACGAGGTCGACGACCAGCGCGCCCGCGCCTTCCTCGACCGCCTCGGCATGAGCGACTACCTGGACCGGAAGTTCGGCACCCTCTCCGAGGGCGAGCGCAAGCGCACCCTGATCGCCCGCGCCCTGATGACCGACCCCGAGCTGCTCCTGCTCGACGAGCCCGCCGCCGGTCTCGACCTCGGCGGCCGCGAGGACCTGGTCCGCCGCCTCGGTCGGCTCGCCCGCGACCCCATCGCCCCCTCGATGATCATGGTCACGCACCACGTCGAGGAGATCGCCCCCGGCTTCACCCACGTCCTCATGATCCGCCAGGGCAAGGTGCTCGCCGCCGGCCCGATCGAGCTGGAACTGACCTCCCGC
Source organism: Streptomyces sp. NPDC029138 (assembly GCF_055564375.1). NCBI lineage: Bacteria > Bacillati > Actinomycetota > Actinomycetes > Kitasatosporales > Streptomycetaceae > Streptomyces > Streptomyces sp. NPDC029138. Next base: position 153,848 of record NZ_JBVHWM010000011.1, read on the forward strand.
AACCTCTCCCTCTGCTTCGGCCTCCCGCTCGTCGTCGAGCAGGTCGGCGACCGCTGGACCGCCCAGGGCCTGCCCCTGTCCTGACCCCGCCGCTCTCCCCGCGCGCCCTGTCCGCCGCCCGACCGCGGCCCTACCATGACCATGTGAACGACATCGACGCATGGGTGTGGTGGCTCGTCGGCGCGGCGGCGCTCGGAATCCCGCTCGTGGTCACCGCGATGCCGGAGTTCGGCATGCTCGCCGTGGGAGCCGTCGCGGCGGCGGTCGTCTCCGCCCTCGGCTTCGACGCGGTCATCCAGGTCCTGACGTTCGTCATCGTCTCCGTCGCCCTCATCGCCGTCGTCCGGCCCATAGCGGCCCGGCACGGCAGACAGCGCCCCCAACTCGCCACCGGCGTGGAGGCGTTGAAGGGCAGGCAGGCCGTCGTACTGGAACGGGTCGACGCGTCCGGCGGCCGCATCAAACTCGCCGGGGAAGTCTGGTCGGCCCGCGCGCTCGACACCGGCCGTGCCTACGAAGTGGGCCAGGAGGTGGACGTCGTGGACATCGAAGGGGCCACCGCGATCGTCATCTGAGGACAACTCGCCGAGAAGGACTCACGAGTTGCGCGACGGTCTGTCAGACTCGACCAGCAAGATCCTCAACAGTCATGAGATCTGCCGAAGGCGCCGAGGCGGAGAAGGGTACGGGGAACGACGATGGAACCGGTCATCATCGTCTTGATCATCCTGGTGGTGTTGGTCTTCATCGCCCTGATCAAGACAATCCAAGTCATCCCACAGGCCAGCGCGGCCATCGTCGAGCGCTTCGGCCGTTACACGCGGACGCTGAACGCGGGCCTCAACATCGTGGTCCCGTTCATCGACACCATCCGCAACCGCATCGACCTGCGGGAACAGGTCGTACCGTTCCCGCCGCAGCCGGTGATCACCCAGGACAACCTGGTCGTGAACATCGACACGGTCATCTACTACCAGGTCACCGACGCCCGGGCCGCCACCTACGAGGTCGCCAGCTACATCCAGGCGATCGAGCAGCTCACCGTCACCACGCTCCGGAACATCATCGGTGGCATGGACCTGGAGCGCACCCTGACCTCCCGCGAGGAGATCAACGCGGCCCTGCGCGGCGTCCTGGACGAGGCCACGGGCAAGTGGGGCATCCGCGTCAACCGCGTGGAACTGAAGGCCATCGAGCCTCCGACCTCCATCCAGGACTCGATGGAGAAGCAGATGCGCGCCGACCGTGACAAGCGCGCCGCCATCCTCACCGCGGAAGGTACGCGCCAGGCCGCCATCCTCACCGCCGAGGGCGAGAAGCAGTCACAGATCCTGCGCGCCGAAGGCGAGGCCAAGGCAGCCGCCCTGCGCGCCGAGGGCGAGGCCCAGGCCGTCCGCACGGTCTTCGAGGCCATCCACGCCGGCGACCCCGACCAGAAGCTCCTGTCCTACCAGTACCTTCAGATGCTCCCCAAGATCGCCGAGGGCGACGCCAACAAGCTCTGGATCGTCCCCAGCGAAATCGGCGACGCCCTCAAGGGCCTGTCCGGAGCGATGGGCAACTTCGGTCCCCTGGGCGGGGGTTCGGGCAACAGCGGCTCGTCGGGCAACGGCGGCTCCGAGCGCCGAGAGAAGCCGTCGATCGACTGAGGGAGCTTTTCTACGCAGGTTCTGCCGCGCCCCGGAAGGGGCGCGGGGAACTGCGCGAGCAACGCGACACGACCCGCAGCCGCCGACGAACAGAACCCGGCAGACGCCTAGGCCGCATCCCGACCGAGCCACTCAGGAAGCGCGTCGAACTCCTCCCGCCCCAGAGCCAAGAGCATCGCATCGGCCGGCGTCGGCTCGAACGGCTCCCGGAGCAGAGCCATACCGGCCTCCTCCGGAGTCCGGTTCGCCTTCCGGTGATTGTCCTCCGCACACGCGGCAACCGTATTCAGCCACGTGTCCTGCCCACCCTGCGACCGCGGCACCACATGGTCCACGGTCGTCGCCCGCCGCCCGCAGTACGCGCACCGGTGCCGGTCCCTGACCAGCACTCCCCGCCGCGACCACGGAGCTTGTCTTCGGAACGGCACCCGTACGTACCGGCACAACCGGATCACCCGAGGCGCCGGTATGTCGACATCGGCACCCCGCATCCGCAGTTCGGGATGGGCCTGCTCGACCACGGCCTTGTCCTGGAGCACCAGAACGACCGCGCGGTTCAGCGTCACCGTCGACAGCGGCTCGAAGCTCGCGTTCAGCACCAGCGTGTCACGCATCCAGCCCACCTCCCGTGTGCACCTGCCCACCCCCCGGCGGGCTCGGATCAACTCTGGACGGGCGCGCCGAGATGGACAACGCAATAAAAAATGCCCGCCTCCGATCACTTCCAAGACCGGAGGCGGGCAAACGTTCAATGAACCCTTGGCTGAATCCTTGCGCTGACGTCAGCCCTCAGCGGGGTTCTCGTACTCACCGATGAGCTGAGCGCGCGCGATCGTGTGGAACCGCAGGTTGAAGCCGACGACAGCCGGAGAGGCGTCCGCGTCCGGACCCAGCTTCTCCTGGTCCACCGCGTACACCGTGAAGACGTACCGGTGCGGGCCGTCCCCGGGCGGCGGAGCGGCACCGCCGAAGTCCTTCGTCCCGTAGTCGTTGCGCGCGTGCACGGCGCCCTCGGGCAGCCCCTCGAACTTGCCGCTGCCCGCGCCCTCCGGCAGCTCCGTCACGGAGGCCGGGATGTCGAACAGGACCCAGTGCCAGAACCCGCTGCCGGTCGGCGCGTCGGGGTCGTAGCAGGTCACGGCGAAGCTCTTGGTCTCGGGCGGGAAGCCCTCCCAGCGCAACTGCGGCGAGGTGTTGCCCTCCGCATGCACCTGGGCGCTCTTGAGCGTCGCACCCTCCTCGATGTCCTCGCTCGTCACCGTGAACGACGGCACGGGCGGATGGAAGTCATGGGGGAGCGGCCGCCGCTTGAGCTCGGTCACCTCGGTACCTCCTGATCGATGATCTGGAACCTGCGGTTCCCGAGCCTAGAACCAGTTGCGCTTGCTGCCGACCTCGGACAGCCACTGGTTGAGGTACGCCGCCCAGTCGGTCCCCTGCCAGTCGTTCAGACCCACCTGGAACGACCGGAAGGTGTCCGAGCCCTCACTGAACAGACCCGGCTTCTTGTCCATCTCCAGCACGACGTCCATCGCGTGCTCGTCGGCGACGAAGCTCAGCTCGACCTGGTTCAGACCCCGGTACTGCGACGGCGGGAAGAACTCGATCTCCTGGTAGAACGGCAGCTTCTGCCGCGTGCCCCGGATGTGGCCGCGCTCCATGTCCGCGTTCTTGAAGCGGAAGCCCAGCTGGATGAAGGCGTCCATGATCGCCTTCTGCGCCGGCAGCGGATGCACGTTGATCGGGTCCAGGTCGCCGGAGTCCACGGCCCGCGCGATCGCCAGCTCGGTGGTCACACCGATGTTCATCCCCCGCAGGGCCTGCCCGTCGATCATGGTGATCGGCGTCTCCCAGGGGATCTCCAGGCCGAACGGCACCGCGTGCACGGCCCCCGCCTGGAGCTCGAAGGCCCCGCCGAGCCGCACCTTCGTGAACTCGATGTCCTGCTTGTACTCCTGGTCGCCGCTCTCCACCTCGACCTTGGCCTGGAGGCCGACGGACAGCCCCTCGATCGCCTGGTTCACGGACCCGCCCTGGATCCGCACCTCACCCTGGACGACACCACCCGGTACGACATTGACCTCGGTCAGCACCGTCTCGACCGACGCCCCGCCGGCCCCCAGGCTCGCGAGCAGCTTCTTGAACGCCATGACTCTCCCTTTACGAATGGACCCTCGACCCGTACAAACGCGATCCGCCCGCGCCCGGTTCCGCCGGCGCGGTGCCCCGTCTGGACTACCCTCGGAGGGCATGATCGCGCCCCCGGACCGTACGCCACTGCCCCGAGCCTTCTTCGACCGCCCGGTACTGGAGGTCGCTCCCGACCTCCTCGGCCGCATCCTGGTCCGGACGACACCCGACGGCCCGATCGCCCTCCGCCTCACGGAGGTGGAGGCGTACGACGGCCCGAAAGACCCCGGCTCGCACGCCTACCGTGGCCCCACCGCCCGCAACGCGGTGATGTTCGGCCCGCCCGGACACGTGTACGTCTACTTCACCTACGGCATGTGGCACTGCATGAACCTGGTCTGCGGACCCGAGGGCCGGGCCAGCGCGGTCCTGCTCCGCGCGGGCGAGGTGGTGGAGGGCGCAGAGCTGGCCCGCAAGCGCCGCGTTTCGGCCCGGAACGACAAGGAACTTGCCAAGGGTCCGGCCCGGCTGGCCACCGCCCTGGAGGTCGACCGGGCCCTGGACGGCACGGACGCGTGCGCCGCCGGCGAGACCCCCCTGAGGATGCTCACCGGGACGCCCGTCCCCTCCGACCAGGTACGCAACGGTCCCCGTACCGGCGTGGCCGGCGAGGGAGGCGACGGCGACCTCCACCCGTGGCGCTTCTGGGTCGCCAACGACCCGACGGTGAGCCCTTATCGGGCCCACGTGCCCCGGCGCCGCCGAAGTTGACGCGGGCCGCCGGGGTGCGTAATGTAGCCCGAGCCGCTGAACCGGGTACGGCGATCGCCTGCAGCCGGAGCGGCCAACCCACTACCTAGCTTCAACCCCTCAGCGGGGTCGTTTCTGGCGCACCCGTGTGCCCGAATTCGAACTCGCGAGACTCGATTATGAGTTCCCCGAGGGAATCGGCTAACGTAGTGAATGTCGAAAAGGCGGGCGGCGAAAGCCGAAAGCCCCGAGACAAGCCCCCCGACTGGGACATCGGATCGAGAAAAGATCTGATAGAGTCGGAAACGCAAGACCGAAGGGAAGCGCCCGGAGGAAAGCCTGAGAGGGTGAGTACAAAGGAAGCGACCGTTCTTTGAGAACTCAACAGCGTGCCAAAAGTCAACGCCAGATATGTTGATACCCCGTCTCTCTCGTACGAGAGGGCGAGGTTCCTTTGAAAAAACACAGCGAGGACGCTGTGAACGGTCGGGCTTATTCCGCCTGACTGTTCCGCTCTCGTGGTGTTGAA